>NZ_AXBI01000012.1 GCF_000473325.1 Leisingera caerulea DSM 24564
CCTGTCTGCGGCCCGGCCGGCTTTGGGCCGGGCCATTGCTTTGCCGGTCCCGATCAGGCGACCGCCTTGCTGACGTTGTCCACCAAGGTCTTCACGGTTTTGATTGCCCCCATCAGTGTGGTTGCTTCCGAAGCAATCGACATCTTGTCCAGTTCCTTGAGTTTCTGGATCGTGGTCTGGTCGTCGATCTTCATGCCGTTGCCCTCCATCAGGGCCTGCATTTCCTCCAGAAAGGCCTCGCGGTCCTTCAGCTTGGCAGCCAGTTCACTGGCGGCGCGTTTCAGCGTCATGCATTCGGCGCCCAGCTTCACCCCCTCTTTCAGGGTCTTCGACGCGCGCACCTTCTTCATCAGCTTGTCCGCCGAAACGCCCAGGCTGTCGGTCTTGTTGCGCGTCTTGGTGGTATGCTCGCGGTAGGCTTTGCGGGCCTTCTCAGCGTCATTCACCTTGGCCGAGATCCCTTTGACCGTGGCATCCAGCAGGTTCTTGGCGATGGACTTGGCATCCTTGCCCTTGGTCACCTCATCCCCCATCGCCAGCGCCTTGGCGGTCAGCTTCTTGATCGCCTCAATCGGCTTCTTCACCGAAATGCCGGAGGTGTCGGTGATCCCCTGCCGCTCCGCCGCCTGCATCAGAACGGTGCCGCGCAGGGTGATATAGGCCTGGATCCCGGTATACAGGTCCTTGCGCAGCTTGGCCTCGTTCTTGAGCTGCTGATTAATCTCCATCCCCAGCTTCACAACCTCGACCACGATCGTTTTGTAAGAGGTCACATCCGCGCCGGAGGTCGCCACCAGCTTGGCCACGGAGCCTGCGATCTTGATCGTGCCCAGCCCCACCTTGAGCGTGGTCTTGACGCGCGCCTCCTTCAGCAGCTTGTCGCCCTGGGCTTCTTTCTTAAGCCGCGCTTCGATGGCTTTCTGGGCGGCACCTTCCGCCGAATCCATCGCGTTCTTGATCGAGGCGTTGGTCGCCTGGATCATCTTTTCCGCTTCTTTCTGCGCCGCCGCCCCGGGCGTCTCCATCAGCTTGCCGACCTTGGCGTCCAGCTTCACCGCCTCTTCGGTGATCACCTTCTCATAGCGCTCCAGCTCGGCCATGCCGGCTTCTTCCAGGCGCTTCAGTTTGGTCGACGGCGCCGGATCCGGCTTTTTCAGCGTGCCCTTGGTGGTGACTTCAAGCTCCACATCAACCCGGTATTTCGGGATCTCGATGTAATTCAGCTTGGGTTTGGACCGCACCAGATCGACGACATAAAACTTGTGCTTAACGGTTGTTGTCTTGGCCATCAGGTCTCTCCCTTGTGACTCTTTAATTTAAATACGGGTGCCGGCTGCCCGGCACCGCGTCACTCGAATGAATATGAAAACTCACCGCCGGTGACGCCGATCTCGACCTTCTTGACCTCCGTGCCCGCCATCAGGCGGCGCAGGAACTCGTTGGAGATATCCGGCAGCATCGAATTGGTAACGATGGCGTCGATCATCCGGCCGCCGGACTCCAGCTCCTGGCAGCGCTCGACAATCTTGTCGACCACAGCGTCCGAATAGGTCACCGGCACCGAATGCGCCTCCTCGACCCGCTTCTGGATGCGGCCCAGCTGCAGCTTGGTGATCTCCGCGATCATGCCGGGCGAAAGCGGGTAATAGGGGATCGTCACCAGACGCCCCAGCAGCGCCGGCGGGAACACCTTCAACAGCGGGTCGCGCAGGGCTTTCGCCATCCCCTCCGGCTCCGGCATCAGGTCGGGATCGGAGCACAGGTCCATGATCGTCTCGGTGCCCACATTCGACGTGAGCAGGATCAGCGTGTTCTTGAAGTCGATGATGCGGCCTTCGCCGTCTTCCATCACGCCCTTGTCGAACACCTGGAAAAAGATCTCATGCACATCCGGATGCGCCTTCTCAACTTCATCCAGCAGCACCACGGAATAGGGTTTGCGCCGCACCGCCTCGGTCAGCACCCCGCCCTCGCCATAGCCGACATAGCCCGGAGGCGCCCCTTTCAGCGAGCTGACGGTATGGGCCTCCTGATATTCGGACATGTTGATGGTGATGACGTTCTGTTCGCCGCCATAGAGCACCTCGGCCAGCGCCAGCGCGGTCTCGGTCTTGCCGACGCCGGAGGTGCCGGCCAGCAGGAATACCCCGATCGGCTTGTTCGGATTGTCGAGGCCTGCGCGGCTGGTCTGGATGCGCTTGGCGATCATTTTCATCGCGTGGTCCTGGCCGATCACCCGTTTCGCCAGATGCTCCTCCAGGTTCAGAATGGTTTCGATCTCATCCTTGACCATGCGGCCCACCGGAATGCCGGTCCAGTCGCCCACCACCGACGCCACCGCCTGGTGGTCCACAATCGGCAGGATCAGCGCGCTGTCGCCCTGCAGCGCCTCCAGCTCAGCGTTCTTGTCCTTCAGCTGCTGCATCAGCTTGGCGCGTTCATCCTCCGTCAGCGGGCTGCCGGCGGCGCCCTCCGCCGCGTCGTCCCCGGCATCCCCGGCAGCATCCACGGGCGCGGCCCCCTCCCGGAGCTTGGCGCGCAGGTCCAGAATGCCTTCGACCACCGCCTTTTCCTTGTCCCAGCGCTCGGTCAGCCCGGCCAGCCGTTCCTCCTCGGCGGCCTTGGCGGCCTCCACCGCCTCGCGCCGGTCGGCGACCTCATAGCCTGCGGTCTCGTCGCGGCCGATGATCTCCAGCTCGGTGGTCAGCGCCTCGATCCGGCGCTGGCTGTCATCGACCTCAGCCGGAACCGCGTGCTGGCTCACCGCCACGCGGGCGCAGGCGGTGTCCAAAAGGCTCACCGATTTGTCGGGCAGCTGCCGCGCCGGGATATAGCGGGCCGAGAGGCTGACGGCGGCCTCGATCCCCTCATCCAATACCTGCACCCGGTGGTGCTGCTCCAGCATTGAGGCGATGCCGCGCATCATCAGCACCGCCTTTGGGATATCCGGCTCATCGACCTTGACCACCTGGAAGCGGCGGGTCAGCGCCGGGTCTTTCTCGATGTATTTCTTGTACTCGGCCCAGGTGGTGGCGCCGATGGTGCGCAGGGTGCCGCGCGCCAGCGCCGGTTTCAGCAGGTTGGCCGCGTCGCCGGTGCCGGCCGCGCCCCCTGCCCCCACCAGCGTGTGGGTTTCATCGACAAACATCACAATCGGCACCGGGCTCGCCTGCACCTCGTCAATCACCTGGCGCAGGCGGTTCTCAAACTCGCCCTTCATGCTGGCCCCGGCCTGCAGCAGCCCCACGTCCAGCACCAGCAGCCGCACATCATGCAGGGCCGGCGGCACATCACCGCGCGCGATCCGCAGGGCAAAGCCTTCGACCACTGCGGTTTTGCCGACACCCGCCTCGCCGGTCAGGATCGGGTTGTTCTGCCGCCGACGCATCAGGATATCGACGATCTGGCGGATTTCCTCGTCCCGGCCCACGATCGGGTCGATCTCGCCGTTGCGGGCCTGCTCGGTCAGGTCGGTGCAGAACTGCTCCAGCGCCTCGCCCTTGCCCATCGCGCCCGGCGCCATCGAACCGGACGCCTCGCCCGGCTCCGCGCCGCCGCCGGTCACGTTGGAGCCGTCCTGCGCCCCCAGCGTTTCCTCGGGCGAGCCATCGGTGGCGTCATGGAAATTATCCGCCAGATCATCAGCGCCGATCTTCGCCAGCTCCGGCGACATGGCCGACAGGATGTTGCGCAGCGCCGGCGTCTTCAGCATCCCCAACAGCAGATGGCCGCTGCGCACCTGGCCCGAGGAATACAACAGCGAGCCCCAGACCCAGCCGCGCTCCATCGCATCCATCAGATGATCGGAGAGGTCGGAGATGGTCGAGGCCCCGCGCGGCAGCATGTCCAGCGCGCGGGTGAGTTCGGTGGCGATCTTGCCCGCATCCAGATCGTAATGCTGGATGATCCGGTGCAGGTCGCTGTCCTGCTGCGCCAGCAGCTGATGCATCCAATGCACCAGCTCGACATAGGGATTGCCCCGCATCTTGCAGAACACGGTTGCGCTTTCAACGGCCTGGTACCCCAGCTTGTTCAGCTTGCCAAACAGCGCCACGCGGCTGATCTCGGTCATCTCAAATCCCTCCCTCTACTCGCTCTTCAGCCCCGGCGCCAAATCCCGGGTACAGGTACAAATCATTCACGTCCGGCTGGTCCGCATCCGGATCGGGGCGCGAGCGGATCCAGCTGGTGTGCCCCAGCCGGGTGGTACCGCCCAAGCTTGCCCGCGGAACCTCATCGCCCGCGAGCACCAGGTTCACATCCCAGTCCAGCACATCGCCGGCATATGAGCGCACAATGGCGCGCAGCCGCTTCAATGCCTCCCCGCCTGGCAGCAGCCGCTCGTAATCTTTCAGCGTCAGCGGCCCGATGCGGATGCGGAACTTGGCGGTGCGGCTCCACACCTTGTTGCCGATGCTGGTGCTGTGCCCCAGCCCGCCATAACCCAAGCCCCAGCGGTCGTCCGGCTCCAGCTCCAGCCAGCTGCCGACAAATTCCTCCAAGGAGACCGGCACCTCGAAAAACGCCGCCAGGATCGACACCAGCCCTTCCGGGTTTTTCGCGCCGCGGGCCAGGTGGCCGGCAAAATGCAGCTTGGCCAGGTCCGGCATTTCGTCCCGGCCGGCGAACTTGAAGCCGTTATAGCCGATCAGCGACGCCACCTTGCGCGCCATCGGGTCATCGGCCCGGTCAAAACTGACCGCGGGCGAGCCCTGCGTCCAGGCGCGGTACAGCAGGCTCATCAGCCGGTGCGTCAGCATGTCGGCAAAGGCCACCATCGTCGGGTCGCGGTGGTTGCGTTTGCGGTCTCGGGCGTATTCCGTCAGGTGCAGCGGCAAGGGGCCTTGCGGCCCGAACAGGCCGAAAAAGCGGTTGGTCAGCACCGCGGGCTTGTCCCCTTCGGCAGGTTTGAAAGCGGCAATGGTCGAGGGCGGAAACGCCAGTTCCGCCTCCTGCCCCAGCCGCAGCTTGTCCTCGCGCGGGCGGCGGCTTTCGCCAAGGCGGGGGGCGTCGCCGAAATGCGCCTCCAATACCCTCAGGGCCTGAAAAACGTGGTGTTTCTCAGGCTCCATGGCCAGCTGGCCGTAGTGGCTCAGATCATCCGGCCAAGGCCCTTTTCCGGTCGCCATCTGGCAATTTCCCCGCGTTTTTCGGTTTTCAGGACGGTCTCCGTGAACGAATTGATGCTGGCATAGCCGCGGAAGAACCGCTCCAGCACGGCCCCCAGCGCATAGATGTTGCTGCCCTCGAAAAAGCTCTCGTCAAAGCCCAGCGTGATCTCCAGTCCGCGCACTGCGGTCGACAGAATCTCATCGCTCATCCGCCGCACGATGGGCCGCGCGCCGACCGACAGGATGCCCTCCAGCTGCTTTTCGGTCACCCGGTCGCCCAAAGGCGCATAAAGCCCCACCAGCTCGCGCAGCGCCTCCGCCGACTGGCCCTTGCCGGTTTCGGCAATCGACACGTAATTCAGGCTGAGGTGGGAAATCAGCCGCCAGGCGGTATCCCCCTGCGCCAGCGTCGGATGCGGGCGGGTCGGCGACACCGGCAGCGTCACCTTCTTAACCGGCCCGCCTTCGGGCAGGTGGAAGACATCGTCATTGCCGGTGGCCAGCAGCATCGGCAGGTCGCGGTTGGTGCACAGCGCAGTGACCGCCAGCTGCTCCAGCCCGGGCGAATAGGGCACCTGCGACCGGTCCACCAGCGTCAGAAACACCTCCGACCCCAGATAAGAGCTGCGCACTCCGCGCAAACGCTCCTTTTCCGAACGCTGCCGCATCCGCCGCTTGACCGTGTAATAGGCCGGGTGGCTTTCGCCCGCAGCGGTGAAATCATTGGCGGAATAGAACGGGCGGAACACCACATCGTCCTCCCCCTCGCCGCTGATCCCGACCACGCTTTGCAGGGCGTAAACCTCAAAATCCAGACCGGCGGTGCGGTTCGGGATCACGTGGTGCTCCGTATCTATCGGCGCAATCCGCACCCGGTCGCAGCGTTTTTCGAACAGGTTCACCGCGGGCACCGCGTTCAGCTGGAACACTTCCGGGACCACAATCGGGGCAACTTCGGACATGCCCTCGCGCAGCAGGATATAAAGATCCACCTCATTGCCGGCGGATTTCTCCAGCCCTGCCCGCAGCCCCTGCAGCTCAACAAAGCGGAACCGCTCCGGCATCGCGAAATATTCCTGCAGCAGGCGGTAGCCGTCATAGACCCGGCGCGGCAGCGGCAGCAGCGCCTCCTCCGGGCTGAACCCCTTCTGCACAACCTTGGCGCCGCGCAGCGGCAGCTGCCAGTCCGCCCGCCGGTCGGTGGAGCGCGCCACGATGCCCTGCACCTGGGTGCACAAAAGCTCCAGCAGCGGCCAGCTGTTGCCCGCCGCGCCGGACAGGTACAGCGACAGCTTGTCCATCTCCAGCTTGCTGATCGGGTCGCCGTCGATCCGCTTGATGCGCAGCCGGATGCCCGCCCGCGCGTCATAGCCGGTGGCCACGCCCGCCGCGACCAGCTCGCCACGCCCGTCGATATACTGCGCCTCGGTGATCCCGATCGGCCACATGGTCAGATCGGCAGCAGTGCGGAACTCGCAGGGCGTCTGCTCGCCTTCGGTCAGCCGCGACCGCAAAGTGGAGCCGCGCGGCAGCACATAGCCGCTTTTCACCGCAGAGTTCGCCGCATCCGGCTCAAACGCCGCGATCATCATCGACGGAGTCGGCGCCAGGTAATGCGGATAGATGATCTCCAACAGGTTCGAGGTGAAATTCGGATACTGCAGCTCCAGCTCCAGCTGCACCCGCGCGGTCAGAAAGGCGGCGCCCTCCAGCAGCCGCTCCACGTAAGGGTCAAGAACCTCAACCCCTTCCATCCCCAGCCGCGCGGCGATCTTGGGATAGGCGGCGGCAAATTCCGCGCCCATGTCGCGCAGATAATTCAGCTCGTTTTCGTAATGGGTCAGCAGCCGTGTATCCATCACATGGCCCTTTCCATCTCGACTTCGCCGGTGGTCAGATCGACCTTGCTGCGCAAGTACAGCTCCAGCGGCATCGGCTGCGCCCACATGTCGGCGCGGATCTCCAGCCCCACGGTCATTTCGGTGGCGTCGGTGCCCTCCTGCAGCCGCACATCGACCGACCCGTCGATGATCCGCGGCTCATACGCGGCAATCGCCTGCTTGATCGACCGCCGGATCGCCTCCGCCTTCTCAGAGGTCGAGGCCTCACCCGCCACTTCCACCAGCCCGTAGTTCAGCACCGACGCCGACACCGACGGGTATTTCTCCGCATCGAAATGGCTTTCGACATTCTGGGTGTTCAACAGCCAGGACAGATCGCGCTGAATGATTTCCCGCAGCCGCACCAGGTCGATCACCCGGCTCTCGCGGGTTTCCTTCAGATCGCCAGGTGCATTGTCGGTCAGCCGGTCCAGCAGCGACGGCTGCAGGCGCTCGGCCAGTGTCTTGTCAGCCATTTTCTACGCCGTGCCCATCCATCCGGAGTGTGCGCACATCCATGATGGCAATATCCTCTTCCCCGATTGTCAGCAGCCGCTGGCCCAGACCGGTATAGGTTTCCGCGCCGGCATCCTCCCACACGGTGGCGCGCGCCAGCATCGACAGCCCATCGGCCTTCTCGCTGCCCGGGTAGCGGGTCGGGATCATCGCCGCCACAGCGCCGCCGCCTGCCAGCGTCAGCGTGCCGGCGGTCCAGACAGCGTCGCGCAGGTCGCTTGGCTCCTCCGCCTCGAACGAGACGATCTGCGCAAACGGCAGCCAGTAGTATTTGCCGTTAACAATTGTCTCCAGCACCGGGCCCAGCCGCATGTCGGCATCCGCGATCCATTCGAACCGCTTGCCGTTGATCTCGCCCGGGCTGGCAGGTGCGGCCTCAAACGCCTTGGCGCGCAGCTCTGCGGCTTCCTTGGGATTGCCCTGCGCCAGCAGTTTCTGCGCCTCGATCAGATGCGCCAGCCATTCCTCCGGCTCGCCCAGGATCAGCGGCGACTTCTCTCCCGCAAACACCTTCTCGCGGTAGACCTCGCAGATGATTGCCTCGCGGTAGGCCTGCGCCATCACCGTGGCGCCTTCATCCAGCCCCGCCGCCGCCTTCAGCTGGGCAATTGCCCGGTTCCAGTCGCCCAGCACGCACAGCAGCTGAAACAGGAACACCCGCAGTTTCGGATTGCTGGCGTCCGCCCTGATCTTGGCCTGCAGCGCCTCCAGCGCCGCCCTGGGATCACCGGCTTTCAGATGCTCTTCGGGTGTCATGGGGCTCTACTCCGCAACTAGGACTGGATGCTGGAAATACGTCAGAAAAAACGGACCCCGGGCGCAAACACGCCCGGGGCCAGCCAAAGGAGTTACTCGACCTTGCCGGTCTGCACATTCCACTTGAAGGTGCCCTCGGTGGTGAGTTTACCGGTTTTCTGGTTGGTCGACTTGTACTCATGCTCCAGCGAGGCATAGGCCAGCGACCAGGTTTCTTCCGGAATGCCGTCTTCGCTGGCGGAGATGGAATAGCTGTCCACCACCACATCCTTGAACTTCCAGATCGAATAGACCAGCAGGCCCTGGCTGGCGCTGTCACCCGAACGGCACCAGTGCATGGTGATTTCCGGGCGCACGGTGCCATTGGCAACCGACAGCGCCAGATCGTTGGACGCCTTGCCCATCTGCGACGTCAGCTCGACTTTGCCGAAGTTGGAATTTGCGTGCATCCGCTGGGTCGAGCCCAGGTCGGTCATTTCAACAGCGCGTTCAACATTCCAGCTCGCGGACTGGACGACGATCCATTTCTTGTGCTGTTCCTCGGTCGCGTCGCCTTCGATGTCCGAGATGTGTACGAACATATTTGCAGCCATTTTTCTATCCTTTCAAAAACTAAGAACTCTACTGCAGTATGATGGGTTTGAGGCTGGGGAGTGGGAAATCAGCCTCCTTTTTCCGAGGGCAGTTTCGATACCAGCCGCAGCGAGACGGAAAGCCCCTCAAGCTGGTAATGCGGGCGCAGGAAAAATTTCGAGGAGTAATACCCCGGATTGCCCTCGACCTCTTCCACAACCACTTCGGCTGCGGCCAAAGGCTTGCGCGCCTTCTCGTTCTCCGAGGAGATATCCGCGTTGAAGTCAACATAGTTGTTGATCCAGTCCTGCAGCCAGGACTCCATGTCCTGACGGCTTTTGAACGAGCCGACCTTGTCCCGCACCATGCACTTCAGATAGTGCGCGAACCGGCATGTGGCGAACAGATACGGCAGCCGCGCGCCCAGATTGGCGTTGGCGGTGGCGTCCGGATCGTCATATTCGGCCGGCTTGTGCAGCGATTGCGCCCCCATGAAGGTGGCGACATCGGTGTTCTTGCGGTGGATCAGCGGCATCATGCCATTCTTCGCCAGCTCCGCCTCGCGCCGGTCGTCGATGGCAATCTCGGTCGGGCATTTCTGATCGACGCCGCCATCGGTGGTCGGGAAGGTATGGCTGGGCAGGTTCTCCAGCGTGCCGCCGCTTTCCACCCCGCGGATGCGCGAGCACCAGCCGTACATCTTGAACGAACGGGTGATGTTCACCGCCATGCCGTAGGCCGCGTTGACCCAGCCGTATTTCTCGCTTCCGGCTCCCGCGGTGTCTTCCTCAAAGGCAAATTCCTCAACCGGGTCGGTCTTGGAGCCATAGGGCAGACGGCCCAGGAAACGCGGCATCGCAAGACCCACGTATTTCGCGTCTTCGCTGTCCCGCAGGGACCGCCACGCGGCATATTCCGGGGTCTGGAAGATCTTGGTCAGATCGCGCGGGTTCGACAGTTCCGCCCAGCTGTCCATCTGGAACAGCGTCGGCTTGGCGCCGGTGATCAGCGGCGCATGCGCGGCGGCGGCGATCTTGGACATCTCGCCCAGCAGCTCGATATCCGGCGGCGAATGGTCGAAGTGGTAGTCGGCCACCAAGGAGCCATAGGGTTCGCCGCCCAGCTGGCTGAATTCTTCTGTATAGATCTTCTTGAAGATCGGCGACTGGTCCCATGCCGTGCCCTTGAACTTCTTCAGGGTCTTCGACATCTCCTTCTTGGTGATCGGCATCACCCGGATCTTCAGCTGTTCGTCCGTTTCGGTGTTGTTGACCAGGTAATGCAGCCCGCGCCAGGCGCTTTCCAGCTGCTGGAATTCCTCGTTGTGCAGGATCATGTTCACCTGCTCGGTCAGCTTCTTGTCGATCTCCGACACGATGCTCTCGATCGAGCGCAGCGCGTCGTCGGAAATCAGCGCAGAATTTGCCAGCGCCTGTTCAGCCAGGGTCTTGACCGCGCTTTCGACGGCGGTCTTGGCCTGGTCCGACTTGGGGCGGAATTCCTTCTGCAGCAGGTTGGCGAATTCGGCAGAGCCAAAGGCGGCTTCACCGGCAGCGGCTTCCGCCTGGAGTTCTTCTTCAGCCATCTTTGTCCTCCCCTTTTATTCTTCGCTCTCGGCGTCACCGCCGGGTTTCGGCTGCGCGGCCAGGGTTTTCAGCAGGCTCGGATCCTGAATGATCTTGGAGATCAGATCCTCGGCGCCGGTCTTACCGTCCATGTATGTCATCAGGTTCGAAAGCTGGGTGCGCGCTTCCAGCAGCTCGCGCAGCGGCTCCACCTTGGCGGCAATCGCGGCGGGCTTGAAATCGTCCATGCTCTCGAACGTGATATCAACCGCCAGGTTGCCCTCGCCGGTCAGCGTGTTGGGCACGGTGAAGGCGGCACGCGGCGCCATCGACTTCATCCGGTCATCGAAGTTGTCCACGTCGATTTCCAGGAACTTGCGGTCGGCAACCGCGGGCTGCTCCACTTCGGATTTGCCCACCAGGTCGCTCATCACCCCCATCACAAAGGGCAGCTGCACCTTCTTCTCGGCGCCATACAGCTCCACGTCGTATTCGATCTGGACCCTGGGGGCCCGGTTGCGTGCAATGAATTTCTGTGAACTTCCGGCCATCTAGGTCTCCTTACTCGTCTTGCTGTCACAGGCTCCGCGGCCGGACCGGCCGCAGCATGCCCCGTGTCCGTCAGTCGTCGTCGTCTTCGATGCCGCCAATGAGGTTGACGTTGTCCACCCCCTGCGGCGCCATGTCGTTCATGATGGTGAGGAAGTCGGCCCCCACCAGCCGCTTGGCCCGCTCCAGCAGGATCGGCAGCGGGCTGGAGGGTTCCGCCCGCCGGTAATAGCCGATGATCCGGTCCAGCGCGTTGGAGACATCCGCGGGCGAGTTGATCGCCCCCGGCGCCGCCGGCGCTGCGCGCCCGCCTGCAGCAGCCGGGGCAGCCGCCGTTCCGGCCTCCTCCGCCGCGCCGCCGCCGGCCGCGTCTTCTTCTTCGGCGCCGCCGTCCGCGGCACCCACATTGCCATAGGCGCGGATGCGCTTGGCGATCTGCTGCAGCAGCTTGATCAGCGCGCTCAGGTCCGGCCCCTGCCCCGGTGTCTGCTCGTCAAACACCGCGGAAATTGCCCGGACATTTTCCTCCGCCGTCTCAATGGCCGACAGCCGTTCCGCCAGGACCTCTTCGCCGCTGTCCTGAAAGGCGGCGCCGATGGTGGCTGTGTCCGGGATATGCTCCATGTCCGCGGGCGCCATCATCACGCCCTCGGCAATCTCGATATCCCGCAGCGAAAACCGCCCGAAGCCGCGGCTTTCGGTCAGCGGCGCCCGGCGCAAGGACCGGTACAAGGGCGACGGCCCCGCCATTCCGTCCGGCTGGCCGCACAGGTCCTGAATGGCGTTGATCCGCATTGTCGGATCACCGTCATCCTCATCCAGTTCGGGATGGCAGGTTTTCCAGAAGTCCTCCAGGCAGCCGCGGATATAGGCCGTGACACCGGCAAACCCGGTCAGCCCCTCGGAATGCAGCAGCGCATCCCCCAGAAACACTGCCGCGCGCAGGTCATGGCTGCGCTCCAGCACCTCCAGCGCTTTCTTCTGAACTTCGCGGTAATCCGGATCCGTGGCCTCGATCGTCTCATTGCCCACCACGGATTCTTCCCCGGGCTGCGCAGCCAGCTCCATCTCGGTGAAGGCCGGATCGTATTCGAGGTTCTCGCCGCTGGGAGCATCGTCCCCTTTGGACTGCAGCAATACTGCCGGATCCATCTAATCGCCCCCCCCCGCTGTTCTTCCGGTTTTGCGGCCTAATTAACGTAACGTCAAGCAGCCCCCCGCCCTTTTCAGAACTGGCGGTTAAGGATGTCCTAATCTCAAACTAAAACTTGACCCTAAGTGAGCCTTATCGGCATCTTAAAGTCAAATGTTTTGATACCTTTTTGCGGCGGGTGAATGATGAGTATTGAGCGCATTTCCGGCAAGGAAGTCAAAGCGATGGTTCGCGAGGGCGCGAAGAAGCGGATGAGCTTTGCGTTCTGCCTGGACCAAAGCAAAGACCCGCTTCTGATGATCCAGCCGGGCAAAAAACCGGAGACCCTGAAGAACCCGATGAAGAAGGAAGGCGGCGGGCCGCCGATGGCCTGGGGCACCTATGTGGTGCGCTCCGGCGCAATGGAAATGATCTGCGAAACCGCCCCGCAGCGCATGGTCACCGAGCTCAAGAAATTCCTCAAGCGCAACAAGCCCAAGGTCAACGTGCTGTTCTACGACGACGGCGGCAACCTGCTGGACAGCCTCAAACCGGAAAAACCCGAAGGCCAGGTGACAGAGGAGACCGCCACCGGCATTTCCGCTCCCGGCATCGACAAGAAGGCCGTCGCGCCGCTGAAACGCCGGCTCAAGCGCATTCAGCCGCGCATCGGCCTCGCCCCCGGCCCGCTGGAGCTGAAGCTCAAGCGCGCCTTGGCTAAATCCGTCAGCCTGATCAATCAGGGCCGCCTGCAGGAGGCGGAGACGATGATCCTGGTGATCGAACGCGCCGTCGCCCGCATCGGCAAGGACCGCGAGGATGAGGGCAAGGCGATGAAACGCGGCCAGCGCGAAATGGATCAGCGCAGCCTGGGCGCGCAGGTCAAGCGCGCCCAGTCGCTGCAGGCCAATGTCGCCCGCGCCCCCGGCGAGGTCCGCGGCCGCCTGGCCCGCGCCCTGCATGTTGCCGCCCGCCACCTGAAACGCCGCGACCTCGACTCCGCCCGCGATGCCATGGACCGCATCGAAAAGGCGCTGACAGCCCTGGTCTGACCCCGAACAACAGCCCGGCCCGCAGCGGTTGCGGGCTGGGCATCCCACCGGACCCCGGAGACAGTGATGCCCCTGACCCGCCTGCTGACTGCCCTCGCCCTGATCTGCCTGCCGCTCGCCGCCACGGCGGAACCCGGCGCCTTGCAGGTCGAGCTGAACAAGACCGAAGAGATCGAGAGCGGCGGCTGCCGCGCCTTTTTCCTGTTCCGCAACCAGACCGGCAAAAGCTTCGAAGGCTTCGAGATGTCGCTCGCCATTCTCGACGGCAACGGGGTGATCGACCGCCTCCTGTCAATCGACGCCGCGCCGCTGCCGGTCCAGCGCACCACCCTGAAACTGTTCGAGATCCCGGAAATCGCCTGCAGCAACATCTCCGAAATCCTGCTGCATGACATCACCTCCTGCCAGCCCCAGAACGAGGATCAGATGGATTGCTTCCCGATCCTGGAGCTCGGCTCCCGCGCTGCCGCGCCGCTGGTGAAGTAAGCCATGAGCGGCACCTGGGAAATGCTCGGCACCGGCGGCCCGGTGATTGCGCTTCTGGCGCTGATGTCTCTGCTGTCGGTCACCGTGATCGCGGTGAAACTGATCCAGCTCTGGCCGGTGCGCTCCGGCGCGGCGTCCCGCGAGCAGGCATTGGATCTGTGGAAGGACGGCGACCGCACACGCGCTCAGCTAAGCATCGAGACCGACAAATCCCCCGCTGGCCGGGTAATGGGTTACGCCATGCAGGCCCTGCAGGAGGGACTGCGCGGCCCGCTGCTGCAGGACGAGCTGCAGCGCCGCGGCAATGAGGAGGTCAGCCGGATGAACTCCCTGATCCGGCTTTTGGAGCTGATCGCCATGGTCGCCCCGCTGCTGGGCCTGCTCGGCACCGTGCTGGGCATGATTCAGTCCTTTCAAGAGCTGGAACTGGCACAGGGTGCGGCCAATGCCTCCGTCCTTGCCGGCGGCATCTGGCAGGCGCTGCTGACCACCGCCGCGGGCCTGATGGTCGCCATCCCTGCCGCTGTCGCCGCCGGTCTGTTTGCCGCCCGCATCGACGCCGCCGCCCAAGCCATCGAAAGCGCCGCCGGCCGCCTGCTGCTGATCGACGGGTCGCGCTGAACAATGCGCAGCCTTAGCATCATAAACCCCCAGGTCCGCCTGCCGGCTGTTTCACGCTCAGCCAGGCTATTGCACCCCGCCCCCATGGGGCGGCGCGATTGCGGCCCCCCGCGGGTCTCTGCGCCCCTTCGCGCTCCGTTGGCTCTGGATGGCGCCGCAGGATCGCCATGACCCTCAACCGCCCCATACGCCCCCGCGGCCTGATCTCGCTGGTGCCGATGATCGACGTCATGCTGATCCTCCTGGTGTTCTTCATGGTCACCTCCACCTATCTGAACCTCGACATGATCCCGGCGGTGGAACCCTCCGAAGGGGCAGCGGGACGCCCCCAATCCCCGGCAGGCACACTGATGATCCGCCTCGGTGCCGACGGCGTGCCGGTGCTGCGCGGCACCGCCCTGGATCAGGACACCCTCCGTGCCACTCTCGCTTCTGCCATTGTTGAGGAACCGCTCACCCAAGTGGTAATCCTGCCCTCCGGCGCCGCCCAAACCCAGGCACTGATCGCCGTGATGGACAGCGCCGCGCTGGTCGGCGTCACCCGCCTGCGCGTTCTGCGGCTGGAGGCGGCGCAATGAAGCTCAACCGCCCGGCCCGCAACCCGCACTCGGAAACCATCATCGCCCTGATCGACGTGGTGTTTTTCCTGCTGGTGTTCTTTATGCTGATCGGCCGGATGGACGCCACCGCCCCGTTCGACGTCCGCCCCGCCACCGCCGTCACCGGCCGCGACATGCCCGCAGGCGGCATTACCTTGGCGGTCTCCGCCCAAGGCGCCCTTGCACTCGACGGCGAGGAACTCTCCCGCGAGGCCCTCTCCTCTGCCCTCTCTGCCCGGCTGACAGAGGATCCGGAGCTGCGCCTGCGCATCAACGCCCACCGCGCGGCGGAGCTGCGCAATGTGCTGCCGCTGGTGGCTCAGGGCGAGGCGCTGGGATTCCGGGACGTGGTGCTGGTGGTCACCCCGGAAACAGACGGGTGATGCGCGCCACGGCCATATGGACGCTGGGGCTTGCGGCCTCCGCCCTGGTCCACGCTGGCGGCGCCGCCGCGCTGCTGATCTCGCTCACCCCCGATCCGCTGCCGCAGCAGCCCGCGCCGGAAAGCAGCCTCAACCTGCAAGCCCACCGCATCCCCCGGTCCGAGGCCGTTCCGCAGGCACCGCAAGGCGAGCAAGCCCCTGAAACCCAAGCACAAAGCCAGGGCCTTGCCGCAGGCAGCATCCCTCAGTCCGAGGCAGCGGTAAGAGACCCTGCAGCAGACCGCCTCGCCTCCGCGGCCCCAACGGCTGCCCACCTTGGCCCCGCTGCTGCACAGGTCCCGGCGGCACCCGCTGCGCAAGTCCTGCCGAACACGCTTGCCAGCACTACCGCACCTGCCGCAAACCTGCCTGACGTCCAACCGGCTGTTGCGCGGGCCCAGGTGGCGGAGCCGCAATCAGCCCAAGCGGCTCAGGCCCAGGCCGCCTTCCAGCAGGCAGCCCCGGCAGCGGCAGCCGTGCCCCCTGCCGCTGCCGCCACTGCTGCCCCAGTGCTGCTGGCCGCGGCGCAGAAGCCTTTAATGGCGCTGGCAAACACAGATGCTCCGCTGACCGCCGCCGCAACGGCCCAGCCAAACACGGCAGCCCTGCCGCAGACCCCTCCCGCCAGCCAGCCCGGTGCCGAGGCACAGCCCGTAGCCGCACCGCTGGCGGATACCATTCCGCCTTCCCGGCAAACGCCATCCGTCCTCCCGGACGCCCCCCGCATCAAGGCCGCGCTGGCGTTCCAGGGCGGATCGGGCGACATCGACCCGGTCTCCCTCGCCGCGTTTCAGGCCTTCATGCAGCCCGGCGATGCGGTGGCCAAAGGCGATCCCTTGCGCGATGGCGTCTCCGGCATCCTCGCCGCCGTCCCCTGCTCCCGCCTGCAGGCCGCCTTTGTCCCGGAAACCGCCACGCTGGAGATCCGCGGCCACCTGCCCGAGGACGGGCTGCGCAGCCCGGTCCTTGCGGCGCTGCAAGCCCAGATGGGCGCCGACATCACCGTCTCCGACCAGATGCGCCTGCTGCCCCGCCCGCAATGCGGCGCGCTGGCCGGGATTTCCAGCGTCGGCCTGCCGCAAAGCACCGACCAGATCACCAATCCGCTGCTGGTCGGCAACGACGCCCACGCCCGGGTGCTCGACTATTCCGGCGGTGACCGGCTGTTCTTCGACCTCACTGCGCCGGACTACCCCGCTTACGTTTATGTTGATTACTTCGACGCTGGCGGCGCGGTGCTGCACCTCAGCCCGAACGAGCTGGTGCCGCTGACAGAGGCCGCCCCCGAAAGCGCCCTGCGCGTCGGCGCCAAAGAGGCCGGAGACCCGGGTCTGCAAATCTCCGTCGGCCCGCCCTACGGCCAGGAAATCGCCGTCGCCTTCGCCGCCTCGCACCCGTTGTATGACGGCACCCGCCCGCTCAGCGAGCCCGCAGCGCCTTATCTTGATTTCCTGCGTACCCAGGTGGCAGCGGCCCGCACAGAACACCCTGATTTCAAAGGCGAATGGGTCTATTTCCTGATAACCACCCACGCGCCGTAACACCCAGTCCGCACCAGGAGTGCTCCCGCGCCCGCAGGCCCGCGGCTGGTGCCGCCGGACCTTGGCGGCCTTGGGCCCGGCGCTGCGCTGACGCGCAGCGCCCTCGCCCGCCCATTTCCGGGTCAGGGGCCGCGCCAGCAGCCGCGCGGCACGCGCGGTTCCCCCTTGACGCGGAAAAGGTCGGATCACCCTCGGAGCGGCGCCTTCAGGGCAAGCCTGACCTTAAGCGTTTCTCAGCAAACGGAAATCAAGTTCCGAGCTGGCAGTCCGGCAGCTCCTGGAACGCCCCGCGCTGTGCGCAGCACAGCGCCACGCCCAACCGGGACGGTGCATTTTTCAAATGCTCCTGCACGGGCGGGAGCTCTCCCCTGCCCGGCTGGATCAAACCCCGCAAATCTACTGGCAGCCGCCCGCGGCCCAGCTCTTCAGCGCCTGTTTCAGCGCGCCGCCAAAGGGGTGCTGCTTGCCCAGCGAGCGCTGCATGTTGAGGCTCAGGTAGGTGTTTCCCTGCGTGCACAACCGCTCCCGCGTCCATTGGTGGCAGCTGCTGCAGGACTGGTCCTTCCAATAGCTTTCCGGCAGGCCTTCCACCGGCGGGAACGAAGGCGACCGGGTCACTGCCTCGGCCAGGGTCAGGCCGGAAATCGCCGCCGCGTCGGTGTCCAGCGGGCTGGCATAGGTGATTGGCCCGCTTTCCGCCAGCGCCACCGCAGCCGGCGCGGGTTCGGCGGCAGCCGCCGGAGCCTCCGCGCCCGCCTGCGGGTCCTGGCCTGCGCCGGCGGCCAGAGCCGCAACCTCAGCGGCGGCCATCTCGGCAAACCGGCCCTCAGGGTACGCCATCAGATAGGCCTCATAGGCGGCCTTGCTGCCGTCGCCTTGTGCGGCCTGGAACATGGCCGTCTCGGGATCCGCCGCTGCGGCCGCAGGTGCAGGCGCAGGCTCCGCCGGAGCAACCGCAACCGCGGCCCCCGTGCCGCCGTGCAGCTCTTCCTCCATCAGGCTGGCCAGCAGCGCACGCGCCTCGCCGGCGTATTTGCCGTCGCCATAGCCGCGCAGGAACAGCATAATCTGCATTGCATCGCGCGACGCCTTGACCGAGCGCCAGATCTGCGCCTCCTCGATCTCCGCCGCGCTCATCACCGCCTCCGGCTCCGCCGCGGCAAAGGTGAAGTCACTCACCAGCGAGGACGTGTCCCAGGGCGTCTGGCTGCCGCCGCTCTGCTCCAGCACCGCCCGGCGCACCTGTTTGAAGACTTGCTCCACCGGCGCCCCCGGCACCACGATCTCGCGCGCCAGCGCCTCGGTGAACGGGCTGTTCTCGCCCTCCCCGTCCAGCGCCACATCGCCCGGCGCGGTGGCATAGGCCAGGAAGGTTCCGGTCGGCGCCTTCATCTCCGCCAGGCCGCTTTCGTTCAGATCGGCAACCGCCTTGAACGGGTTGTTGCGGCAGGCATCCAGGATCACGATATTGGTGCGGTTGCGGGCCGACGCCATCTGCCGCAGAACCGACTGCGCCTCCACCGCCATCAGGTCGAGATCGGCAGCATCCGCCAGCGCCACATCGACCGGCAGCAGGTAGTTGCTGCCAAAGCTCTGCACCCCGTGGCCGGCATAGTAGAACAGGCCGGTCGCGTCCTCCCCTGCCCCGCGCAGCTTGCGCCCGAACCGGCCGATGGCGCGCTTCATCTCGATCTGCCGCGCATCCACCGCCAGGGTGACGTCAAAGCCCAGCCGCTCCAGCGTCTGCGCCATCAGCCGGGCATCGCGCCCCGGGTTGTCCAGCGGCTGCACCGACCCATAGGCCGAATTGCCGATCACCAGCGCCAGCCGCTCCTCCGCCCAGGCAGCCCTGGCGAGGCCCAGCACCGCGGCGGCCAGCACAGCCAGCCGGATCCACATCCCGAAAATTCGCACGCTCCTGCTCCACTTCTTTGCCCCCGGCGACCGCGGCCGGGGCAGCTTCCCAATTATTAAGGGTATTTGGTTACCAAACTATCGCGTCCCTTGCGCCCGGCAGCAACCCTGCTGTTAGACTGGAAGGGTACCGTCCGTCCCCGCCCGCGGGCCGGGAAATCATGTCCGTCAACTCGAATGGATCGCGCATGCTCCGCTTAACCATCTCTATCTTAACAGTTTTATTTCTTTTTCTCCGCCCGGCTCTGGCCGCTGGCCCGTTTGAGCACGGCTGGCAGCTGAACGCCGGATCCTCCGCTATCCGGTTTATATCGATTAAAAAGGGCAGCATTGCGGAATCGAGCCGCTTTGCCGCCTTCTCCGGCAGCATTTCTGAACAGGGCGATGCCAAAATCCACATCGCGCTGGATTCCGTCGATACCTCCATCGACCTGCGCAACGTGCGGATGCGGTTCCTGTTCTTTGAGACCTTCACCTATCCCGAGGCCACCATCACCGCCCGCATCGACCCGGATCAGATCGCCGACCTCGCTGCAGTGCAGCGTAAGCAGGTCGAGCTGCCGGTCACCCTGTCGCTGCACGGGGTCGAGGCCCAGCTGACCGCGCCGGTAGCGGTAACACTGCTGGGCAAAGACCGGGTCGCCGTGGCCACCGTGCAGCCGATTATCCTCAAGCTGGAGGATTTCGCGCTGAACCCCGGCCGCGAAAAGCTGGAGGAAGCCGCAGGTGTCACCATCACCCCTGTCGGCCTGGTGAGCCTGGATCTTCTGTTTGACCGCACTGCCCCCGGCAGCGCCGCTGTCCCCGCGGGGACAGTGACCGCTGGCGCCGCCGCCGCGCTGGAGGCCAGCGGCGATTTCAGCCGGGAGGCCTGCACCGGCCGTTTCGAAATCCTGTCGCGCAGCCGCAGCGTCAACTTCGCCCCCTCCACCGCCCGGCTGGATGCCAATTCCCGCGGCTTTCTTGACAGCCTGTCGGACATCATCCGCCGCTGCCCCGGCATGATCGTCGAGGTCGGCGGCCATACCGACAGCCAGGGCAAGGCGGCCTGGAACATGGCACTAAGCGAAAAGCGTGCGGCGGCGGTCAACAGCTATCTGCGCGAAACGGGCATCCCGGCAGAGCGCCTGGTGTCCGTCGGCTATGGCGAGACCACGCCGCTGGTGCCGAACAACACGGTGCAGAACCGGGCCAAAAACCGGCGGATCGAGTTCAAGGTTCTGAACTGACCGGCGCGCAATCCCCGGACCACCGCGCGCTGTCCCCGCGGGGACAGCAGCTGAAAACACATCCGGACCCGGCCATCGCGCCGGGTCTTTTCCTGCGGATCGCTCCCCTCCGGCAGGTGATGTTGTCTCCTGTCCCCGCGGGGACAGGCTGATGTTTTTCACACTCTTTGACGGTTAAAGGCTGGTGTTCCCGCGGAGGCACGCAGGCCTGCCGGGAATGTGCGGAGGTAAAACTGCCTTCCATGCCGGGGCACTGCCAAACCTGGGGCCGGCGGTTCCGCCCGCTGTCAGCGGAAACCACTCTCTGTCCCCGCGGGGACAGGCTGATGAAACCACAGACGGCGCGTACCGGCACCGCGGCCCGGGAGCACGTCTCCCGATGCGGAGGGGGTTAGCGGCAAGGACACTGGGCACAGCGTCGATCCACTTTGGTCTGCCGTGTTGTCCCCGCGGGGACAGGTGTTTCAACCAGCTCGCCAAGGTGGAAGACACGCCGCAGTGCTGGGACCGGCGCCCGGCCTTTGGGTATTTGATTGTACCCATCATCTCCGGAAACGGACTGGGTGTCCCCGCGGGGACACCTGCAAAAAGCGGACCCAAACCCGCCTGTCAGGCAAGAAAAAGGCCCGGCATTCCTGCCGGGCCCTTGCTGTTTTCTGCTCCTGTCCCCGCGGGGACAGCGGGTCAGTCTTGTTCTTCCAAGGCGGCAAAGAAAGCCGCAATGGCGTCTTCCAGCTTGTGCCGGTCGATCTCCGAGAAGTCGCGCTCCATCGCCATCTCGATCTTGCCGTCGCGCGCCTGGCAGCGGACTGTCCCCGCGGGGACAGTGCAGCGCAGGGTGGTCTTGGCGATGCCTGCGCGCGGTGCTGCGGCGCTGCGGGGCGCGGGCTTGCGCTTGCCCTCAGCGAAACCGCGCAGCACGGTCAGCTCCGCCTCTTCCGTTTCGGCGCGCGCCTGCGTCAGCGCCTCCCGCAGCTCCGGAATGCTGGCCGCGTCAGTCTCCAGCCGTTTCCGCAGCTCCAGACCCAGCGCGCGCGGGATCGCCTCCGGGAACTTCAGCAGATCACCCACCGCGCCCAGCAGCTGGGCGAAATGGCGGATATAGATCTTCTTCTGACGGCCCGCAGAGGCGTAAAGGTCGCTGACCGCATCCTCCAGTGACTTCGCCCCGGTGCCCTCGTCCTGCGTATAGCTCAGCGCCAGCTGGGCCATTTCGGCGAATGAAATGTCGCGGCGCACCAGGTTCTCGTCCACCATCCGGCGGTACAGGCTCTGCAGCGAGTCGCCCTTGGCCACCAGCCCCGCGGGGATATGCTCATAAGCCTCATCCTCTGTTTCCCGGAGCAACTCCACATAGGCGCGCAGACGGCGGTAGCCCTGGATCAGCTCATAGGTGCCGTCTTCGTTTTCCTCGACCCGGATCGGGTTCGACAGGCCGATGGATTTGATCGAGGCCTTCAGTTCGTCCAGGTCCGGATCACGCCCCTCGCGCCGGTCGCGGATCAGCTTGGTCGCGCCAATCCGTCCAACGGGGATCCGGTCGACCACCAGGCCCAGCTTCTTCAGCCGCACGAATTCATGCGCCAGCCGGTCGTTTTCATCGCGGATTTTCTTCTCGGCCTCAGCCCGGCTGCGCAACGCATCGGCGTTCTCGGAGATCGCGGTGGCCATCGGCCCGCGGCGCGCTTCAGACGGTTTGCGCATCCGTTGGTCCGGCTTCTGGACGGCGGTCTCCGCGAGGGGCATCTTTGGTTCGGAGGGGTCGTTTGGTTCAGTCGGGAAGTCGATGTCGAAGACTCTGCGTTTGCTCATGCCTCATCCTCCAGATTTTCCCAGGCTTCCAGCGCGTATGCCTTGAATTCATCATAGGCCTGATCAAACGACGCCCGCGCACGGCGCCAGGTTTCGCGTGTCATGTCCCGGTAATCGATTTCATAGATAGAACTCAGGAAGCGGCCCGATTGCTCGACTGCGCGGGTCATCTCGATCGGGTGCTCGGTCATTCTACCCTCGAACACCTTCATAAATGCCGAACGCATCGCACGGTGCAAATCGTTACCGCTTTCGTAACGGGTCAGGAGGAAGCGGACGTCCTGGAACACCTTGGGCAGGGCAAATGTCCCCGCGGGGACAACGCCGTTAAAGGCCGACAAATCTTCCAGCGCCTCAGACAGCTGGCCGATGAAGGACGTAGTGGAGTCATATTCCCAGTAGCCGGGGCCGGAAGGGATATAGAGCATGTCGGCGGCAAACACCGCGTTCATCGACTGGTAGCCAATGGCGGGCGGGCAGTCGAAAATCATCAGGTCGTAGTCCTCGGCCGGCAGCTGGTCGAGATAGCGGGACACGGCGGCGAAGAACGACCATTCCGGGTTCAGGTGCCGGTATTGGGCGGAGGCGAATTCCACAAAGGCCGCGTTGGCGCAGGAAGGAATGATGTCGATGGTCGGCCAGCTGGTCGGCTTGACGAAATCGCTGACCCGCAGATCCTGGAGCCCCATGCCGGTGATCGCGTCGGGCAGCTGGCGCTGGGGCAGGGCGGTGCCGGACTCGGCGCCCTGCGTGACCGCGTTCATCCGCTCCGTCTCGCGCACCAGGTCGCGGGCCATGATGCCCCAGACGGTGTAATCCTCGGTCACGTCGCTGAGGCCCATGGAGTGGGACAGCGTCGCCTGCGGGTCGAAGTCGACGCACAGCACCCGGTAGCCGTCCAGCGCCGCGGCATGGGCGAAATGCAGGGCAACGGTGGATTTGCCGGCGCCGCCCTTGAAGTTGGAGATCGCCACCCGCAGCGCCCGTTTCCCCGCGGGGCGCTTGGGCAGCAGGGATTTGCGGTTGATCTTGATGCGGCGGCGCAGCTCGTTGATCTCCTCCAGCGAATACCAGCGCTGGCGGCCGTCCTCCTCAACATGGCCCTGGGGCAGGGAAGGATCCGCCGACAGCCGTCCCCGCAGGGTCGACTGGTTGACGCGGAAGATCAGCTCCGCCACTTCCCAGGAGGAGAACCGGCGCAGGGTCTTTTCCATTTCGGGGGAGAAGGTCTGCTGGCGGATCCAGCTTTGCATCTTCAGGGATTGGGCCTGCATCTTGGACAGGTCTTCGTGTGTAAACATCACTGCTCCTTAGCCTCACACGGTGTTGTTTTTGACAGCGTCCCTTTTCGCGGACGCTAATTCAGCCTCAATATCCATTTACGCCGAATTTGCAAAAAACGCAAAAGCTAATATGGTCACAAAGAGCGTCCTGTCCCCGCGGGGACACATTTGCGGAAGGCCCCAAGAAATAAGGGCCGGGGCGATTCGGAAGGCTGACGCCAAGCGATTCGTTTCACTGGTTTTTTCTGGGGTTCTGACGCCAGATTTAGGGGGACACCCTAGAGCCGGATACAGCAGATTGGGGGACATTTCTGCTCGAATAGGGGTCACCTTGGATGTCCCCCAATACCATTGATACCAATTTTTCTTTCGAAAAAGGGATTAGGGTTGAATTCAATTCCCGCCAGCGCTTGACAGAATCGGAATTCCGGACGCAAATCGGGTACAACAAACGAATAGCGTTGAGTTTGGAGCTAAACCGGCCAACGCATTTCTCAGCAAACGGGCTGGGAACACTTGAGGCAGCATATCCCGGCCAAGAGGCCAGGGAGGGAGAAACGGGGGCAGCAATGCTTGCCAAACGGCCTGCGGGGCGCAACGCCTCTGCGCTGAAGTACGATATCCTCACGGCGATGGGGGCTTATGCGCTTGGCCAGGGCAAGGGGGCGCAGAAGCTGGTGCTGCGGTTCATGACACTGATGACCGCGCGCTACAACTGGCAGCGCGATGAGCTGGCGGTGGGCCAGCGCGAGATTGCCCGGCTGTGGGATGTCGATGAGCGCACGGTGAAGCGCGAGATGGCCAAGCTGCGCGGCATGGGCTGGCTGGTGGTGAAACGCCAGGGCGCCCGCGGGCGGGTCACCGAATACGGCATTGATCTGGAGCGGCTGCTGGCGGACACCCAGGAGCGCTGGGGGGCGGTGGGCCCGGACTTTGAGCACCGGATGCAAGGCGCGGACGAACCTGCGCCGAACGTGGTGCCCTTGCGCCCCGGGGCTGCGGCGCCAGCGCCGGATGTCTCGGACGGCAGCGAGTGGAGTCTGGCCAAGGCGGTGCTGCATGCGGAGGACCCGGCGAATTATGCGTCCTGGGTGCAGGGGCTGGAGCGGGCCGGCCGGGCCGGCGGCCGTCTGGTGCTGAAGGCGCCAAGCCGGTTTCATGCGAATTATGTCATGTCGCATCTGATGCCGCGGCTGCTGGCCGCCTGCCGCGACGTGGACGGCGCGGTCTCCGCGATTGTTGTGGAGGCGTGAGGCCGAAACTTTGCCCATATGGTTGAACCCCTTGGGGGCAGGGGCTTATGTGGGCGGGCAGGGGGCTCGGCTTGAACAGTCCCGCGGAACAAGGAGCAGCCCGGAATGAGCGGCGCGCAGGACAGGATCTGTATCATCGGCCTTGGCTATGTGGGGCTGCCGCTGGCGGCGGCGTTCGGGCAGCACCGGGAGGTCATCGGGTTTGACATAGATCCGGGCCGCATCGCGGAGCTGCGCCGGGGCGAGGACCGCACCCGCGAGCTGGAGCCGCAAGAGCTGGCGGCGGCGGAATTTCTCAAGTTCACGTCGGACCCGGCGGAGATTGCCGGTTGTTCGATCTATATCGTCACCGTGCCGACGCCGGTGGACGCCAGCCACCGCCCGGATCTGAGCCCGCTGCTGGCGGCCTCGGCCATCGTAGGCGGGGTGCTGAAACCGGGCGATCTGGTGATCTATGAATCCACCGTCTATCCCGGTGCCACCGAGGAAGACTGCGTGCCGGTGCTGGAGGCGCGGTCGGGGCTGACCTTCAACACGGATTTCTTTGCCGGCTACAGCCCGGAGCGGATCAACCCCGGCGACAAGCAACGGCGGCTGAAGGATGTGGTGAAGGTGACCTCCGGCTCCACGCCAGAGGTCGCGGAGCGGGTCGATGCTCTCTACCGCGAGGTGGTGGCCGCAGGCACCCACAAGGCCGCCAGCATCCGGGTGGCGGAGGCCGCCAAGGTGATCGAGAACAGCCAGCGGGACATCAACATCGCGCTGGTGAATGAGCTGGCCAAGATTTTCAACAAGATGGGGATCGACACCCAGGCGGTTCTGGAAGCTGCTGGCACCAAATGGAATTTCCTGCCGTTCCGCCCCGGTCTGGTCGGCGGGCATTGCATCGGGGTGGACCCTTATTACCTGACTCACAAGGCGGAGCAGCTGGGCTATCACCCGGAGATCCTGCTGGCGGGCCGCCGCCTGAATGACGGCATGGGCGCCTATGTTGCGGGCGAAATGGTCAAGGCGATGCTGAAACGCGGGTTGCCGGTGGCGGGTGCAAGGGTGTTGGTGATGGGGCTGACCTTCAAGGAGAACTGCCCGGACCTGCGCAACACGCGGGTGATCGACGTGGTGCGCGAGTTGCAGCAGTACGGGGCCTTGGTCGATGTCTATGACCCCCATGCCGATCCGGAGGAAGCGCGGGAGGAATACGGCATTCCGCTGGTGCCGGCGCCGGGGCAGGGCGCCTATGCGGGGATTGTGCTGGCGGTGGCGCATTCGGAGTTCCGGGAGATGGGGGCCGCGGCGATCCGTGCCTTGGGGGCCGAAGGCGCGGTGGTCTATGACCTGAAGTACGTGCTGGCGCCGGAGGAGGCGGACTTGCGGCTCTAACCGGGAAGGCTGCCGCACAGGCCCGAATTGCTGTATCTTCTCCGTGCCGCTGAGGAGGTTCGTCATGAGCGATGTTCTGGAAGGGCGCTGCCTGTGCGGCGCTGTGAAAATCCGTGTTGAGGGCGCGCATGATCCGCGCCCCGGGGCATGCCACTGCCGCATGTGCCAGCGCTGGAGCGGCGGGCTGTTCCTGTGTTTCGAGGCCGATGCGGAGGCGGTGACGGTCGAGGGGCCGGTGGCGCGCTATCAATCCTCTGCTTTTGCTGAGCGGGCGTTTTGCAGCACTTGCGGATCGCATCTGTGGATGCGGGACGTGGATGAGGAAGGCAGCCCCTTTGACTTGATGCCGGGGCTGTTTGATGAGGCACAGGACTGGCCGCTGCGGTCAGAGATCTATGCTGACAGGGCGATGGCGTCGGTGCGTCTTGAAGGGGATCACACGCGAACCACTCGGGACGAGTATGAGGCGCAGAACCCGTTCATTGACGGGGACGTCTGAGGACACGGGGCAGGGGGGTCAGCCCCCCACCCGCGGCAGTTTCGGGCCGCTCCAGTAGGCGCCGCTGTCCTGGCGCAGGGCGTCATAGGCCTCGATCCTTCGCCGGGCGTCTTCGCCGCCTGCCGCGATCAGATGGGTGAGCAGGCATTCCAGCACCGCCATCGCGCCGCCGATGGCGCCGAAGGGGTGCAGCGAGTTGGCCGCCACCGCCAGCACGTGATCGGTGCGGATGCCGGGGGCAATCACCTCGCTGTCGGAGATCAGGATCACCGATGCGCCGCGCTCGCCCGCCAGCCGCAGCGCCTGGATGGTGCCGGCGGAGTAGGGGGCGAAAGTGACGGCGATCAGGCAGTCCTCTGGTCCGATGTCCAGCAGGTCATCGAGAGCGGCGCCCATGTGGCGCGGCACCAGCTCCAGCCCCGGCAGGGCCATGCGGCCGACGTAATGGAAGTAGTAGGCCAGCGCGTAGGAGGAGCGGGTGGCGGTGACATAGCTGCGGCGGGCGGAAGTGAGCGTGTCCACGATGGCTTGCGTCCGCTCGGCGGTCATCAGCCGCAGGGAGCGGGAGGTGATGTTGATCTGGTTGCGCGCTGCCGCTGCCTGCAGCGCGCCAGCGGGGCTTTCGGTGCTCATGCGGTCGAGCCAGTCCTGGCCAAGATCCGCCTCGTGCGTGGTTGTCAGCGCAGCGCGGAAAGGGGCGCGGAAGGCCTCAAACGTGTCATAGCCCAAATGCTGCGCAAGGCGGACAAAGCCATTGGCGCTAATGCCGGTTTTCCTGGCCGAGGTGCGGACGGTGTCGAGGCCGAAGTCGCCGGGGTTGTCGATCACGTATTTCGCTGCCGTTTTCAACTTGGGCGGCAGGGTGTCCATCCGGTCCTTCAGATGCTGGATCAGCCGGGCGGTTTTCCGGGGGTCGAGATGCGGGTCCATGCGCCGCATCAGAGCATATGTGCGGAAAATGGCAAGGGCAGAACGGGTGTTATTCCGAGAGGAACGCCATCAGATCCTGGCGGGCATGCAGGATGCGTATGATATCGGGGCGGCCTGCTTCCACCCGGTAGATCACCAGATGCGCGCCGGTGGGGTGGATGCGGACCGGAGGCGTGAATTCGGGGCGTTCGCGGGCCATTTCGGGGAAATCCGCCAGCAGGTCGAACAGGGCAAACAGGTTGTCGGCATAGGCGTCCGCCTGTGTCTCGCCCCAGGTTTCCAGCCCATAGCGCCAGATTGCGGCAAGGTCGGCGCGGGCGGCGGGGCGGATCCGCCAGCGCGGCTCAGCCATTGCGGCGCATGGCGGCCTTGAAGTCCTGCGCGCTCAGCGCCTCAGCCGGGCCGCTGGTAAGGCCCGCGTCGATGGCGGATTGCAGCTCTGCGATGGCCGCCGCGCGGGCCTGATCGCGGCGGATCAGGTCGCGGACATAGTCGCTGGAATTGGCATAGGTGCCGGTGCGGGCCTGTTCCTCGACCCAGTCCTTCATCTGGTCCGGCAGGGAGACGTTCATTGTGGCCATGGGCGGGTTCCTTTCGCTGGGACAGGATATGGCAATCTTTGCCAAGAGCGCAAGGGGAGGGGACATGGCGGGGAGATCGCCCGCCCTACGCAAAAAGCCCGCAGCCAAATGCTGCGGGCCTTTGTTTGTTGTTCCTGTCCCGCTGGATCAGGCGGAAACCACCTTGAGGCCTTTTTCCTCAAGCGGCTGGATGGTGCCGTCTTCGCTGACGGTCACCTGCTCGCCGTGGCTCAGGCTGTCGAGACCCTTGCAGGCAACCAGCATCAGCACGTCTTTTTCGCGGGCGACGATGGCCATGTGGCTGAGCCAGCCGCCGACCTCGGACAGCACTGCGCCGGAACGCTGGACGTAGGGCAGCCAGGCCGGGTTGACCATGCGGCAGACCAGGATGTCGCCGTCCTGGAAGTCGGCAAAGGCCGCGGGGTCGATGCAGCTGTCGTCCTCCATCCAGAACACCCGGGCGGTGGCGCTGCCGCTGCCCGCGACGCAAGTGCCGCCCATGGTGCCATCGCCCGCCTGGGCCTGGGCGCCGAGCGACAGCAGTTCGCAGTCGCGCAGGGTGAGTGTGACGTCCGTCGGCGCGGATTTCTTGCGCAGCTCCTCCTTGGCGGCGCGGGCTTCTGCCAGCGCGCGCAGCTGTGCAGGTGCGGACCAGTCGCCGGACAGCAGCTCATCAAACGTGAGGCTGAACACCAGATCCTCCAGCCCGCTGTTCTGGCCCAGTGCCAGCAGAGCGCGGCGCAGTTCGGCGACGACGCGCAGGGCCTCGTGCTTGGCCTGTTCCTTGAGGTCCTGGTAGGCGATGGCGATGCCGATGGTGTCGTCCAGCTCATCCGGCAGGTTGGCCGGGACCGGAACGGACCCGATCGGCTCCACCGAACTGCCGAGCAGGGAGTTCAGTAATGCCGGCGCCTCCCTGTAGCGGGGCGAGGACAGCTCGTAATCGAAGATCGAGCGGTGGCCCATCAGGTGCAGGGCGCGGGCCTGGGCATCCTTGCCCGTGCAAGAGGCCAGCAGGCTGGAGGGTGCATTGGGCAGTTCCGCGTGCATGAGGTGCGCGCGCAGGGCCGGGTCGCCGGCCGCTGCCGTGCCGGCCTCGCCCATGGTGAATCCTGCCAGGATGTTGATCTTCTCCGCCTCAAGGTAGACTTCGCGGATGAACATGTCCTTGAGGGTGGAAATCGCCTCCAAGAGCTTGTCCTGGGGCAGGGCGGCGTAATCCACCGCCTGCCAGATCGCCAGCTTGTTCTTCAGCTCCGGCATCACCTCGCCGCGGAAGCGGGTGATCATCGGATGCGCCTGCTTGCGCAGCTGCTTGGCCTTGGCAGCGCTGAGTTTCAGGGTCATGCCCTGTTTCAGCGCCACATCGACGTAGGTCTTGCCGAACAGGTTGACCAGATGGCCGTCGCGGCCTTCGGGCAGGCCATAGGGCACGCCCAGCTCGCGGCAGGCCAGGTCAACGCTGCCGCCCGGCGCCCACAGCTCGCTCATCAGCGAGAAGGAGAGCGGGGTGGGGCGGGGCAGGACCTCGGACATTTCGTCCTGTTCCAGAATGGCCTGATCCGGGTCTGCGTCTGCGTAGCGGTCCAAGAGATCGCGCCATTCGGCCAGACGGGTCTGCTCCTGCTCGGTGCCAAGCGACAGCGTGGTGATGTCGCGGCTTTGCACGATCTGGAACTGGCCGTTGGCATAGGCCCATTCCACGTCCTGCGGGCAGCCGAAGGTGTCCTCGATCTGTTTGCCAAGCGCCAGCAGCGGCGCCATGTCCAGGGTCTGGTCCTGATCTGCATCCGCGGGCAGTCCGGTGTAGCGGCCAAAGCGCAGGGAGGTCGGGGTGACGCGGCCCGACACCAGATCCTCGCCGCAGCCCTCGACCCATTCGATCATGGCCATGCCGGGGGCCATCGGGTCCTGGGTGAACAGGACGCCGGCGTATTCCGCCTGCACCATTTCCTGCACCACGATGTTGCCCTGATCGGTGCTGTCGCCCTCGCCGGAGTAGCTGGCGGCGCGTTCAGACGAGAAGCTGGTCACAACTTCGTCCAGCGCGGCCCGCATGGTGTCTGCGGTCACGTCGAGCACCGACTCAAAGACGCCGGCAAAGCTCTGGTCATGGCCGTCCTCGTTGCTGGCGGAGGAACGCACGGCAACCGGCTTGCCGCCTGCTAGGGCAAAGACCTTGGCCGCGAAGGCGTCTTTCTTGGCGTCGGACATTTCGCGGTAGTCGTGGATCGCGTCAGAGCGCACGATTACACCGCCCGGGACCGGCAGGCCTGCGTTGCGCAGGATCGACAGGCGCAGGGCCTTGTTGCCGGCGTGCTCCAGCTCCTCGGTGTAGCCCATCGGGATCACGCCGCGCGGCAGCTTGGCAAGGCGGCGCTTGTGGGCGCGCAGGGCAAAGGCTTCGCCCAGTTTTCGGTGCATGCCGGTGACATAGGCGCGCTGCACCAGCAGCAGCGTCAGGCTGAAGCAGAGATAGGCATTGGCCGCCGCTGTCAGCGTGAAGACCATAGCAAAGAGCGCAGGCATGCCCAGCATCATCCACAGGAGTTTCTGGCGCTTGGTCTTGGCCACGGCCCACAGCAGATAGACGGCGGCGAGCGCACAGAACAGCACCGGCAGGATGAACAGCGGATCGGGCGCGCCAAGGTCGGCCATCCACAAGAACGGGGTTTGCAGGCTGGCGCTGGCCTCTTGTGCGGCGGAGACACCCAGCATCATCACCGGCAGGAACAGAAGCGCGGTGAGGTTCTTCATCGGGGTCAGGCCCTTGTCGGCATAGAACGCCTGCACTGCGCGCGCCTTGCGCACCGGGTCGTGCGCCAGTTTTGCCTTCAGCGCCTTCATCTCATCCGCGGTCTCATTGGTGATGATCTGATCGCGTTCGGACTTCAGCGCCACCGGCAGCACCAGGATGCGGGTCAAGACCGACAGCGCCAAGAGGCCCAGCAGGATATGGCTGCGCTCATGCACCCACAGCAGGGCGGCTGCCAGCGCCGAAATTGCCTTGTCCCACAGGCCGGTCTGCTGGTCGGCCAGCCACGCCTGCACATGCGGCTTCGGCTTGGGCGCGACGAAGTATTCCCACGGCAGGGTATAGCGGCCGCGGAAGTCGATGCCCTGCTGCGACAGCTCCAGCCCCAGCACCTGGCTCATGAAGCAGCTGCGGCGGTCGTAGCAGGCGGCGATGGTGGGTTTGTTGGGGTCAAGTTCCGCGATGCGCGCCATCAGGTCCGCGGTGGTCATCTTGCGGATCGGGATGTTGACGGCGCCGGGCAGGTGGCCGGATGCGAAGTCGCCCGGGTAGCGGGTGTCGACGATCTGCAGGTCCTCGGTGGTCAGCAGCTGCTCAAAGTCGGCGGTGCTCAGCAGCACGTCCTTGCCCGGGTATTCCGGGATTGCGCGCAGGTCGGAGAGGGATTGCACGTCCTTGTCTGAGAACTCGCGGCCCTCGACGATCCACTTCTCGATGCCGCCGGCGATGAAGCTGCAGTCGATGCCCATGGCTGCCAGCTTGGCGCAGGTTTCCGAGGAGCGGTTGCCGTTGTGGCAGAACAGCACAACCTTCTGGCCCGGCTGCACCGGGCGCGTCTCCAAAAAGTCCGGGAAGCGGATATGGGTGGCGCCGGGCAGGGTACCCATGGCGTTCTCGCCGGTTTCACGGATGTCGTAGAACAGGGTGGAGCCGTCCTCCAGCGCCGCGGCGGCATCGGTTGTGCTCATCGCCAGCGGGTGATCCTCCTGCTTAGAGAAGCTGGTCTCCTTGAGGGTCGCGTCCTTGATGGTGGTGCCGTCAAACTGCGCCGGCCGGGTCAGGGTGGCCTGCAGTCTTGCCAGTTCCGCCTGCGCATGCGAGGAATACTGCCAGTAGTTACCAGCCGCCAGCGCCATGGCCGCCAGAACCAGCACGGAAATCAGCTTGACCGGGTATCGCCGCGGAGAACCGCCCGGCTTGGGGGTAAAACCCAGTTTTGCCGCAACAACAGCGCCGAGGCCGGATATCATGGCAATTCCAACAGCCAGAACCTGCGATAGCGAAGACACCGAGCCAATCACCAGCTCTGGCGAGGGGATGGCCAGGGCAGCAACCGGGGCTGACGAGAAAAGTGCAGCTAGCACAGTAATTTGCACTGAGCGTTGGCGGAACCCTGAGGTTGTGTGGGGCAAAGTGGTATTCTTCACGGCGTTTCCTGTTAAGCCAGTTCGAGCGGGCATTCTAAATTGTGGCGAATTTGCCTAAAAGATTACGAAAACCTTACTGAACCGTTAATATAGTGGACGGAGAATAAAAGAACCGCAAAATTTTTCCACGAATTGGACGTGCGTTAACATTGTATTCTTAACCATGTGGCATGTAACGAAGGGAAAAGGCCCGCCCGCTGTGCCAGCCGATGTCAGTCAGGAGGCTAAAGCCGTGAAGTTGTTTGAGTGGACCATTGGTATCATTAAGCTTTTCCTGAGGCAGCTCCGGGCGGCGGCACCGGCCGCTGCCCTGTCCGCGTGCCTTGCGGCTGGGTTTCCGGGGCCGGGTCAGGCCGGGATTGAACTGGTTTTTGGCACTTATGCGGCGGATAAACCTACTGCAACGGTTAAAAAGTACCAGCCGTTCCTGTCCTTCCTGTCCGGCCGTATGAGCGAAGAGCTGGGCGAGCCGGTGTCGATCCGGCTGAAGATCGCCAAGGAGTACGGCGAGGGGATCCGCCAGCTGGCCAGCGGCGAGGTGGATTTCGCCCGTTTCGGCCCGGCGTCTTATGTGCATGTGATGAGGGAAAACCCCGGCGTCCGGATCGTCGCGATGGAATCCAAGAACGGCGGCAAGCGGTTCAAGGGGGTGATCGTGGTGCACCAGGACAGCAGCGTGCAGACGGTGGAGGACCTGGCCGGCCTCAGCTTTGCTTTCGGTGATGAGCTGTCGACCATCGGCCGCTACCTGGCTCAGGAATATCTGCTGGATGCCGGCATCAGCAGCGCCGATTTGTATGAGTTCGCTTATCTCGGCCGCCACGATCTGGTGGGCGAGGCCGTGGGCGCGGGCAGATACTCCGCAGGGGCCCTCAAGGAAAGCACATATAAAAAACTGGTCGCCAAGGGGGTGCCGATTCGGGTGCTGGCCTCGTTTGACAATGTAACCAAGCCCTGGCTGGCGTCATCGCAGATGCCGGAGAACGTGCTGCAGGCGATGCGCAGTGTGATGCTGTCCTCGGAAAACGAGGAAATTGTCCGCCGGATTTCAAAGAACGGGTTCCTGCTGGGGGCCGATCAGGATTATGACATTATCCGCCGGGCCATGGAGCGCAGCCTGGCATTCTAAAGGCGCCGCATAAAAGACATGAAACGAACGGGCATCCTTTTTCAGATCGTGCTGTCGCTGCTGCTGGCCGCCTCGGCGGTTGGCTTTGCGGTCGGCAACCTGGCACAGCGCCAGGAGGTGCAGCGGCTGGAACAGCAGCTCACCGAGCAGGCGGACCTGACGGTGTCGCTGCTGAGCGGGCTGATGCTGGAAGCGATCATCGTGGAGGATGTGCCGGTGCTGGAAACCGGCCTTCACGAGGCAGTGGCCCGCAAGCCTCAGATCGTTTCGATCCAGATCCGCAGCCCGGCGGGCAAGCTGCTGGCTTCGGCGCAGGCGCCCGGCGCGCCGCAAGACGACAACCATGTGATTTATGAGCGGCCGATCGAGCTGGAGGGGGCCTCCTTCGGCACCATGCTGGTGAAGTGGTCGACGCGCGACGGTCAGGCGCTGGTGCAGCAAAAAGTGCGCCAGATCATTATCTGGACCGTGGTGCCGGTGCTGGCGCTGTCGCTGCTGGTGCTGCTGCTGGTGCATGTGCTGGCGCTGCGCCCGCTGCAGATGATCCACAAGCGGATGTCGGATGCGATCGCCGGACTGCGCAGCCCGCTGCAACCGCTGCCGTGGTATGCCTCGCGCGAGTTCCGGGCGCTGGATTTCTCTGTCGGAGTGCTGGAGGAAACCTTTGCCGAGCGGGATGAGCGCGAGTTTGCGATGGAGCAGGCGCGCGAGGCCGCGGATATCGCAAACCGCGCCAAATCGGAATTCCTCGCCAATATGAGCCACGAGATCCGCACCCCGATGAACGGGGTGATCGGCATGGCGGAGCTGCTGCAGGAAACCAAGCTGGACGACGACCAGCGGATGTATGCGGAAACCATCGGCAAATCCGGTTCGGCGCTGCTGACGATTATCAACGACATCCTCAACTTCTCCAAGATCGAGGCCGGCAAGCTGGAACTCAGCTGCGCGCCGTTCAATCTGCAGACCGCGGTCGAGGATGTGGTGACCCTGCTCTCGCCCAAGGCGGCAGAGAAGGGGGTGGAGGTCACCCTGCGCTATGATCCGGCGCTGCCGGAATTGTTCGAGGGCGACGCCGGGCGGATCCGCCAGGTGATCACCAACGTTGCGGGCAATGCGGTCAAGTTCACTGGCGAAGGCTATGTCTATATCGAAGTGACCGGCCGGCGGCAGCCGGACGGCAGCCATATGGTGACGCTGAAGGTCTGCGATACCGGGATCGGCATCGAGCAGGACCGGATCGGCCGGATCTTCCGCGCCTTCGAGCAGGCCGACAATGCGGCCACCCGAAATTTCGAAGGCACCGGCCTGGGGCTGGCGATCTCGGCGCGGCTGCTGGAGCTGATGGGCGGCTCGGTGGAGGTGCAGTCGGACCCGGGCAAGGGCTCCGTCTTCACCATCCGGATCCCGCTGCGGGCTTCTGACAAGACCGTGCCGGGGCAGGACAGCAGCGGGCGCAGCTTTGCCGGGCTCAGCGTGCTGCTGGTCGATGACCTGGAGTTGAACCGGGTGATCCTGTCGGAGCGGCTGAACACCTGGGGTGTCACCTGCACGCAGGCGGCGTCGGCGCATGAAGGGCTGGAAGTCCTGTCGGACGCGCAGCTGGACGGGCGGCGGTTCGATGTGATTTTGCTGGATTACCAGATGCCTGGAATGGACGGGCATGAGCTGGCGGCCAGAATTCGGGCGATGCCGGGCTTTGAAACCGTGCCGCTGATCATCCTCTCTTCGGTTGAAAACGCCCTGTGCCGGGCTGACTGCGAGACCCTTGGCGCCTGCGAGTTTGCGCTCAAGCCGGTGCGGGCGGTGCAGCTGCGCCAGGTGATGGGCAGGCTGCTGAGCAGGCCGGCGCAAAAACCGGCGGAAGCCGCCGGGGCAGACGCGGAACTGCGGCCGGAAGGACGGCTGCTGAAGGTGCTGCTGGCGGAGGACAACCGCACCAACCAGATGGTTGTCACCAAGATGCTGAAAGATGCGCCGCTGGAGATCAGCATTGCCGGCAACGGCGCCGAGGCGGTTGACCGCTTCCGGGCCGAACGGCCGGATATCGTGCTGATGGACATGATGATGCCGGAAATGGACGGGATCGAAGCCACTGCCGAAATGCGCCGGATCGAGGCAGAGACCGGCAGCCGCAAATGCCCGATCGTGGCGCTGACGGCCAATGCGCTGCAGACCCACCGGGAGAAATGCCTGCAGGCGGGGATGGACGACTTTCTGAGCAAGCCGATCAACAAGAAGGCGCTGACCGAGGCCATCAGCAAATGGGCAGGCACCCCGGATCTGCAGCAGACCGGCAGCTGACCCGGCCGCGGCCTGTCTGACAGGCGGCGGCGTTCTCTTTCAGCAGGGCAAGTGCTGACGGTGCCGGCGGTGTCAGCCCCGCCGGTGCTGCAGCAGCAGTCCGGCCAGGCTGGAGGCGGCAAACAGCGCTGCGGCCAGGCAGACAATGCTGGGTCCGGCGGGTGTGTCCAGCGCAAATGCCAGCTGCAGGCCGCCGACGGCTGCAAGCATGCCCAGCAGCGCGGCAATTGCGGCCATCCGCTCTGGCGTCGCGGCAAAGGGGCGGGCGGCCGCAGCCGGGATCAGCAGCATCGCCGCAATCAGCAGCACCCCCACCACCTTGATCGCCACCGCAACCACCAGCGCCAGCGCAATGGTCAGCACCATCTGCTCGCGCCGCGGATCAATGCCGGCGGCATGGGCCAGGTCCGGGTTCAGCGTCGCGGTCAGCAAGGCCGACCAGCGCCACCACAACAGCCCCAGCACAAGTGCGGCGCCCCCCCAGATCACGGCCAGGTCCGCGCGGCCCACCGCCAGGATGTCCCCGAACAGATAGGCCATCAGGTCGATCCGCACCCCTTGCAGAAAGGAGACGGCGACCAGGCCGAAGGCGAGGGAGGAATGCGCCAAAACCCCCAGCAGCGTGTCCATCGCATATCCGCGCCCGGCCAGCGCCGAAACGGTTGTGGCCATCGCCAGCGCCGTGGCCAGAACCCCGGCGAACACCGAGACATCAAAGCTGAGCGCCAGCGCCACGCCCAGGATCGAGGCATGGGCGGTGGCGTCGCCGAAGTAGGCCATCCGCCGCCAGACCACGAAACAGCCCAAAGGCGCGGCAGCCAGGGCAACACCGATGCCCGCCAGCGCGGCGCGGATCAGGAAATCGTCAAGCAGGGTCATTCGGCCGCCTCGTGATGATGCCCGTCATCATGATTGCGGGTGCAGTCGTGATCGTGGCTGTGGTTGTGCTCATGCCGGTAGAGTGCCAGCGCGCCTTGGGTGCCGGTGCCGAACAGGGCGCGGTATTCCGGGGCGGTGGCGACATGCTCCGGCGCGCCTTCGCAGCAGACATGGCCGTTGAGGCAGATCACCCGGTCGGAGGCCGCCATCACCACATGCAGCTCATGGCTGACCATCAGCACCGCGCAGCCGAGCTCCTGGCGGACCTTTTCGATCCGCTGGTAAAAGGCGGCAGAGCCGGGCTGGTCAAGACCTTGCGTGGCCTCATCCAGGATCAGCAATTGCGGAGTGCTGAGCAGCGCGCGCGCCAGCAGCACCCGCTGAAACTGTCCGCCCGACAGGCCGGCCATCTGCCGCGCCGCCAGAGTGCCGGCGCCGGCCTGCTCCAGCGCCTCTGCGGCGCGGGCATCGGACACCCGCTGGGGCAGGCTGAGGAAGCGGCGCACCGTCAGCGGCAGGGTCAGGTCGATATGCAGCTTTTGCGGCACATAGCCGATGCGCAGCCCGGGTGCGCGCCGGATGGTGCCGCGCGACGGTTTCTGGGCGCCGATGACGCTGCGCAGCAGGGTGGATTTGCCGGAGCCGTTGGGGCCGACCACGGTGACGATCTCGCCCGGCTCGATGCTCAGGCTGACGCCGGACAGGACCGTATTGCCGCCGTGCCGGACCGACAGGTTATCGAGAGCAATCAGGCTCATGCGGCGGCGGCCTTCTGGCACTTGGGACACAGGCCCTCTGCCTCGATCACTGCGCGTTCGATCACAAAACCGGCCTCGCGGGCGGCCTGGCCCAGCTGGCCCTGGGTGGGTTCCCGCTGTGCCTCGGCCACCGCATCGCAGGCGCGGCAGATCAGGAAAGCGGGCGCGTGCGTCTCGCCCGGGCGGGTGCAGGCGACAAAGGCGTTCAGCCGCTCGATCTTGTGGGCAAAGCCGTTTTTCACCAGGAAATCCAAGGCCCTGTAGGCCACCGGCGGTTGTGAGCCGAGGCCCTCTTCGCGCAGGCGGTCGAGGATTTCGTAAGCCCCCAGCGCGCGGTGCTCTTGCAGCAGGATTTCCAGAACCCGGCGGCGCACGGGGGTGAACTGCAGCCCCTCGGCCCGGCAATGGGCGTCCACCGCCGCGATGCAGTCCTGGATGCAGCTGCTGTGGTCATGCGGCTCAAAACCGATGGAGTCCATTTTGACAGGTCCTTTGAGGAGCGGGTGATTTGTCTCTTGATATGTTATGTTATGACGTTTATCAACCGGCGTGATGTTATAAGATTACATGGGGCGCAATATGCGGATTTCTAGCATGTGGAAGAATGGTGCGGCGGCAGTGGCCTTGCTGGCCGGGGCAGGCGAAGCTTGGGCAGAAGTGCCGCAAGTGGCGGCGGATATCACACCTGTCCACGGGCTGGTGGCGCGGGTGATGCAGGGGCTGGGCGAGCCTGCGCTTGTGGTGCCGCCCGGCGCTTCGCCGCATGGTTATGCGATGCGCCCCTCCGAGGCGCGGGCGCTGGATCAGGCGGATCTGGTTTTCTGGATGGGCGGGGCGCTGACCCCTTGGCTGGAAGGCCCGCTGGAAGAGCTGGCAGGCGATGCGCACCGGGTGGAGCTGCTGGAAGCGGAAGGCACCGAGGTGCTGGCGTTCCGCAAAGGGGCCCGGTTTGAGGTGCATACGCATGACGAGGATCACGGCAGACATGAGGATCACGATGATCACGCCGGCCATGAGGATCATGCAGACCACCAAGGTCACGAGGATCATGGCGGCCATGGTCATGAAGGCGACGCGGAAGGCCACGATGGCCATGCGGATCACGGCGACGCGCATTCCGGCCATGATCACGAAGGCGCCGATCCGCACGCATGGCTGCTGCCGGCCAATGCGCAGGCCTGGCTGGACGTGATTGCAATGGAGCTGGCAGAGCACGACCCGGACAATGCTGCAGCCTACAAGGCCAATGCAGAGGCCGGCAAACAAGAGATAGCAGAAACTGTCGCCAGTATTTCGGCTTCGCTGGAGCCGTTCCGGGCCAAGCAGTTCATCGTCTTCCACGACGCCTACCAGTATTTCGAGCGCGGCTTTGGCCTGAACGCGGCCGGCGCAATTTCGCTGGGGGATGCGGTCAAGCCGAGCCCGGCGCGGATTGCCGAAGTGCGCGGTGTGGTGGCGGATCTCAAAGTGTCCTGCGTGTTTTCGGAGCCGCAGTTCAATCCGGGCGTGGTCGCCACGGTGCTGGACGGCACCGGCGCAGGCACCGCGCTGCTGGACCCGCTGGGCGCCAAGCTGGAGCCGGGGCCGCAGTTCTACCCCGCGCTGCTGCGGGAGATCGGCAACGCGATTGCCGGCTGCGAGTGAGTGAGGGGCGGGCCAGGGCGGCCCGCCTGTTTCAGCGGTCGCTGATCAGATGGGTGAGCGTGGCGCCGGTTTCGTAATAGGCGCTGCGCAGGCCGGCAAAGGGGATCGCGTGATCCTGCGCGGGCGGCACCGGCAGGCGGGATTGGCCGCCGCTCAGCAGCGCCTCGGCCATGGCCGTGCCGAACAGGGTGCCGGGCCCGATGCCGCGGCCGGAATAGCCGAAACAGGCAAACCCGCCGTGCAGATCCAGGATCTTGGGCAGGTGCTCGGTGGTCATGGCGATACGGCCGTGCCAGTGGCTTTTCAGCTCAGTTTCCTTCAGGTCCGGGTAAAGCGCGGCCATTTTGCGGGGCAGCCAGCTGCGGTGCAGGGTGCTGCCGAAGTGGTTGAGCGCGCCCATGCCGCCGATCACCAGCCGCCCGGCCTGATCCAGCCGCCACGACGACATCACCAGCGCAGTGTCCCAGCAGCCTTCCTTGCCCGGCAGGATTTTGTCCAGCAGGGGGGCGGGCAGCGGGTCGGTGGCGGCCTGGAAATAATGCACCGGGATCACCTGCGGGGCGTCATAGCCGGTGATGCCGCGGGCATAGGCGTTGGTGGCCATGATCAGATGCCGGGCGCGGAGGCTGCCCTTGGGGGTGGCTACCTGCCAGCCGCTGCCGCTGCGGCTGATGCCGGTGGCAGGCGTGCCGCTGTGCAGCTGCGCCCCGGCGGAGGCCGCAGCGCGGGCGAGACCGCGGACATAGGCCAGCGGCTGTATCGTTCCGGCGCGCGGGTCGAACAGGGCGCCGTGCACGGCCTCGGAACCGGTGCGCTGTATGGCTTCTTCGCGCGGCAGCAGCTCCACCGGCGCGCCGATGGCACGCAGCTGGGCGTGGCGGCGCTGCAGGTCTTTCAACCCGCCGGGCGCATGGGCGCAGTGCAGGGTGCCGCTGCGCTCCGGCTCGCATTGGATGGCGTGTTTTTCGATCAGCGAAAACACCATCGCGGGCGCGCCTGCCAGCAGTTCGGACAGGCGGCTGCCGGTTTCTGGCCCCAGCGCAGCGTTGATGTCTTCGGGCGGCAGCCACAGGCCTGCGTTGGCCAGGCCCACATTGCGGCCCGAACCGCCGCAGCCAATCGCGTCCGCCTCAATCAGGCGGACCGAGGCCCCCAATTCCGCGGCCTTCAAAGCCGCCGCGCAGCCGGTATAGCCGCCGCCGATCACGACCAGATCAGCCTGAGCCTCCCCGGTGAGTTCAGGGAAGGCTGGATTTTCCTGGCAGGTTTGGTGCCAGAGGCAGGACGCCAGATCAGATGTCAAACTTGATCCCCTGAGCAAGCGGCAGCTCGCGTGAGTAGTTCACGGTGTTGGTCTGCCGGCGCATGTACCCTTTCCAGGCGTCGGAGCCGCTTTCACGGCCGCCGCCCGTCTCCTTCTCGCCCCCGAAAGCGCCGCCGATTTCAGCGCCGGAGGGGCCGATGTTCACGTTGGCAATACCGCAGTCGGAGCCCGCTGCCGAGAGGAAATATTCGGTTTCGCGCACGTCGGTGGAGAAGATGCAGGAGCTGAGGCCCTGGGGCACTTCGTTCTGCATTTCAATGGCTTGGTCCAGATCTGAGTATTTCACCACATACAGGATCGGCGCAAAGGTTTCGGTGTGCATTATGGCGGTCTGCGCGGGCATCTCGGCAATCGCCGGGTGCACATAGGCGGCGTCGGCGTGGCTGTCCGCCAGCGCCCGGGTGCCGCCGTGCACGGTGCCGCCTTCGGCCTGCGCACGCTCAAGCGCGCTGGTCATCGCGTCCAGCGCGGCGCCGTCGATCAGCGGGCCGACCAATGTGCCATCGGCCAGCGGATCGCCGATGGGCAGGCCCTCATATGCCTTGATCAGGCGCGGGATCAGCTGGTCATAGATATCCTCATGAACGATCAGACGGCGCAGGGAGGTGCAGCGCTGGCCAGCGGTGCCGACGGCGGAGAACACGATGGCGCGCAGGGCCATCTCCAGGTCGGCCGATGGCGCGACGATCATCGCGTTGTTGCCGCCCAGTTCCAGAATGGTGCGGCCAAGGCGTTTCGACATGTCGGCGGCCACTGCCTTGCCCATCGGCACAGAGCCGGTGGCGGAGATGATGGCGACGTCCTTGGACGCCGTCAGCGCCTCGCCCAGATCGCGCTCGCCGATCAGCACCTGGATCAGGCCCTCGGGCGCGTCATCGCCAAAGGCCGCCATGGCGCGCTCGCAGATCTTTTGCACGGCGAGGGCAGTGAGCGGGGTTTTCTCCGACGGTTTCCAGATCACCGGATCGCCGCAGACCAGCGCCAGCGCCGCGTTCCAGCACCAGGGAGCGACGGGGAAGTTGAAGGCAGTGATGATCCCGCAGGTGCCCATCGGGTGCCAGCTCTCGCGCATCGCGTGGCCGGGGCGTTCGGAGGCGATGGTGAGGCCATAGAGCTGGCGTGAGAGGCCGACGGCAAAGTCGCAGATGTCGATCATCTCCTGCACTTCACCGAGGCCCTCCTGGTAGATCTTGCCGCATTCCAGGGTGACGAGGCGGCCCAGGTTTTCCTTCTCCTTGCGCAACTCGTCGCCCAGCAGGCGCACCAGCTCGCCGCGGCGCGGGGCCGGGACAAGGCGCCAGGATTTGAAGGCGGACTTGGCGGCGGCGATCTGCGCTTCGGCCTCAGCCGTGCTGTGTGTTTTCAGGCGGGCAATTTCGCTGCCGTCCACCGGCGTGGTGACAGTCAGGCTGCCGCCGGTCAGCTCGGCTTGGGTCAGGCCGGCAGCGGCGAGGATGTCGGAATGGGGCATGTCAGCGTCCTTTCGGTGCGAGAGCGGGCATGAGGAAAACTTTAGGCTGGTTTCCCGCGAAGTCCCGCCGGGCAGAGGTCTGATATAGAAATTGCACCTTGCGGGCCGGATTGCTAATGAAAGTAAATCCTGCAGCCATGAGTTATGATCATATGATTGCGCCGCGCCGTTTCCTGCCCTCGATCCCCTCGCTGCTGGCCTTGGAGGCGGTGGACCGGCTTGGCAGTGCCTCGGCCGCGGCTGCGGATCTGTCGCTGACGCAAAGCGCCATCAGCCGCCAGCTGAAACAGCTGGAGGAGCAGATGGGGGTGGACCTTATTGCCCGCGACCAGATGCGGATGCAGCTGACCCCGGCGGGGACGGGTTTCGCCAAGGAGGCACGTGCGATCCTGACCCGGCTGGCGCAGGCCTCGGTCAAGCTGCGGGCCAATCCGGACGGCGGCAGTTTCACCTTGTCGATCCTGCCGTCCTTTGGCCTCCATTGGCTGGCGCCGCGGCTGAGGGAGTTTGCCGCGGCGCATCCCGGCATCACGGTGAACCTGCACACCCACAATCTGCCGTTCAGCTTTGACGCGGGCACCGCGCAGGCGGCGATCCACTACGGCATCCGGGACTGGCCGGGGGTGGAGTATCTGCCCCTGATGCCAAAACATGTGCTGCCGGTCTGCGCGCCGGGGCTGATGGATGGGCCGGTTTCCAGCCCGGCGGAGCTGCTGGACTATCCGCTGCTGCATCTGGAGACGCACCCGGACTGCTGGGAGCAGTGGTTTCATCTCCACGATGTGCCTGCGGCGAAGCTCAGGGGGATGCTGTTTGACCAATCGTCCGCCATGACGCAGGGCGCGGTGCATGGGCTGGGGGTGGCGCTGCTGCCGGATTTCCTGGCAGAGAACGAGATTGCGCAGGGCCGGCTGGCACTGGCGATGGAGGGGGCTGCGGTGAGCCTGGGCGAGTATTTCCTGGTGTGGCCTGCGGACCATGCGGAGGAGTATCCGCTGATCAAGTTCCGCGAATGGCTGCTGATGCAGCTGGAGGAGGATTGAGATGCGCCTGCCAAGCCTGACCCATCTGCGGTGTTTCGAAAGCGCCGCGCGGCACCAGAGCTTTACCGCTGCGGGGGAGGAGCTGGGCCTCACGCAAAGCGCGGTCAGCAAGAAGGTGAAGGAGCTGGAGGCGGACCTGGGGTTCGACCTGTTCCAGCGGGCCGGGCGCGGCGTGGTGCTGACCCCTGCGGGGAAGGGGCTGGCGGCCGATCTGGAGCTGGATCTAGCGGGGCTGCGCGCGACCATGCAAAAGGCGGCGGCCGCCGGCGCAGGGCGCTCGGCCTTGCGGATTGCGGTGCTGCCGGCCTTTGCCAACCTGTGGCTGATCCCGCGGCTGCCGGATTTCTTTGAGCGTCATACAGACGTGGAGCTGAGCTTCTCCACCCGGCTGGAGCCTTTTGATTTTGCCCGCGAGACCTTTGATCTGGCGGTGCATTACGGGCTGGATAATTGGCCCGGCACCCATATGGCGCCCTTGTTCGGCGAGGAAATGGTGCCGGTCTGCGCGCCGGGGTTCTATGGCGGGCATAAGCTGGAACAACCGGTCAATCTGGCGCAAGCGCCGCTGCTGCATCTGGAGAGCCGCGCAGGGGCCTGGGCTGAGTGGTTTGAGCGCGCAGGCCTTGCGGGGGCGCCGCGGCAGGACGGGCGGTATTTCGACCAGCACTCGATGGTGATTGCAGCCGCCGCGGCGGGGCTGGGGGCGGCCATTGTGCCCTATGACATGGTGGCGCGGGAGATTGCGGCTGGGGATCTGGTGCGGATTCCGGGGCCCGCGCTGGAGTCGCGCAAGCGCTACTACCTGGTGCGCCCGCACGGGCCGGTGCCGGAGGCAGTGCAGAAGCTGGAGGGGTGGATGCGCAAGCAGCTGCGGACCAGGCCGGATTGAGGCGGCCCGGCCCGCGCTGGACTTGGGGGATTATGCCTGCGCCATGGACGGCTGGCGCCGGCTCCTGGCAGTTGTCCAGGCTTGCACCAGCTGGCGCTGAAGCGCAGCGGCGGCGAGGCCCAGGGCGATGCCGCCGAAGATCGCCAGCGCATCGTTCAGCGGGCTGCGGCCCTCCAGTCCGATCATCGGCATCAGCAATTCCGGCACGAAGCGGTGCAGCAGGTAGATCGGGAAGGCTGCCTGCGCCAGGCGCATCAGCGGACGGGCGGCAAACCGCGGCACCGGCAGGCGGGTGATGAACAGCAGCCCGGCGATCAGTGCCAGCAGCCACATGTATTTGATCCAGCCGCCGTACCAGTTGCCGCCCAGATAGGCGGCGGCGGGCATGATCACGCAGGCCGCAGCCAGCACCAGCAGCCGCTGTCCCAGTGAATTGGCCGCGGTGATGCACCAGCCCAGGGCAAACAGATAGAACACCCACGGCACGGTGAACTGCGCGCGCCCGCCGATCTGCCAGACCTCCGGCGCGATCAGGCGGATGGCAACGGCAAACGCCAGAAAACAGAGGCCTGCGCGAAAGGCGCCCTGGCGCACCAGCCAGCGCCGCACCGGCGGCAGGGCAAAGGGCAGCGCCACCAGCAGGGTCATCTGCAGATAGGCCTCGATGAACCAATAGAGATACGGCAGCATCAGATGGGTTTCGGGCGTGGTCAAAGCAAAGTTTCCGGCCAGGAGGACAGACACCCAGGGCACCTGTTCCCAGGCCACGGCATAACCGGCGAGGATCAGGTAATAGGGGATCAGAACCGCCGCCACGGGCTTGAAGAAACTGCGCATGTCGCCGGACTTCAAGGCCTCCCAACGGAAGCCTGCAACGCTCATCCCCATCAGGATCACCATCGCGGCAGCTCCGCCGAAGACCGGCCAGAAGGTCTGATGCGCCACAACCACGGCGAGGATCGCAACCACCCGGGCGGTCAGATCGAAGGGCAGGCTGGCGGCGGGTGCCGGGGCGGCCTGCTCCAGATCCTTGACCGGCATCTCTTCCCAGCCGGCGGGGGCACCGCCCAAAGCCTCGTCCAACGCCAGCGACAGCTCCACATGACGCAGGGAGTCGCCGCCCAGCGAGGCGAAACTGTCGTTGCGGCCCACGGTCTGCGGCGCAAAGGCGGCCTGATAGGCGGCGAGCACACCCTTGGCCGCTTCCGGCCTGGCGGATTGCGCCTTCAGCGCCGGGTAGTCGATCTTGCCGTTGGCGCGGCGCGGCAGGGAGGTGCGCGGGATCACGGTGAAATGCTGCTGGCCGACGCCGGTCAGCTTGGCGGCCAGCGCGGCGATGCCGTCCTCCGGTCCGCAGATGGCGATGGCGATGCGGGTGTCGTCGCCCCAGACCGCAGCCTCGTGCCCTTGGGCGGCCAGGGCGCGCTCGATGGCGTCGTGGCCGATGCGCAGCCCGGCGATCTTGGACATCCGCGACAGCCGCCCGGTGATGTGATAGAGCCCGTTTGCATCGCGCCGGGCCAGGTCGCCGGTGGCCAGTTCGCTGAGGTCCGCACCCTTGGCCAGATCAGCGTGGTTTTCGGCATAGCCCATCATCACGTTCGGGCCCTGGTAGATCAGCTCGCCTTCACCCTCGGGCGCGGTGATTTCCGTGCCGCCGGCATCGCGCAGCAGCAGGCGGCCGCCGGGGATGGCCCGGCCTGCGGCGCCGGGATTTGCCAAAGCCTCTTCCGGTGGCAGGTAGCTGATCCGGGCGGTGGCTTCGGTCTGGCCGTACATGACAAAGAACCGCCCGGCGCGGGCCTGCATCCGGCTGGCCCAGGCGCTGACTTGATCCGGCTCCATGGCACCGCCTGCCACGGTCAGGGTCTTGATGCTTTCCGGCAGGGCGTGGGATAGGCCTGCGCTCTCCAGCAGGCGGAAGTGATGCGGCACGCCCGCCAGGCTGGTGGCGCCGGAGGCCTCCAAAGCCGCGGCGAAACCGGCCTCCAGCACCGAGCCGGGTGCGAGCCAGAGGCAGGCGCCGGCCGCCAGATGCGAGTGCAGCACCGACAGGCCATAGGAGTAATGCAGCGGCAGGATCAGCGCGGCGCGGTCCTCGGGCCGGATTTCCAGATAGTCAGCTATGGCGCGGGCGTTCGCGTCCACGGCGGTGCCGGACAGACGCACGCCGCGGCCATGGCCGGTGCTGCCGGAGGTTTGCAGCAGCAGCGCAAGCTCCGGATGGATGACGGCGGGCTCATGCGCATGGGCCAGCAGCTGCCAGGCGCCGTCAAGGCGGCGGTAGCTGGCGGCGGGCCGGAAGCGTTCCTCCAGCCGGGCGGCGGTTGCGTCATCCCCGGCGGGCAGCGGCATCACGGCGTGGCCCGCGGCCAAGGCGCCAAGATAGGCAGTGATGGCCTCGGGATCGGCGGCGGCCTCGACCGCGATCAGCTGACGGTCCTGCGGCAGCAGGGCGGCAAACTGCGCTGCGGCATCGGCCAGCCCGGCGTAGGACAGCCTGGTTCCGTCCGCCGTCTTCAGACAGGGCCGGGGGCCGAAAGCGCGCAAATTCTCAAGGTCAAAAAACATCCGCAACTCCTTCGAGCGCGGCGGGTAAGATAATTTACTAATTTTGTCAATTATTGATGCGGGCTGACTGCGCCGTGCCTTCGCGCGTCTCCGCGCAAACTAAGGTACAGTGTGTAATCAACATTATGGTAAAAATGGTTCGTGCCGGGACAGCAGTGCAAGACAGCCTCCACGGGATCAAATGCAATCACCCCCGCCGGTTTCCCGGCAGGAGTGAAGGGCGTGCGACGGTAAGCGTTCAGATCAGGCGTCCTGACCGGAGCGGTCGCCCAGGGTCACGTCCAGCGTGAGCTCCTTGCCCTGGCGCAGCACCTCAATCTGTGCCGCCTCGCCCGGGGAATTCATCGCCACTGCCGCGGTCAGGTCGCGCAGCTCGTCAATTTCAGCACCGCCGAAGCGCAGCACCACATCGCCGGGTTTGAGGCCCGCCTTGGCAGCGGGGCTGTCCGCCTCAACGCCTTCGATCACCACGCCCTTGCCGGCCTCGCGGCCCAGCACGTTGGCGGCGTCCTCCGACAGCGGCTTGATCTGCACGCCCAGCCAGCCGCGGGTGATCTCCCCGTCATCCTCCAGATCGGCGACGATCTTCTGCACCATGTCCGAGGGCACCGCAAAGCCGATCCCGACGGAGCCGCCGCCCGGCGAATAGATCGCGGTGTTGACCCCCACGACCTCGCCTTCGGCATTGAACAGCGGCCCGCCGGAGTTGCCCCGGTTGATCGCCGCGTCGGTCTGGATGAAGTCGTCGAACGGGCCGGAGTTGATATTGCGCGAGGTGGCCGAGACGATCCCCGAAGTCACCGTGCCCGACAGGCCGAACGGGCTGCCCACGGCGATGACCTCATCGCCCACCCGCAGCTCCTCGGAGGAGCCGAATTCGACCACCGGCAGCGGCATGTCCGCGTCTACCTTAAGCAGGGCGATATCGGTCAGCGGGTCGGTGCCGACTACGGTGGCGTCATGCTTGCTGCCGTCGGCCAGGGTCACGGTTACCGTCTGGGCGTTGTCGATCACGTGGTTGTTGGTGACGATCAGCCCCTCCTCGGCGATGACAAAACCGGAGCCTGCGCCCTTCATCGGGCGGCTTTCCGGCTGCTGCGGCAGACGGCCGCCGAAGCGGCGCATGAAGTCCTCCATGAACTGGTCATTTGGCATCGCTTGCCGGTCCGACACGGGCTGCGCCTTGCCGGTCACCTCGACATAGACAACGGCGGGCGCGACGGTTTCGACCAGGTCGGCATAGCCGCCGGCAGGCACCGCCAGCGCAGGTACCGGGGCCAGCGCCAGCATCGCGGCGGCAGAGGCGGCGGCGGTCAGGCCAAAGGCAAATCTCTTGGGGGCGGTGGCAGGATTGGACATCTTCGTCTCCTTGCGTTGAAGTGATGCAAGCCAGATGGAGGGCTTGGATTTCAACCGCCTGACGCGTTCTATACAGATCTGTAATGTGCGCGGAGCCGCGTTCGGGTGTATCACCGGGCCGGTTGAAACACGGGGGGATACGCCTTGAAAATCCTGGTGATCGAAGATGACGCCACCACGGGTCCTTATGTTCAGGCGGGCCTGCGCGAGGAAGGGCATTCCGCCGATCTCGTCACCGACGGGCGCGAGGGGCTGCTGCAGGCCACGGCGGCAGACTATGACGTGCTGATCATCGACCGGATGCTGCCAAGCCTCGACGGGCTGAGCCTGATCAAGACCTTGCGCGGTGCCGGCGTGCGCACGCCCGCCATCATGCTGACGGCGCTGAGCGGCGTGAACGACCGGATCGACGGGCTGGAGGCCGGGGCGGATGATTATCTGGTGAAACCCTTCGCCTTTGGCGAGCTGGCCGCCCGCGTTGCCGCGCTGGCGCGCCGCCCGGGCCTGCAGGAGCAGGAGACGGTGCTGCGGGCGGGGGATCTGGAGATGGATCTGGTGCGCCGCAAGGTGACCCGCGCGGGCCAGGAGATCGAGCTGCTGCCCCGCGAATTCCGCCTGCTGGAGCACCTGCTGCGCCGCAAGGGCCGGGTGCAGACCCGCACGATGCTGCTGGAGGCGGTCTGGGACATCAGTTTCGACCCGCAGACCAATGTGGTGGAGACGCATATCTCGCGCCTGCGGGCCAAGGTCGACAAGCCCTTTGACAGCGAACTGATCGAAACCGTGCGCGGTGCGGGGTACCGGATTGCCGGCTGACCTCCTTGACCGGGCGCGGGTGCTGCTGCGCTCCTCGCCGATGCGGCAGTCGCTGTGGCTGTCGCTGCTGTTCGTTGCGGCCAGCTCGATCAGCCTTGGCATCACTTATTACGTGGCCCACGGCGCCCAGCGGCAGGCGATCGAGGAAAGTCTCACACAGGATATGGCGGGTTACCGCGCCACGCCCTCTGCCGCGGCGCTGGCGGCGCTGGTCAATGCTGAAACGCGTGAGACCGACCCGCAGCGGCGCCTGCTCAGCTACCGCCGCCCCGGCGGGCGGGTGGTGGCCGGCAATGCGGCGATCATGCAGCAGCAGGCGGGGTTCCGGGTGGTGGCGCTGGGGCGGGAGCCAGTGGAGATCTCCGGCCGCTTCATCTCGCTCAGCGAATACATCCACGGCGGGCTGCTGACCGTGGCGCAGAGCGCCAAGCCGCTGGATGACCTGCGCCAGACGTTTCTTTGGGTGTTCCTGTTCAGCCTGCTGCCGGCCACTGCCCTGGCGGTTCTGGGCGGCGTGCTGCTGGCGCGCCGGTCAGCCCGTTCCCTGCGCGGGATCGAGAGCACACTGTCGGCGCTGACTTCCGGAGAGCTTGGCGCGCGGGTGCCGGAGAGCGGGCAGACGCATGGCGATCTGACCCGCATCGGCCACAGTGTGAACCGCATGGCACAGGCGCAGCAGCAGGCGACGGAGGCGCTGCGGCAGGTCTCGGCAGACATCGCGCACGATCTGAAAACCCCGATCCAGCGGGTGGCGGTGCAGCTCGCCCGGCTGCAGGACGTGCCGGACCTGCCGGAAGAGGCGCAGGCGCTTGCGGACAAGGCGCTGGAGGAGACCCGCGGTATCACCAGCACCTTCCAGGCGCTGCTGCAAATCGCTCAGCTGGAGGACGGCGCGCCCCGGTCGCGGTTCGAGCCGGTGGATCTGTGCGAAGTGGCCGCCACCTTTGCCGAGATCTATGAGCCCGCGGCAGAGGAGCAGAACCGTACTCTCAGCCTCGGCCTGCCGGATGCGCCTGTCACGGTGACAGGCGACCGCGCCCTGCTGGGGCAGCTGCTGGCCAACCTCATTGAAAACGCGCTGCGCCATACCCCCGAAGGCACCGGTATCAGCCTGTCACTGCGCCGCGACGGGGCGGCAGCGGTCCTGTCAGTGCGCGACCGCGGCCCCGGCATACCAGAGGCGGAACACCAAAAGGTGCTGCGCCGCCTCTACCGGCTGGAGCGGAGCCGGACCACGCCAGGCAGCGGTTTGGGGCTGAGCCTGGTTGCGGCGATTGCCAGTCTGCATGGGGCCGAGCTGCGCCTGTCGGACGCAGAACCCGGCCTGCGGGCCGAGGTGTTATTCGCCCCCTGACCCGCCACGGCGGTTCTTGACCGTTCCGGCTCTATGCCGCCGGTTTCATCGGCTGGCCGGCCACATAGGTCTGCGCGATGGAGCGGTCGTCGCCCAGGGTCTGCAGGATGAACAGCTCTTCGGACAGTGTTCCGGCGCGTTGCATCCGCAGCTCCATTGCGTGGGTGGCGCGGGAATCCAGCACCACGATATCAGCCTCGGTTCCGGCCTCCAGCGTGCCCACCTTATCCTCCAGCCCCAGCGCCACGGCGTTGCCGCGGGTGATCCAGTGGAAGGCGCGCAGCGGGTGCAGCTTCTGGTTCTGCAGCTGCAGGACCTTGTAGCCCTCATTCAGGGTCTGCAGCATCGAATAGCTGGTGCCCGCGCCGATGTCGGTGGCAATCGCATTGGTGATGCCGCGGCTGCGCAGGCCCGCATCGTCGAACAATCCGCTGCCCAGGAAAAGGTTGGAGGTGGGGCAGAACACCGGCTTGGCCTTGGTCTCCGCCAGCGCGTCGATCTCGCGCGGCTGCAGGTGGATCGAGTGGCCCAGCAGCATTTTCGGCGTCAGCAGACCGTAGGACTGGTAGACGTCCAGATAGTCGCGCGCCTGCGGATACAGCTCGGCGGTAAAGGCGATCTCGTCGTGGTTCTCCGACAGGTGGGTCTGCACGTAGCAATCCGGATGCTCCTTCACCAGCGCGCCCGCCATTTCCATCTGATCCGGGGTGGAGGTGATGGCAAACCGCGGGGTGATCGCATAAAGCCCTCGGCCCTTGCCGTGGTATTTCGCAACCAGCTCCTTGGTGTCGTCATAGCCGCTGACCGGCGTGTCCAGCAGGCCCTCGGGTGCGTTGCGGTCCATCAGGACCTTGCCGCCGATCATCCGCATGTTGCGGCGCGCGGCCTCATCGAAATAAGCCTCGGCCGAGGTCTTGTGGACCGAGCAGTAGGCCACCGCAGTGGTGGTGCCATGCGCGGTCAGCAGGTCAAAGAGATGCCCGGCCATCTCAGCACTGTGGCCTGCGTCGGCAAAACGGGTCTCCTCCGGGAAGGTATAGTTGTTCAGCCACTCCAGCAGCTGCGAGCCCCAGGAGGCGATCACCTGCACCTGCGGGAAATGCAGGTGGGTGTCGATGAAGCCGGCCATCAGGATGTTCGGGCGGTGGTCGATCACCTCAGCCTCCGCGGCCTGCTGTGCGAGGTCGCCATAGCTGCCCTTGGCCAGGATCATGCCGTCTGCGACCAGCAGCGCGCCGTCCTCGATGAACTCATAGGCGCTGGTGTCGTCAGCGCCTTGCGGCTCGGCGGTGAAGGAAAGCACCCGCCCGCGCAGCAGCGTCTGTTTCGATGTCATGTCTTTGATATCCTTGGTTCGCAGGCAGGGGGCACGCGGCCCCCTGCCCATTGTTATTTGGGTGTCGTTTGGGATTATTCGCCGGCCGGCAGGTGCGGTACGTGGGGTTTCACACCGTCTTCCTCGGTTTCCTCATGCTCATCCGCCTTGTGGAAGATTGGGTAGATGAACAGGAAGGCCGCAGCGATCAGGTAGCCCATCGCAACACCGCTGAACTCCGGCCAATGCAGGCTGGCTGAGTGGATGATGCCGACCAGCGACATCACCGCCGCTGCCAGGGCAAAGCCACCCGCGTTGCGGAAATCGCCGTCGATCACGCTGGCCACGATAGCGCCCCAGATCAGGCCGGTCAGGATGGCACCCTGGCTCAGCGCCAGATGGCCTTCGTAATGCGCGCCCTGCTGCAGCAGCGCGGCGGTCAGCTCAGCATCGCCCAGCTGCGCCATGCCGGTGGCGCCCAGTGCGCCCAAGGCACCGGCCAATGCGCCCCATTTGATTACCAGGAAGGCCGAGACATGCGGCATCATCGCGATGGTTACGGCGGCGATGTGGTCGGTCTTCACCGAATGCGCGGTATTGGTCACCAGGCTGAGCGCCACGAACACCAGCACCGGCGCGGCAGCGGCCACGGGGATCAGGTTGTTGAGGAACGCCAGGAGGCCAAAGAAGGCGGCAAAGGGGATCACCAGGCCAACGCCGATGATATAGCCGGAGCGCGCGCCCATCCGCTTATACGCCGGGTGGCCGATGTAGGCGGTGGTCGGGAACGGCGAGCCGAAGACCGCGCCGATCATGGTGCCAACGCCATCGGTCACTTGGCACAGGCCAACTGGGTAATGGTCGCCCGCCGCTTCGGCGCTTTCCACGTTGTTCATGGTTTCGATGAAGTTGTAGATCTGCACCGGCACCAGAACCAGGAACAGCTCCGGGTTGGCAAACAGATGCTGGATACCGGCGATGAGGTCACCGAAATACGGGATCGGCAGGTAGACGCCCACGCCCTCGAAGGAGACCGAGGCCTCGCCCATGCCAAGCGCCACAACGGTGCCGACGATCAGCGCCAGCAGGCCCGCGGGAATGTTGAACGGCAGCCGGTGACGGCCGACCAGGCCCCACAGGATGATGATCATCGAGGCAAAGCCGATAAAGGGGTTTTCAAAGATCGTCGCCAGCGGCACGGTGCCGATGAACACCAGCGCGATACCGCAGAGCGTGCCCAGCATACCGGCGCGCGGGGTCACCCGCTTGAGCCAGGGGCCGACGATCGCGCCCATCGCGGCCACGATGCCGCCCATAAAGCCCGCGCCGATCCCCACTTGCCAGGCCAGCATGGCGTCATTGGTGGACCAGTAGATCGGTCCGATCACCCCGAACAGATAGACGAACATCACCGGGGTCGAGATGCCATAAGGCAGCGCGGTCACGTCGCGGCCCTCTTTCTCGGCGGTGTGCTTGGCCAGCCAGGTGTAGACCGCGATACCGGCCAGGATCGCCACGGCGGCGCCGGGCACGATGCGGCCGAACACGATATCGGCAGGCATGTTGAAGACAAACTGACAGATGCCCGAAAGCACGATCAGGTTGATCAGGTTGTCGGTGAACAGCGCCCAGAATGCACTGAAGTCATTCCGCGCGAACAGTTTGTACGTATAGCTCCGCCCTGTGGTCATGGCGGCCTCCTCCTATCAGAGGACGCAGTCCTTAACGGCCGGTCACTCCAGCCGTGTCTCCCTCTGCGTCCGGTTGCTTGCCCGTTTGGGGCAATTCCATGCTCCGTGCTGGAGCGGACGCGGCAGTTTCAGAGGTCAAATCAGCGATCACTTCCGCCGCCACGAAGGCCGCGATGACGCTGGGCCGCTTGTCGCGGCTGCCGCCTGCCCCGATGGGGCAGATGAGACGGTCGGTTCCCAGACCGTCGCAATGATCCCGGCACCAGCGGCGGAACTTCTCCCGCTTGGTGGCCGATCCGATCAGGCCGACATAGCCCGCATCGCCGCGCTGCAGGGCAGCAGAGGCAAGCAGGAAGTCGAGCGCGTGATCATGGGTGAGAACGATAAAGGCGCTGCCCGCAGGAGCGGCGGCAATGTCGATCTCGGGAATGGCGCTTTGGCGGATCTCCACATCCGCTTGGGCTAAGGCCAGTTCTTCGGCGCGCTGGTCAATCAGAATGCAGCGCACCGGCATATGCTGGAACAGATCCGCCAGCGCCCGGCCCACGTGGCCTGCGCCCATCACATAGACATGCGGCAGCGCCTGGTCTTCGGCCTGCTGCCGGGCAATGGCGTCCTCACGGTCGGCCTGGCGCATCTGCGCCAGCGAGATTTCCACCCGGCCGCCGCAGCACTGACCGATCTCCGGGCCCAAAGGCACGTCGAGCGTTTCACACAGTGCTGAGGGCAGCGCCTGACCCTGGGTGGGTGCGTTAGCGCCCTCCCGTGGGGAGGGTCGGGCGCTGCCCGGCCTGTCGGCCGGGCGATTCAGGTTCTTGACAGAGCGCAAACCGTGACCCTGCTTCAGCATCCGCCGGGCATGATCAATGGCGATATATTCCAGCTGGCCACCGCCAATGGTCCCCCACAGGCCCTCCGCCGCCACAAACATGCAGGTGCCGGTTTCGCGCGGGGAGGACCCGCGGACGCGGGTCAGCACGACCTGCACCACATGTTTGCGGCTGGCCAGAAAGTCCTGGAGGGAAAGGCGGCGGGTCATGGTTCAGCCCTGCCGTTTGAGGGTTTCAATCGCCATCAGCACCCGCTCCGGCGTGGCGGGCGCATCCAGGCGCGGGCAGACCTTGTAATCCGCGGTGCTGGCAACCGCCATCGACAGCGCCTCGAACACCGAGATGCCCAGCATGAACGGCGGCTCGCCCACGGCCTTGGACCGCTTGATGGTGCGCTTCTTGTTGACCGACCACTGGGCCAGCTGGGTGTTGAAGATGCGCGGCCGGTCGGAGGCCAGCGGGATCTTGTAGGTCGAGGGCGCATGGGTGCGCAGGCGGCCCTCGCCGTCCCACCACAGCTCCTCGGTGGTGAGCCAGCCCATGCCCTGGATGAACGCGCCCTCCACCTGGCCCTTGTCCAGAACCGGGTTCAGCGAGCGGCCCACGTCATGCAGAATATCGGTGCGCTCGACCCGGTATTCGCCGGTCAGCGTGTCGACGGAGACTTCAGAGCAGGATGCGCCATAAGCGTAGTAGAAGAACGGCTGCCCCTTGCCCGCCGCGCGGTCCCAGTGGATTTCCGGCGTCTTGTAGAAGCCCGCCGCCGACAGGTGGACGCGGGCCATATAGGCCTCCTTCACCAGCGTATCAAAGGGGATCTCCTCGCTGCCAACGCGCACGCGGTTGGGCAGGAACTCGACTTCCGCCTCGGACACGCCATGCTTCTCAGCCGCGAACTTGGTCAGCCGGGCAATGATCTGCTCCGCCGCATCCAGCGCCGCCATGCCATTGAGGTCCGACCCCGAAGACGCCGCGGTGGCGGAGGTGTTCGGCACCTTCTCGGTGGTGGTCTTGGTGATCTTGATGCGCTCGAAATCCACCTGGAAGGCATCGGCCACAACCTGCGCCACCTTGGTGTTGAGGCCCTGCCCCATCTCGGTGCCGCCGTGGTTCAGGTGGATCGAGCCGTCATTGTAGACGTGGATCAGCGAGCCCGCCTGATTGTACCAGGTCGCCGTGAAGGAAATGCCGAATTTCACCGGCGTCAGGGCAATGCCCTTCTTGATGATCTTCGACTCCTTGTTGAAGGCGATGATCTCTTCCCGGCGCTTGCGGTATTCGGCGTTCTCTTCCAGCTCCCCGATCAACCGGTCGAGGATGTTGTCCTCCACCTTCTGATGATAGGGCGTCAGATCGCGGCCATCTTCGCCATAGAAGTTGGCCTTGCGCACATCCAGCGGGTCCTTGCCGAGGGCATAGGCGATCTCTTCGATCATCCGCTCCGCCGCGACCACACCCTGCGGCCCGCCAAAGCCGCGGAAGGCGGTGTTGGAGACGGTGTTGGTCTTCATCGGGCGGCTTTTCAGCAGCACATTCGGGTAGAAATATGCGTTATCCGCATGGAACAGCGCACGGTCGGTGACCGGCCCCGACAGGTCCGAGGAATAGCCGCAGCGCGCGGCAAAGCCGCCCTCGACCGCCTGAATGCGGCCCGCGTCGTCAAAGGCCACGTCATAGTCGATCACGAAGTCATGGCGCTTGCCGGTTGCGGTCATGTCCTGATCGCGGTCCGGGCGGATCTTGACCGGGCGGTTATGCTTCTTCGCGGCAATTGCAGCCACCGCGCAGAACAGGTTCATCTGGCTTTCCTTGCCGCCAAAACCGCCGCCCATCCGGCGCACGTTGACGGTGACCGCGTTGTTCGACACGCCCAGAACATGCGCAACCATATGCTGCGCCTCGCTCGGGTGCTGGGTGGAGCAATGCACGGTCACGTCCTCGTCCTCGCCGGGAATGGCAAAGGCGATGTGGCCTTCCAGATACATGTGGTCCTGGCCGCCGACGGTCATCTGCGCCTGGATGCGGTGGGGGGCGTCCTTGCGCCCGGCCTCAACGTCGCCGCGCTCCAGCTTCAGCGGGTCGGTGATCATCGGATAACCGGCCTCCTGCGCCTGGACCGGGTCCAGCGCGTGCGGCAGCACCTCGTAATCCACCTGTGCCAGCTCAGCCGCACGGCGCGCGGCGTCGCGGGTTTCGGCAATCACCGCAAACATCGGCTGGCCGTGGAATTCGACCTTCTCGGTCGGGAATACCGGCTCGTCATGCTTGCCGGTGGGGCTGATGTCGTTGACGCCGGGAATATCATCCGCGGTCAGCACATCCACCACGCCCGGCGCGGCGCGCACGGCAGACAGGTCGATACCTTTGATGTTGGCATGCGCCACGGTGGACACACCCAGATAGGCATGCAGCGTGCCATAGGGTTCGGCGATATCGTCGGTGTATTCGGCGCGGCCCGTCACATGCTTGATTGCGCTGTCGTGCTGGCGGTCATGATGCACTGCGCCGCTGATGGTCTGATGGTCTTTCATCTCAAATCCTCCTCAGGCGACGGCCAGCCGGACGGCACCGGCGGTTCCCGCATCATGTTCCAGGTAGAAGCGGCGCAGCAGGTTGCTGGCCGTAAGCGCGCGGTACCCCGCAGAGGCACGCCAGTCGCTCAAGGGGGTGAAGTCCTGCTTCACCGCTTCGGCTGCAGCGTCAAACGCGGCCTCGCCCCAGGGCTGGCCAACCAGCGCGGCCTCGGCACCGGCAGCGCGCTTGGGCGTTGCCGCCATGCCGCCGAATGCAATGCGCGCGCCAGTGATCGTGCCGTCCTTCACGGTGACGCTGACCCCGGCGGCAACCGAGGAAATATCCTCGTCCCGGCGCTTGGAGATCTTGTAGGCGGCATCAATCTGCCCGTCCCGGCGCAGCGGGATGCGGATCGAGGCAACAAAGTCACCGGGCTCGCGGTCCTGCTTGCCGTAGTCGGTAAAGAAATCTTCCAGCGGCAGGGTGCGCGAGCCGCCCTTCTTCTGCAGCGTCACCTCGGCGCCCAGCGAAATCAGAACCGGCGGAGTGTCCCCGATGGGGGAGCCGTTGGCGATATTGCCGCCGATGGTGCCCATATTGCGCACCTGCCAGCCGGCGATGCGGTCCCAGTAGGCGCTCAGATGCGGGAAAGCATCGCGGATCGCTTCTTCGCTTTCAGTATAGGTGACGCCGGCACCGATGGTCAGCGCCTCATCGGTCAGCTCAACCGCCTTCAGCTCCTCAAGGTGGGCGACAAACACCACCGGCGAGATCGGCTTCATGAACTTGGTGACCCACAGGCCCACATCGGTGGAGCCGGCCACGATGGTCGCCCTGGGGTTCTCCGCCAGCACCTCTGCAAGGTCGGCCGCGTCCAGCGGCAGGATGGCGCGGTCGTCCTCGGGGCCGGTCACAACGCGGGCCTCGGGCTGGATCGCCTTCAGCTTGGCGGTCAGGCTGTCGCGTTCGGCGGTCAGGTAATCATTGGCCGGGGTGCCGTACTGGTTCACCGCCAGCGCGGCCTTCACAATCGGCTCATAGCCGGTGCAGCGGCAGAGGTTGCCCTGTACGGCAGTTTCCACCTCAGCCTCATTCGGCTGCGGGTTTTCCATCCACAGCGCGTACAGCGACATCACGAAACCGGGGGTGCAGAAGCCGCACTGGCTGCCGTGGTATTCGACCATCGCCTGCTGCACCGGGTGCAGGCGGCCCCCCGGGCCGGACAGATGTTCGACCGTCACCACGTGGCAGCCATTGAGCGAGGCCAGGAAACGGATGCAGGCGTTCACCGCCTCATAGCGCAGGGCGCCATTATGCAGACGTCCCACCAGCACCGTGCAGGCGCCGCAGTCGCCCTCGGCGCAGCCTTCTTTGGTGCCGGTCAGGCGCTGTTCCAGGCGCAGGAAATCCAACAGGGTGGTGGTCGCCTTCACGTCCTCCAGCACAATGTCCTTGCCGTTCAGAAGAAAGCGTATGCCGGTTTGATGTGCCATGGGGCCTCCCGAATGTCTCATGGGCCGTGCTGGCCCGCTTATGCTATTTTTACCTTGTCTGACTGCCACGGTTAACGGCCGCAATCGCGAAAGGCTTTCAACGCCCTGTTGAAAATGGTTAGGCTAATAGGTGCCGGAACCGGCGTGTTAGCCGCCTGCCGTGGAAAAGGGCAAGCGGCAGATGCGCCCCGTAAAGGTCTGTGAGTCATGTCTTATCTGGAATCCCTGCGCGTCTTTACCCGAGTCGTCGAACTGGGCAGCATCACCTCTGGCGGGCGGGATCTGCGGCTGACTCCGGCGGTGGCAAGCAAGCGGATCAAGGAGCTTGAAAAGCACCTTGGCGTCCGGCTGTTCAACCGCACCACGAGATCGCTGACCCCGACCGAGGCCGGGCAGCTGTTTTATACCGAAGCCAAGAAGGTTCTCGAATCGATTGAGGACGCCGAGGCGGTGGTTTCGCAGTTCTCTGCAGCGCCCCGCGGGGTGATCCGGGTGACCGCGCCGCTGGGTGTCGGCCGCCGCATCATCGCGCCGCTGGTGCCGGGATTTGTCGAGGACTATCCTGCCACTGAAATCCGGATGCGGATGTCGGACCGCAAGGTCGATATCCTGGCGGATGGTCTGGATGTGGCGTTCTTCATCGGCACACCGCACGATTCCACCCTGAAGATGCGCAAGATCGCCGATTGCGCCCGGGTTCTGTGCGCCGCGCCGGAGTATCTGGAGCGCCACGGCACCCCGCAGGTGCCGGAGGATCTGCTGACCGGCCACAATTGCCTGCTGCTGCGCTATCCGCGCTCGCCTGAGTATTATTGGACGCTGGAAACACCCGAGGGGCCGCGCAAGCTGGAGGTGTCAGGGAAATACGACGCGGACGACAGCGACGTGCTGACCAATTGGGCGCTGGACGGGCGCGGTATCGTCAACAAGCCGCGGTTTGACGTGGCCGCGCACCTGCGCAGCGGCGCGCTGGTCGAAGTGCTGCCGGACACCCCGCCGGAGCCGACCATTTTCGGCTGCCTTTACCCGCACCGGAAGTTGCAGGATCCCAAGATCCGCCTGTTTGTGGATTACGCGGTGAAGCATGGATTGGCCGCTTTCCGCCATAGTGAGACCGGCAAGTAGGCATTGCCCAATAGAAAAGGCGGGCACTGCTGGCCCGCCTGACAAGAAAAAATGACTCCCGCCTTAGCAGCGGTGTGGGTTTTCCTCGCAGTACAGCAGGTTCGCAGCGGCCCCGACAGCGGCCCCCGCGGCCACGTTCCCGTCCAGAACCGCCGCGCCGGCGGCGCCTGCGCCTGCGCCGTAAACCAGCCGCTCACCAGTCGTGTCACCGCAAGCAGCAAGGGTGGTGCAGACTGCAAATCCGATCGCAATAGTTTTCTTCAGCATTACTTTTCCTCCTTCAACGCCCAAACCCCGCAGTTTTGCCGCGGTCCCAAACGGCCAATTCCCGGCTGTTGCCGCCGGGAAAGGGTGCCCGAGAGGGAATGGCGCTGTGGCTGATCAGGCCGGCAAGCCCCGGTAACCGGCGCAATTGGGCAAACCCTATAGCAGTATAACACACGGCGGGGCTGTTTGGTTCCATGCTCTTGCTGCACGGGGGTGCACAGGTGGTGCACGCCCGGTGCCGGACGAAAATCGGCCCCGCCAGGGTGCGGGGCCATTCGAATTTTCAGGCAGTCCTGCGTCAGTTCGCAGCCAGTGTGAAGGGCAGATCCTTGGAAGCGCTGCCGTACCAGCGGCGGATCAGGGCGCGCTCCTCGTCCTCCATATAGGTGACGTTGGCGGGCGGCATCGCGTGGGTGGCGCCCGCCTGGAGGTAGATCTCCTTGGCATATTTCGCCACATCCGCGGGGGTCTCCAGCAGCACGTTCTTTGGCGCGCGGCGGATGCCGTCATAGTAGGGCTCCCGCGCGTGGCACATGGCGCAGCGGCCCGGCACCACATTCATCACGTCCTCGAAGTGCTGGTTGCTGGCAAACACCTGCTCGGATTTGGTCAGCTCCCGTGCTTCGGATTCTTCATAGGTGTCCTGCTGCAGCGGAGCCTGGCTCAGGATCATGATGCCGATGAACAGGATCGCGGTCACCGGCCAGGTCCAGGTCGGGTTGCTGGTGCCCGCGTGGTTGCTGTTGAAGTAATGGCGGATTGTCACGCCCATCAGGAACACCAGCGCCGCGATCAGCCAGTTGTACTCAGTCGCAAAGGCCAGCGGATAGTGGTTGGACAGCATCAGGAACACAACCGGCAGCGTCAGGTAGTTGTTATGGGTCGAGCGCAGCTTGGCGATCTTGCCGTATTTGGCGTCCGGCGTGCGGCCTTCCTGCAGGTCCTTCACCACGATGCGCTGGTTCGGCATGATGATGAAAAAGACGTTTGCGGTCATGATAGTAGCCGTAAAGGCCCCCAGATGCAGCATAACCGCGCGGCCGGTGAAGATCTGGTTGTAACCCCAGCCCATGGCGACCAGCAGCACGAACAGCAGCACCATCAGGAAGGTCGGCTTGTCCCCCAGCGGCGACTTGCACAGGTAGTCATAGACCAGCCAGCCGATGCTGAGCGATGCGCCGGAAATCAGGATGCCCTGCCACAGGGCCAGATCGGCCTTGGTCGAGTCGATCAGGTACAGCTCCCCGCCCGCCCAGTAGACGATCATCAAGAGGCCAGCCCCCGACAGCCAGGTCGCGTAGCTTTCCCATTTGAACCAGATCAGATGGTCCGGCATGTTCTCCGGCGCCACCAGGTATTTCTGGATGTGATAGAAACCGCCGCCGTGGACCTGCCATTCCTCGCCATGCGCGCCGACCGGCAGATGCGGAACTTTCCGCAGGCCAAGGTCCAGCGCGACGAAGTAGAAGGACGATCCGATCCAGGCAATGGCGGTGATGACATGAAGCCAGCGGACCGCAAAGCCCAGCCAGTCCCACATGATCACAAGCTCTTCCATTGTTCTCTCCTCATAAGCTTTGACCCAAGACTAGAGCATGCCGTTATTTTCATGTATTAGGTAAAAAATCCAAGCTGTTTCAAAATAACACAAAGAATACGTGAATGGCCTATCTCGACAATATCCGCACCTTCGTCCGGGTCTATGAACTTGGCAACATGTCCGCCGCCGCGCGCGACATGCGGATTTCGGCGGCGGTAGCGTCGTCGCGGATTTCTCAGCTGGAAGAACACCTTAACGTGCGGCTGTTCCAGCGGACCACGCGGCTTTTGAACCCGACGGAGCAGGGCAACCTGTTCTACCGCGGCGCGGTCAAGATCCTGGAAGCAGTGGATGAGGCCGAGGCCGACATCAGCAGCGTCACGCAGACGCCGCGCGGCACGCTCTATTTGGCGGCGCCCCTGGGGCTGGGGCAGCGGCTGATTGCGCCGGCGGTGCCGAAGTTCAAGGAAGCCTATCCGCTGATCTCGATCCGGCTGCGGCTGTCGGACCGCAAGCTGGATCTGGCGGCAGAGGGGCTGGACGCGGCGTTTTTCCTTGGTGTGCCGGAGGACTCAAACCTGCGCATACGCAAGATCGCCGATTGCCCGCGGGTGCTGTGCGCGGCGCCGGAGTACATCAAGCAGCGCGGCCAGCCGAAAAACAGCGAGGAGCTGAAGACGGATGCGCATGACTGCCTGAACCTGCGCTATCCCGGCGCGCCGGAGTTCCAATGGCCGCTGCGCAGCCAGGACGGGGTCAAGCGGGTGACAGTGACCGGGCCGTTTGAATCGGACCACGGCGACGTGCTGACCAGCTGGGCGCTGGACGGGCATGGCATCATCCTCAAGCCGGTGTTCGAGATTTCGGAGCATCTGGCCTCGGGCCGGCTGGTGCCGGTGCTGGCAGAGGAGCCGCCGATCCCGATCCAGATGGCCTGCCTGTACGTCCACCGCCGCCACCAGGACCCCAAGGTGCGGCTGTTCATGGATTTCATGGTGGATCACATCCAGGCGTCCCTCCCCCAGGAATGAAAAAGCCCGCCCCAGTTGCCTGGGACGGGAACCGCCGGCGGATGCCAAGCGGGAGGAGAGGTAACTTAGGGAGTCGGCTCAGCTGCCGCGGTAGGTGGAATAGCCGTAGGGCGACAGCAAGAGCGGCACGTGATAGTGGCTGTCAGCCTCGCTCATGCCAAAGCGCAGCGGCACTTCGTCCAGGAACAGCGGGTCGGCGCCCGCCTGGCCGGTTGCGCGCAGGTATCCGCCGGCGTGGAACACCAGTTCATAGGTGCCGGTGGCGAATTCGCCTGCGGGCAGGATCTGCTCATCGGTGCGCCCGTCGTCATTGGTGGTCAGGCTGCGCAGGTGAATGCGCTCCTTGCCTTCGATCCGGTACAGGTCGATCTTCAGCCCTTCCGCCGGGCAGCCGCGGGCGGTGTCCAGCACATGGGTGGTCAGAAATCCGGCCATGCCAGCCTCCTTTCAATTCCGTTTCCCTAGGTATGCGCGCATCAGGCCAATGCATACAGAAGGAAGAGTCAAAAAGTTCTTTCAAAAATATACTGAAAGCCGAAGCGGATTATCTGTTCTATACATAATAAAAAGACAGGAGACCTGACGTGACGCGCTATCCTCGTGACTTGCGCGGGTACGGTGCTGAGGCACCTGACCCGCAGTGGCCCAATGGGGCCAAAGCTGCCGTGCAATTTGTCCTCAACTACGAAGAAGGCGGCGAGAACTGCATCCTGCACGGGGATGCGGCCTCTGAGGCGTTCCTGTCGGACATTCCCGGCGCCGCGCAATGGCCCGGCCAGCGCCACTGGAACATGGAGTCGGTCTATGAATACGGCAGCCGCGCCGGGTTCTGGCGGCTGCACCGGTTGTTCACCGGCGCCGGCATCCCGCTGACCATCTATGGCGTCGCCACCGCGCTGGCCCGCAGCCCTGAGCAGGTGCAGGCGATGAAGGACGCGGATTGGGAAATCGCCAGCCACGGCCTGAAATGGGTTGAGCACAAGGACATGGCTGAGGACGAAGAGCGCGCCGCAATTGCCGAGGCCGTGCGCCTGCACACCGAGGTGACCGGAGAGCGCCCGCGCGGCTGGTACACCGGGCGCTGCAGCGCCAACACCGTGCGGCTGGTGGCTGAGGAAGGCGGGTTCGACTACATCTCCGACACCTACGACGACGATTTGCCCTATTGGCTGGAAACCGGCGGGCGCGATCAGCTGATCATCCCCTACACGCTGGAAGCCAACGATATGCGGTTCGCCAATTCGCCGGGCTGGATCACGGGCGAGCATTTCTTCCAGTATCTGAAGGATGCCTTTGACGTGATCTATGCCGAGGGCGGGGCCGGCGCGCCGAAAATGATGACCATCGGCCTGCATTGCCGTCTGGTCGGGCGTCCGGGCAAGATTGCCGGTCTCAAGCGTTTCATCGAGTATATCCAAGGGTTTGAGGGCGTCTGGTGCCCGCGCCGGGTCGACATTGCCGAGCATTGGACAGAAACACATCCGCCGGTCAAACGCGAACGCCCCAGCCAAATGGAGCGGGAAGATTTTGTCGCCAAGTTCGGCTCGATCTTCGAGCATTCGCCCTGGATCGCCGACCGCGCCTATGACCTGGAGCTGGGCCCGGCGCATGACTGCGCGGCGGGCGTCCACAATGCGCTGTGCCGGATCTTCCGCACCGCCAGTGAGGATGAGCGCTTGGGCGTGCTGACTGCGCACCCGGATCTGGCGGGCAAGCTGGCGGCTGCGGGCCGTCTGACGGCAGAAAGCACATCCGAACAGTCCAGCGCCGGGCTGGACATGCTGACCGATGAGGAGCGCGAGACTTTCCAACGGCTCAACACCGAATATGTGGAAAAGCACGGCTTCCCCTTCATCATCGCGGTGCGTGACCACAACAAGGCGTCGATCATGGAGGCGTTCCACCGCCGTATCCACAACGACCGGGCCACCGAGTTCGATGAGGCCTGCCACCAGGTGGAGCGCATTGCCCAGTTCCGCCTGCAGGACCTGCTGCCGTGAGCGGGCGGCTGACAGCAAAGCCGCTGACCGCAGCGGCTTTTGTGCCCTATGGCGATGTGATCGAGGTTGCGGGCGCGCCGGACAAGATCATCAATCAGGGCATGTGCGGCCGCCACCACGACCGCGCGGCCCTGGACTTCGGCCCCGACGGACGGGCCGGCATCAGCCTGTTTGACGCCAAGGCCCGCCACCTGCCGCACAAGGTGGACATGGTGGAGCGCCACCCCGAGGGCAGCCAGGCCTTTGTGCCGGTCAGCGGCGTGCCGATGCTGGTGGTTGTGGCGGATGACGACGGCGGCGTGCCGGCCGACCTGCAGGCCTTCATCAGCCAGCCGGGCCAGTCCATCAACCTGCATCGCGGCGTCTGGCACGGGGTGCTCGCGCCCCTCGGCGCGCCCGGCCAATACATCGTTGTCGACCGGATCGGCACCTCCCCCAACCTCGAAGAACACTGGTTCAAGGAGCCTTTCACAGTGGTCGCGGACTGACCACTGCCCCGAAGCCGCCAATAAAAACAAGAAGCGGCAAGATCCCCATGACCAACAGGAGAATCCCTTCATGGCTGACACTTCCATTGGGACGCCGGCGCAGCTGCGCGACCCCAATTACACCCCGCCCCTGCACAAGGCGGTGCCGCTGGGCATCCAGCATGTGCTGGCGATGTTCGTCTCAAACGTGACACCTGCCATTATCGTGGCAGGGGCCGCAGGTTTCGGCTTCGGCTCCAACTCGCCCGATTTCCCAGAGCTGCTCTATCTGATCCAGATGTCGATGCTGTTTGCAGGCATCGCCACCCTGCTGCAGACCATCACGCTGGGGCCGGTCGGCGCGGCGCTGCCGATTGTGCAGGGCACGTCGTTTGCCTTTCTGCCGATCATGATCCCGCTGGTTGCGGGCAAGGGCGTGGACGGGCTGGCCGCCCTGTTCACAGGCGTCATTGTTGGCGGCATCTTCCACGGGCTGCTCGGCACAGTGATCGGCAAAATCCGGTTTGCCCTGCCGCCGCTGGTCACCGGTCTGGTGGTCACCATGATCGGCCTGGCGCTGGTCAAGGTCGGCATCCAGTATGCCGCAGGCGGGGTTCCGGCCATCGGAACGCCGGAGTACGGCTCGCTTTTGAACTGGTCGGCGGCGCTGGTGGTGATCTTTGTCACCCTCGGCCTCAAGTTCTTTACCAAGGGGATGCTGTCGGTCTCAGCCGTGCTGCTGGGGCTGATTGTCGGCTACATCTATGCGCTGATGACGGGCATGCTGACGTTTGAGGCGGTCTCCGGCTCCTGGGAGCGGGCCGCAGCCTTTGCCCTGCCACAGCCGTTTAAATACGGGGTCGAGTTCTCGGCCGCGGCCATCATAGGCTTCTGCCTGATGAGCTTTGTCTCAGCGGTGGAAACCGTCGGCGACGTCTCTGGTGTGACCAAGGGCGGCGCGGGCCGCGAGGCCACCGAGGAGGAGATCGCCGGCGCCACCTACGCCGATGGTATCGGTACTGCCATCGCGGGCTTCTTTGGTGCCTTCCCCAATACGTCGTTTTCCCAGAACGTCGGCCTGATTGCGATGACCGGTGTGATGAGCCGCCACGTGGTGACCTGCGGCGCCATCTTCCTGATTGTCTGCGGGCTGATCCCCAAGGTGGGCGCGGTGATCCGAACCGTGCCGATCGAGGTGCTGGGCGGCGGTGTGATCGTGATGTTCGGCATGGTGGTTGCGGCCGGCGTGTCGATGCTGTCGGACGTGGACTGGAACCGCCGCAACATGGTGATCTTTGCGATTTCCTTGTCCATCGGCCTGGGCCTGCAGCTGGAGCCGGGCGCGCTGCAGCATATGCCCGACACCGCGCGCATCCTGCTGACCAGCGGCCTGCTGCCGGCCGCACTGATCGCCATCGTGCTGAACCTGGTGCTGCCGCAGGATCTGGCGGGGGAGGCCACGGAGGAGGTCTCTGGCGGCCTGAGCGGTCACGGCAAAGGCTCGCTGCCGCGTGAGGACCGGGCCTGACAAAGTCACGCCTCCGGAACAAAAAAGGGCGCCCTTGCGGCGCCCTTCTTTTTTGCTGGTTTTACTGTCGTTCAGAAATCGACCTCAATCGCGACGCCTTTTTCGACCGCCACGTCCACAACCGAGGCCGCAACGGCCAGATCCTGCAGGCCGACGCCGGTGCCGTCGAACAGGGTGATCTGATCGTCCGAGGTGCGGCCCGGATTGGTGCCATTGATCACCGCGCCGATCTGGGCGACGTCTGCTTCCTGGATCAGACCCTGCGTCACCGCGTGCTGCGCCTCGCCGATGGAAATGGACTGGGCGACCTCATCGGTGAACACATCTGCCTTGACCAGCAGCTGGGGGTCCACCTCCTGCTTGCCCTTGGTGTCGGTGCCCATGCAGGCGATGTGGGTGCCGGGGCTGACCTGATCCGCTTTCAGGATCGCGTCGAAGGACGAAGTGATCGAGATGATCACATCCGCCTCGCGCATGCCGTCCAGCTCGACCGCTTCAAAGGGCAGCCCTGCCTCGTCCGCCACCTCTTGCAGGTTCGGCAGCATTTCGGGGTGCAGGTTCCAGCCGATGACCTTCTCAAACTCTCGCTGCTCCAGCGCTGCGCGCAGCTGGAATTTGGCCTGGTGGCCTGCGCCGATCATGCCGATCACCTTTGCGTCCTGGCGGGCCAGATGCTTGATCGACACAGAGGACGCAGCGGCAGTACGCAGCGCGGTCAGCAGGTTGCCGCCCACCATTGCTTTCACCTTGCCGGTGTCGGGGTCGAACAGGAATACAGTGGACTGGTGGTTGATCAGCCCGCGCTTTTCCAGGTTGTTCGGCCAGTAGCCGCCGGCCTTAAGGCCCAGCGTCAGGCCTGCGCGGTCAAAACCGCCCTTGAACCCGTATAGCGCGTCTTCGTGGCCGATTGCCTCGCGCACCACGGGGAAATTGCAGGCATCGCCTGCGGCCATGGCGGCAAAGACCTTCTCGACCGCATCGAACGAGGCTTCGCGGGTCACAAGATCCGCAATCGCCTTTTCCGGAACGATATACATGTCTGTTTCTCCTTACTTTTCTATAGGGCCGGCAAAGCACTTGCGAAGGGCAGCGCCCGACCCTGGGAGGAAGCGAAAGCGCCCTCCCGTGGGGAGGGTCGGGCGCTGCCCGGGCTTTCCGCCCGAGCGGATTTAGCCAACCGTCTGCCCAAAAAGCCGGCGGAGGGCGGCATGCGCACCTCCGCCAGTTCGGGGATCGTTTGCTTAGTAGGCTTTGCCGCGGGCCGAGACGGGCCAGACGGTTTCGACCTTGCCGTTCCGGACACCGACGTACCAGTCATGCACGTTGGCGGTCGGGTCGCAGTGGCCGGGCACCAGGCGCAGCTTGTCGCCCACCTTTAGCGCGCCGTTCGGGTCGGAGACCACACCGTGCTCGTCCGAGCATTTGATGTATTCCACGTCGTCGCGGCCGAAGATGAAGGGCAACCCGCTGTCCACCGATTGCGCCTTGAGGCCCGCGTCCACGATGGCCTTGTCGGCCTTGGCGTGGCTCATCACCTGGGTCAGCAGGAAGAAGGCGTTTTCCCATTCGCCCTGGTCGATCCGGTTGCCGTCCTTGTCCAGAATGCGGCCATAGTCCGCGTCCATGAAAGCGTAGGAGCCGCACTGCAACTCGTTGTAAACGCCCGAGTTCGACTCAAAGTAGTAGGAGCCAGTGCCACCGCCGGAAACCAGCTCGCACGCGATACCTTCCTTCTTCAGGCCCTCAACTGCATCGGCAACCTGCGCGATGGCAATGTCCAGCTTGGCCTTGCGGTCCTCATAGCTGTCCATGTGCTGCATCGCGCCCTGATAGGCCTGGATGCCGGAGAACTTGAGGTTATCTGCCGCGTTCACCGCCTTGGCAATCTCGACCACCGCTTCGGTGGTCGTCACGCCGCAGCGGCCTGCGCCGCAGTCGATCTCGACAAAGACTTCCAACTCGGTGCCGTGCTTCTGCGCCGCTGCCGACAGGTCGGCCACGTTGTCCAGATCATCGACGCAAACGATGGTGCGCGCGCCGAGCTTGGGCAGGCGGGCCAGACGGTCGATCTTCTGCGGGTCGCGCACCTGGTTGGAGACCAGGATGTCCTTGATGCCGCCGCGGGCAAAGACCTCAGCCTCTGACACCTTCTGGCAGCAGACGCCAACCGCGCCGCCGAGTTCTTCCTGCAGCTTGGCCACATCCACCGATTTGTGCATCTTGCCGTGGACACGGTGGCGCATGCCATGCGCCTTGGCGTAATCACCCATCTTCTTGATGTTGCGCTCCAGCGCGTCTAGGTCGAGGACCAGCGCCGGGGTCTGGATGTCAGCCTCGTCCATGCCCGGGATTGCCGGAACGTCATAGCCGACTTCGAGCTGATCAAAATTTGTCTGTGCGTTCATAGTGATATTCCCCAGTTTAGCTGTTCATCCAGGGCAGCTTGTCGAGGTCGACATTGCCGCCGGTGACGATCAGGCCCACGCGTTTGCCCGCGAAGGCGTCCTTGTTTTTCAGAATGATGGCGAGCGGCACCGCGGAGGACGGCTCCATCACGATGCGCAGGTGCTTCCAGATCAGTTTCATCGCGTCGATGATCTCCGCATCGGACGCGGTGTAGATCTCGCTGACGTGGTTGCTGACGAAGTGCCAGGTCAGGTCCTTGAGCGGGACCAGCAGCCCGTCGGCGATGGTCTTGGGCGCATCATCGGCGATGATGTAGCCCGCCTTGAAGCTGCGGTAGGCGTCGTCTGCCTGCTCCGGCTCCGCGGCAATCACCTGGGTTTCCGGCGCCAGCGTCGACAGCGTCAGGCAGGTGCCCGAGATCATGCCGCCGCCGCCGATCGGCGCGACAACCATGTCGAGGCCATCGGTCTGCTCCACGAATTCCTTGGCGCAGGTGCCCTGCCCAGCAATCACGCGCGGGTCATTATACGGATGCACGAAATCGCCGCCAGTCTCGGCTTGCACCTTGGCAAAGGTCTCCTCACGCGAGCTGGTCGAGGGCTCGCATTCGGTGATCCTGCCGCCATAGCGGCGCACGGTGTCTTTCTTGGCCTGCGGCGCGGTGCGCGGCATCACCACGTTGCACGGGATGCCGCGCAGCATGGCTGCGTAGGACAGGCAGGAGGCATGGTTGCCCGAAGAATGCGTCGCCACGCCCTTCTTCGCCTGTTCCTCATCCAGCCCGAACACCGCGTTGCTCGCGCCGCGCACCTTAAAGGCGCCCGGCTCCTGGAAGTTCTCGCACTTGAAGAACAGCTCCGCCCCGGTCAGCTCATTCAGATAATCCGAGGTGCGCACCGGCGTGCGGCGGATATGGGGCTGGATGCGCTCATGCGCAGCCAGCATGTCCTCGTAGGTCGGGATATACATAGCGGTATCCTTCATCAGGCGGCAGCCTTGGCGCTGGAGGCGGTGTTGCCGCGGTAGTAGTCCTGCGCCGCCGCCACGCCAGAGCCCAGCGGGATGTCGAGGCCCAGGTCGGCCATGACCATTTCGGCGGTGGCAATGCCCGAAAGCGCCATCACGTCGGTCAGGCTGCCCAGGTGGCCGATGCGGAAAACCTTGCCCGCGACCTCGCCCAGGCCGGTGCCGAATGCGACGCCGTATTTCTCGGCCGCCAGGCTCACGAACTTGTTGGCGTCAAAGCCGTCCGGCGTGCGGATTGCGCTGACGCTGTCGGAGTAGACATCCGGCGACACGGCGCACAGCTCCAGCCCCCAGGCACGGACCGCAGCGCGAACGCCCTCGGCAATCCGGTGGTGGCGGGCAAAGACGCGCTCCAGCCCTTCGTCCAGCAGCATACCACAAGCCATGTTCAGACCGTTTAGCAGACCGACAGAGGGCGTGTAGGGATAGGCGCTGTTGGCATAGCCGTTGGCCATGTCCTTGATATCAAAGAAGGTGCGCGGCAGGGTCGCGGTCTCTGCCGCCTTCATTGCCTTGGGCGAGAAGCCGACAATGGCCAGCCCCGGCGGCAGCATGAAACCCTTCTGCGAGCCGGTGACGGCAATATCGACACCCCATTCATCCATCCGGAAGTCCATCGAGGCGATGGAGGACACGCCATCAACGAACAGCAGCGCCGGGTGGCCTGCGGCGTCCAGCGCGCGGCGGACGGCGGCGATGTCGGATTTGACGCCGGTAGCGGTCTCGTTGTGGGTCGCCAGAACCACCTTGATCTGGTGCGATGTGTCGGCGGTCAGGATTTCCTCGTAACGGTCGGCAGGCAGGCCCTCACCCCAAGGGGTTTCGACGACCTGAACATCCAGCCCGTGGCGCTGGCACATGTCGATCCAGCGGTGGCTGAACATGCCGTTGCGGGCGGCCAGGATCTTGTCGCCTGCGTTCAGCGTGTTGGTGATCGCGGTTTCCCAGCCGCCGGTGCCGGTCGACGGAAACACAAAGATCTCAGCAGTCTCGCTTTTCAGAACCTTCTTCACCCCGGCCAGCGCCGGATGCAGGATCTGGCCGAACAGCGGCGAGCGGTGGTCCAGCGTCGGCATATCCACTGCCTTGCGCAGCGCTTCGGGCATATTGGTCGGACCGGGGATGAAAACCGGATTTTGAAAGCTCATGTCGTGCCCTCCTGTGGCGATTTCCTTCACTTTAAGGGGGCACTCCGCGCAGGTAAATTTTTTTGAAAAAAGCTTTCAGAAACGCAGGAAGGCGCAGATTTTCTCATAAATTCAGGCACTTTAGTTTTTTCACTGTACAGAAGTGATTTTCAGTTTTATCCATAAGCTGCTTATTGAATTGCCTCGGGAGGCCAGAAAATGCCGCCATCACCGCGCCGCAAGGGCCGCCCAAAAAGCTTTGATTCCGCGAGCCAGCCGCCCACGATTCAATCGCTCGACCGGGCGCTCGACGTGCTGGATGCGCTGGCGGGCGCCAGCGGCATGACGCTGACGGAACTGTCCACGGCGCTGGATCAGTCGGCGGCCACCATGTACCGGGTGCTGGCCACGCTGGAGGCGCGCCAGATCGTCGAGATGGAGCCGCAGTCCCAGACCTGGCACATTGGTGCGATGGCGTTCCGGCTTGGCTCCGCCTTCCTGCGCCGTTCCAGCGTGATCGAACGGGCGCGGCCGGTGATGCGGGAACTGATGGAGGCAACGGGCGAGACCTCGAACCTCGGCATCGAGCGCGGCGGCGACGTGATGTTTGTGAGCCAGGTGGAAACCCATGAATCGATCCGCGCCTTCTTTCCGCCCGGCACCACCTCACCGATGCACGCGTCGGGCATCGGCAAGGCGCTGCTCAGCTGTTTCGGTGAGGATCAGCTGACCCGCTTCCTGCGCGGCCGGACGCTGGAGCAATTCACGGATAAAACCCTGACCTCCGCCGACACCTTGCGCGAAGACCTGGCGCAGATCCGCAGCCGGGGCTGGTCCTTCGACGATGAGGAAAAGGCCCCGGGCATGCGCTGCGTGGCGGCGCCTGTGTTCGGAATGCAGGGTGAGGTGCTGGCGGGGATCTCTGTCTCGGGCCCCGCCGCCCGGATGCCCGACGCGCGCATCAACGACATCGGCGCCCTGGTCAGGGGCGCCGCAGAGAAACTGTCCTATGGATTGGGTGCGCCGCCGGCAGAGCAGTCTCCGCCCGGCTGACAAGCCGGGCAGCGCCCGGGCACATTTTCAGGCCAGGCGCTCCCCCCGCTGTCAGCGCAGCGGTGCCAGCGGCATATGCCGGTTCACGTCCTTGTACAGCAGATAGCGGAACTTGCCCGGCCCGCCCGCGTAACAGGCCTGCGGGCAGAAGGCGCGCAGCCACATGTAGTCGCCGGCCTCAACCTCGACCCAGTCCTGGTTCAGCCGGTAGACCGCCTTGCCCTCCAGCACATACAGGCCGTGCTCCATCACATGCGTTTCGGCAAAGGGGATCACCGCGCCGGGCTCAAAGGTGACGATGGTCACATGCATGTCGTGGCGCAGGTCGACGGGGTCCACGAAACGCGTAGTAGCCCATTTGCCCTCGGTCCCCGGCATCGGAGTCGGATCGACGCGGTTTTCGTTGGTGACAAAGGCCTCCGGCGCGTCGAGGCCTGCAACCGCCTGATAGGCCTTGCGGATCCAGTGAAAGCGCACCGGCGCATCGCCGTTGTTGCGCAGACTCCAGCCGGCATCGGGCGGCAGGAAGGCATAACCGCCCTCCTCCATTTCATGCGCGGTGCCGTCGATGGTCAGCGTCATGGCCCCTTGGACGACGAACAGAACCGCCTCGGTCCCCGGTTCGGTCTCAGGGCGGTCACTGCCGCCGCCGGGCTGCACCTCGGCGATGTACTGGGAAAACGTCTCGGCAAAGCCCGACAGGGGCCGCGACAGCACCCAGAACCGCGCCTTGTCCCAGAACGGCAGCAGGCTCGCCACAATATCGCTCATCGTGCCCTTGGGAATGACCGCATAGGCCTCGGTGAACATCGCCCGGTCGGTGAGCAGCTGGGTCTGCGGCGGCAGCCCGCCTTCCGGTGCGTAATAGGATCGTTTGGTCATGGGCTGCCTTTCCTGCTGAACTGCTGCCCCTATTGATACCCGCGCTGCGCGCGCAACCGAACTTATTTCCGTATCAAGATTACCTGAAGGATTATTGCGGAAAATTTGAAAGCAAGGGCCTCCGCCCTATCCGGCCCCGCCAATATCCTCCGGCGCGATGGAGACGGTTTTAACCACGGCAAAGCAGTCCGCCCCGGCCTCCAGCTCCAGCGCCTGCGCCGAGCGCCGCGTGACCCGGGCCAGCACCCGCCCTGCCGGCGTCCGCAGCGAGACCATGGCGCCGGGACCGCTGCCGGTGCGGACATGCTCAACCGTGCCCGGCAGGATGTTGAGCGCTGACAGGCCTTCGGGGCGCTGGCGCGACAGGATCACCTCATGCGCCGAGATCCGCACCCGCACCTGGCTGCCCGGTGCTTTGGTAATTTGCGGCAGGAACAGCGGCACGCCGCCCGCTTCCAGTTCTGTCAGCCCGTCCGCGTGGTGGAGGGCCACCCGTGCCTCCAGCAGGGCGCCGGCCGCGCGCACGCCCGCAGGCATGACAGCCGGATCGCCCAGCACCTCTGCCGCGCTGCCCTGGCGTTGCACTTTGCCGTCCTGCAGCACCACAACCGTTGTCGCCAGCCGGGCCACTTCAGCGGCGGAATGGCTGACATAGAGCATCGGGATGCCAATCTCGTCCCGCAGCCGCTCGAAATAGGGCAGGATCTCCGCCTTGCGAGCCTCATCCAGCGCTGACAGCGGCTCATCCGCCAGGATCATCCGCGGTGCCGACAGGAGGGCCCGGCCAATCGCCACCCGCTGTTTCTCACCGCCCGACAGCCGCCCGGGCCGCCGCTGCAGCAGCGGGCCGATGCCCAGCAGATCCACCACCCGGTCCAGGCTCTCACGTTTGGCGCCGCGGGGCGCAAACCATTGCCCGAACAGCAGATTTTGCCGCACGGTCAGATGCGGAAACAGCCGCCCCTCCTGAAACACATAGCCCATTCGGCGCTTGTGCGGCGGCAGCCAATGCCGCTGGGAGGTGTCAAACAGCACCTCGCCATTCAGCATCACCCGCCCCTGGTCGGGCCGCAACAGGCCGGCAACCGCCTGAATCACCGTGGTTTTGCCGGTGCCGGACCGCCCGAACAGCACGGTGACGCCCGGCGGTGCCTCGAACTGCACATCCAGCCCGAACCCCGTCAGCGAATGTTGCAGAGAAACCGTCAGCATCAGCGCCCCCCGGTCCGGTCAGCCGCCCGCCGCGCCAGGATCTCAGAGAGCAGCAGCGCGCTGAGGGCAATGGCAATCGACACCAGTGTCAGCCGCAACGCTGCCGCCTCCCCGCCTGGCACCTGCAGGAACGTGTAGATCGCCGAGGGCAGCGTCTGCGTCTGCCCCGGAATGCTGGAGACAAAGGTGATGGTTGCCCCGAACTCCCCCATCGCCTTGGCAAAGCCCAGCACGGTGCCGGCAATCAGCCCCGGCAGAATCATCGGCAGGGTGACGGTGGCAAAGCACAGCAGCCGCGATGCGCCCAGGGTTGCGGCGGCCTGCTCCAGCTTCGGATCCACCGCCTCCACCGACAGCCGGATCGCCCGCACCATCAGCGGAAACGCCATGATCCCGGCCGCCAGCGCCGCCCCGGTCCAGCGGAAGGCAAAGACAATGCCGATTTGCTGCAACGCTCCGCCGACCGGCCCCTTGGTGCCAAACACCATCAGCAGCAGGTAGCCGGTCACCACCGGCGGCAGGATCAGCGGCAGGTGCACCAGGCTGTTGACGATCTGCTTGCCGGGAAACTGCCAGCGCGCCAGCGCATAGGCCACGAAAACGGCCAGCGGCAGCGCCGCCAGCGTCGCCCAGAGAGAGACCCGCAGCGACAGCATCACCGCCTGCCACTCCTGCGGCCCCAGCCATGCCGTCTCAGCGCTCACTCCGCCAGCACCCCGAAGCCGTGGCGCAGGAAAATGTCCCGCGCGCCGGGGCTGCGCAGATAGTCCAGAAATTCCCCAGCCCCGGCGGCGTTGCCGCCCGCGACCACGGCTGCTGGATAAACGATGGGCGGGTGGCTTGCCTCCGGAAACACCGCGATGACCGAGACCCTGCTGTCCGCGCGGGCATCGGTCGCGTAGACCACGCCCATCGGTGCCTCGCCGGAGGCCACCAGCGCCAGCGCAGCACGCGCATTGGCGGCCTGCGCCACCTTGGGCGCGACGGTTGGCCAGTGCCCCAACGCAGACAGGGCCGCCTTGCCGTAGATGCCCGCAGGCACCGCATCGGTCAGCGCCATGGCCAGCCGCCCCTCGCCCAGCAGCCCGCCCAGATCAGCGGCTGACAGGTCCAGCGGCGTGGCGTCTTTTCCGTGCGCGATCAGCACCAGGCGGTTGGCCAGCAGGTCCAGGCGCGAGGCCGGATCCACCAGCCCCTCCTGCTGCAAAACGTCCATCCAGCCGGGATTGGCGGAGAGGAACACATCCGCGGGCGCGCCCAGCTGGATCTGCCGTGCCAGCGCCGGGGAGCCGGCGTAGGAAATCGTGACGGGCTGCGCGGTCTCAGACTGGTAGGCGGCGGCGGCCTCATCCAGCGCTGTTTTGGTGCTGGCGGCAGCGAAGACCGTGATCCGGGCCTGCGCCATCGCCGCCATGCCGCATGTCAGCAGCACAGCCGCTGCCAGGCCCCGCCGGAGGCCCGGCAAGATCCGGTAAAGCGATGAGGAAGCCCGGTTTGTTCTCATAACCCCTAAGGGACTACCCGCGCCGGGCAGCGCGGGCAAACGGTATTTGCGTCCGCCCGGTCAGCACCGGGCAGGGCTGTGGTCTGCTCTTGCCGTGCAAGCCCGTCAGAACAGGGTGACAGCGCCTGCGCCGCCTGCCGCCGGCGCCGGTGCCGGAGCCGGGCGTGTTGCGGCGCGCTGCTCCAGTTCGCCGAGCTTGCGGTCGTCCTGCACATGGGTCTGCTGGGCCGCGCCGGAACAGGCGTGGAACCGCACCCTGCGGGCGGAGGTGCCGCCAACACTGGAAGAGATGCAGGGAATGCCCTCGTCGCGCAGGAACCGCTGCACAAAGTCTGCATTGGATGCGCCGATATCCGACAGGTTGGCTGACATCTTGGCGCCGCCAAAGACCTTGGCCTTCAGGTTGGAGCGCGCAGCACCCTTCTTCATAATGCCGTTGATCAGCAGTTCCATCGCGTGAATGCCGTAACGGGCGTTGGCCGCACCGCCCTGGCGGGCATTCGCCAGCAGGAAATGGTTCATTCCGCCGACACCGTTCTCCGGATCGTAAATACACGCCGCGATACACGAGCCAAGCACCGTGGAGAACACGATTTTCGGATCGGTGGTCACCCGGTACTCCCCCTGAAGAACCGTTACGGATTTCGAGTTGGCGAAAACAGTGGTCAAGGCTTTGGTCCCTTCCTGCGGTGTGTTCAGGCTTTGCTGGCCTGTAGTAGTGTGCTGGCCATCCGGACCAGCGGCACCTGCTGCTGCGCGGCGCCGATATCCCAGGCCACTCTGGGCATTCCGTATACGACCGAGGACTTTTCATCCTGGGCAAAGGTCTTGGCACCGGCCTTGCGCAGGTCCAGAAGCCCCCGGGCGCCGTCCTGGCCCATGCCGGTCAGGATGGTGGCAACAACGTCCTTTCCATATGGCACGGCAGAGGTGAACAGAGCGTCAACAGACGGCGTGTGACCGGAAATATCCGGGCCTTCCTTCATCCGCAGCCGCAGCGGCTTGCGGCTGCTCAGCCCCATGTGGCGGCGCTGGCCGGCGGCGATGTAGACATGGCCCGGCTCCAGCGCGATGCCGTCCTCAGCCGCCCGCACCCGCGCCGGGCAGATGCGGTCCAGCAGCGATACCAGGCCGGACCCGAAATTCTTGCCGGTATGCTGCACGATCAGGGTCGGCGGGCAGTCGAAGGGGAAGCCGACCAGAATGCTGCGCAGGGCTTCCACCCCGCCGGTCGAGGATCCGATCAGGATCAGCTTGCGGCTGCCGCCCGCGGCCGGTGCCGGGCGGCTGGCGGTTGCGCGGGCCGCGGCCCGGGGGCTGCGGCGCGGCGCGTTGACCATCATGTCGAAGTACTGGGCGAACTGGCTGGGATGATCGGCCTTAGTCAGCTCGAAGATACCCGCACCGACATCCAGCAGCGGTGAGGATTTGCGCGCCGGAGTGGCGCCCTGGGTGTCCATGACCGAGACCCAGCGGGTATCCATCGCCGAAAACAGCGCCATCATCATCTCGAATTCCGGCAGCTTGGTGAACCCGTCTTCCACAAAGGCAAAAACCGGCTGCGCCGCTTCTGCCTGGTTGTAGGCCATCATCAGGTTGTTCGCCAAATACACCCGCATGCCCGGGTAGGCGGATTCCATGTAGCTTTGCAGGTTTCGGGCAAAGCTGCGGTCGGTGGTAATGATCAATAAGTTTTTTGAAGACAATGGGTTCCCCAGTCAATGTTCGGTGCCATCAGAGTTTCAGGCACAGGTTGCCATGGCCTGAAGGCGCCGCTGACCGGGCAGCGGCGCCTCCGGTGATTTTTTCAGAAGTCCTGCCAGAGATCGCGGGCGGCATTGCCGCTTGCGGCGGCGGATGCCACGGCAGGCGCCGCACTGGCCTCGATCTCCCAATCTTCTTCGCCATGCGCCGAGGGCGCAGGCTTTGCCGCCGGAGCCGCCGGGGCCGCTGCAGGGGCAGGACGGGCCGCAGGGCTGCCGCCTGTCACCCGGAAGCGGGCGACCAGTTCGGCCAGCTTGCTGGCATCCGTGTTCAGCATGTGGCCGGCCGCAGTGGCCTCTTCGACCATTGCCGCGTTCTGCTGAGTCACCTGGTCAAGCTGGGTGACGCCGGTGTTGATCTCATTCAGGCCGGTCGACTGCTCGGCTGCGCCTTCGGCAATGCCGGAGACCAGCTGCGAGATATGGGTGACCCGTTCGACGATGCTTTGCAGCGCCTCGCCGGCCTTGCCGACCAGATCGACGCCGCGCTCCACTTGCTTGGAGCTGTCGCTGATCAGCGTCTTGATCTCCATCGCCGCGTCCGAGGAGCGCTGCGCCAGGGCCCGCACCTCGCTGGCGACCACGGCAAAGCCTTTGCCGGCCTCGCCCGCGCGCGCCGCCTCGACGCCTGCGTTCAGCGCCAGCAGGTTGGTCTGGAAGGCAATGTCGTCGATCACAGAGATGATCTGGCTGATGTGGTTCGAGCTCTGCTCGATCTCGGTCATGGCCGACACCGCGCTTTGCACCACTTCGCGGTTGTTCTCCGCTTCGGTCCGCGCTTCTGCCATGGTTGCTTCGACGCTGCGGGCGCCTTCGGCGGCGGATTTCACCGACGCGGTCAGCTCGTCCAGCGCCGCGGCGGTTTCTTCCAGCGTGGCGGCCTGGCTCTCCGTACGGTGCGACAGGTCATCGGAGGCCTGGCTGATCTCGGCGGCGCCGTTGCGGATACTGCCGGAGGCGTCGATCACCTGCTGCACGGTGCCGCTCAGGTTCGTGACCGTGCTGTTGAAGTTCTCCCGCAGCTGTTCGTATTCCTGCGGGAACGGGCCCCTGATCTCATGCGAGAAATCGCCGTCGGCCAGCTGCACCAGGCCGGTGCTCAGGCTTTCGACCACCTCCTGCTGCTGACGCTGCATCTCGGCGCGCTCCTCTTCCGCGGCGCGGGCCAGTTTCAAGTCGTCCTGCATCGAGACCAGCGTTTTGCCGATCTTGCCGATTTCATCCGAACGGCCGGCCGCGGCGACCTCTGTGTCGAGATTGCCGGAGGATACGGCCTCCATGTCCGTGCAGATCCTGTTGATCGGCTTGGTGATGGAGCGGGCGAAGAGCCAGCCGAGGAACGACATGGCGGCTGCGCAGGCGGCCGAGGCCAGAAGCAGCATGTTGCGCTTCTTTTCCGCCGGGGCCATCAGCTCGGCCAAGTCCTGCTCGGCGATGATCGCCCAATCTGCAAAGGCCAGCGGAAGCGGTTCCGAATAGGCCAGCACGGGATGCCCGTCGAGGCCGGGAACATTTGTCTGGACATGCGATTTACCGTCAAAGGCTTCCACCACCTGCTTGGTTGAGGGGAGCTGCGAGAGCACTTTGAAACCCTCTTCGAATCGCGAATTCGTGCGGGCCTGCATATCCGAACCAACCAAGTAGACTTGGGTGGTTTCGCCCATCCCCTGCTCATTGTTAACGATCGACCCGATCAGGCTGACCGGAATCTGCACCGCCAGCACACCCACGGTGAGATTGGCGTCATTCACAACCGGCGCCGCGGCAAAGCCTGCTGCCTTACCCCCGCTTGCGGCGTAAGGCTCCAAATCGGCAAAGAACACGTCGCCGCGGCTGCCTTCGAGCGCTTCACGGTAGACTTTGGCAAGGCCGGAATCCTTGAACGGTCCCGTCATCATATTGGTGCCGAAATCGTTTTCCTTGAACACCGAATAAACGATGTCGCCAGCCAGGTTGATCAGGAAGGCATCATAGTACCCCTTGCTTTCGATCAGCGTTCTGTAGGCGGGATGAAAGCTCTCGTGATGCATATGATAGGGGGAGTCGCCCTCGGCACGCGCCAGCAGGTGCTTTTCTCCGGCCGGGTGGGGGTTGTTCTCCATATAGGCCTGGCGCAGAATTTCGCCCGGATTTCCCTCCAGGTCGTTCCACGTCATCGTCAGCCATTCAATGGCGGTTGCCGTCGACGGCACAGAGGCCAGCGTCTGGACATCCGCATGTATCCCGTCCAACAAGGTCTGCACCGACAGCTTGCGGTCCGCCACCATGGAGCTCAGCTGGTCCTCGGCATTTGTTTCTGCGCTGCGCTGGAAGCTGAGCGTGCTGATGGTGACGAGAATCGCCGTCACAAGCACAACCAATCCAACAACAAACAACGGCAGCTTATGTGCCAGTTTAAGCGATTTCAGGGCTTTCATTCCGTCCTCCTAAGAGCATCGCGGTCTAGGCCACCGCTAATGATGATGCCGCTCAGGATGCCGCACATACGTTAATTTGCGGCTTACGGCGGGGAAGCCGGACCGCTGTCAACCGCAAAAATGAGCCGGAATCCGCAGCGCATCGGCGTCACTCCGTAAAGGTCCGGTAAACATACAGCCGCTGGCTGTGCGCAACCCGCTGAACACAGCCGAAAACGCGGCCAGGTGATTCCCCGGCCCGGCCGGCCACTGTTAAAAATTGACGGGAATTTCCGCGCGGAATTGCCGTGCGTCTCCTTATGAATCCCCTGCTGAGCGCGCGCGGCGGCAATCAAATGTTAAGGCCCCGCGCCTATGAATTGCTTCATCGAACTCGAATTGATCGCCGACAACGGGGGTGCGAATCGCCGAAAATGACCACGGAAACGCAAAAGCACATTCTGGATCTGCCGAATGCCTTCGCGGAACTGGATCCGCTGATCGCCTTCCTGCAAGGGGCCCGCTCCCGGGCGGTCGAAATCGACTGCAGCAGCGTCGCTCTGATGCCTTCGCGCTGCCTGCAGATTCTGCTCGGAGCAGAGCAGCAGTGGCGGTCCGAGGGGGTAGGCTTCTCAGTCACCAACATCACCGAATCCTGCCGCAAGTCCCTGACGCTTCTGGGGCTGGAGCCCAACCGTTTTGAAGACGAGGAAACAGCATGAAGACCAAAGTTCTGGCAATCGACGATTCCCGCACGATCCGGAATCTTCTGGCCGCAACCCTGGAAGAGGCCGGGTTTGAATACCACTGCGCGGTCGATGGCCGCGAAGGCGTGGACATGTATCCCGATGTCGATCCCGACGTCGTGATCACGGATATCAACATGCCCAACCTCGACGGCTTCGGCGTGATTGAGGAGCTGCGCGGCGCCGGCATCAATTCCAAGGTGCCGATCCTGGTGCTGACCACCGAAAGCGCCCCTGAACTCAAGGCCCGCGCCCGCGGCGCCGGCGCCACCGGCTGGATCACCAAGCCGTTCGACGACGCTTCGCTGATCTTCGCGCTCAAGCGTGTGACTGGAGCTGCGGCCTGAGATGTCGGGGTCGATTCAGGATACCTTCTTTGAGGAGTGCGAAGAGCTCCTTGAAGCAACGGATGAGGGGCTGACCGCTATCGAAGGAGGCGATCAGGACCCCGAGGTTGTCAATGCGATCTTCCGCGCCGTGCACTCGATCAAGGGCGGCGCCGGAGCCTTTGGGCTGGACGACCTGGTGGCCTTTGCCCACCGGTTCGAGACCGTGTTTGACGAAGTGCGCTCCAACCGGCTGGATCTGGACGAGAAACTGATCCAGCTGCTGCTGCGCTCCAGCGACCATCTGTCGGCGCTGGTCGAGGCCGCCCGCGACGGCGGCCAGATCGACGAGGCGCATCACGACACCCTGCTGGCAGCGCTGGACGAATACATCCCCGAAGAGGAGGAGGACCTCACCTTCGAGCCGATGGGGCTTGGCGCTGCCGCTCCGGTCGGCGGCCTGGATATCGCGCCCGCCGCGCCGGCGGTGCCGCAGGAGGAGACCTACCGGATCCGCTTCCAGCCGCTGAAGGAGATGTACGGAACCGGCAACGAACCGTTCTTCCTGTTCCAGGCGCTCAAGGACATGGGCGAGCTGACGGTGGAGCTCGACGAGAATGAGCTGCCCGGCTTCGACTCCATGGACATGGACGAAAGCTATCTGGCGTGGGACCTGGTTCTGGTGACCAAGGAACCCCGGTCGGTGGTCGAGGCGGTCTTCGAGTTTGTCGAAGGCCTGTGCGAGCTGTCTATTGCCGGGGATGGCGATGCTGAGGCGGAGGCAAATGCCCTGGCCGCACTGGACGCAATGTTCAGCGCCCCGCCTGCGCCGCCTGCCGCGGACAGTGCAGACGGCGAGGCCTCTGCCGCCCCTTTTGAACCGCCGGTCCCCGCACCTGAACCCGAAGCCAAGCCGGCAGCTGCCGAAGAAAAGGCATCGGCCCCGAAAGCCGAGAGCGGCAAGCAGGAGCAGCGCGGCGGTCCCAAGCCCACGCTCCGCGTCGAGCTCGAGCGGGTGGACCGGCTGATCAACGCTGTCGGGGAGCTTATCATCAACCATTCGATGCTCGCGCAGCAGATCGCCAATCTCAATGTTTCGGATACCCGGGATGTCGAGACTGAGCTGGAAGGCTTCAAGAACCTGGCGCGCGACATCCAGGAAGGTGTCATGGCCATCCGCGCGCAGCCGGTGAAGCCGCTGTTCCAGCGCATGGCCCGGATCGTGCGCGAGGCGTCGGCCGCCACCGGCAAGACCTGCAAGCTGGTGACCGAGGGCGAAAACACCGAGGTCGACAAGACGGTGATCGAACGGCTGTCCGATCCGCTGACGCATATCCTGCGCAACGCGGTCGACCATGGCGTCGAAAAGCCCGAGGACCGGGAAGCGGCCGGAAAGCAGACCACCGGCGAAATCCGCCTGTCTGCCTCGCACCGCTCCGGCAGCGTCTGCATCGAGATCAAGGACGACGGTGCCGGCGTGAACCGGCCGCGGGTCAAGCAGATCGCCATCGAAAAGGGCCTGATCCCGGAAAATGCCGAGCTGACAGACAGCGAGATCGACAATCTTCTGTTCGCGCCCGGCTTTTCCACCGCCAAGGAGGTGTCCAACCTTTCGGGCCGCGGTGTCGGTATGGATGTGGTGAAGAATGCGGTGACCGGCCTTGGCGGCCGCATCAACATCTCCTCGACCCCGGGCAAGGGTTCGACGTTCACGATCATCCTGCCGCTGACGCTGGCGGTGATGGACGGCATGGTGGTGTCGGTTGCCGATCAGACCATGGTGGTTCCGATCACCTCGATCGTCGAAACCATGCGCGGCAGCGACGACATGATCAACAACCTCGGCGCCGACGGCACCTTGCTGTCGATCCGCGGCAACTTCGTGCCGATCTGCGATGTGGCCGGCGGCCTGGGCCTGTACCGCGAAAGCGACCAGCAGGCCGGCGTCTACCTGCTGGTGGAGACCGAAACCGGCCAGCGCTGTGCCCTGGCGGTGGATGACATCCACGACCAGCGCCAGGTGGTGATCAAAAGCCTGGACGGCGTCTGCGGGGAAATACCCGGCGTCGCCGCCGCAACCATCCTGGGCGATGGCAAGATTGCCATGATCCTGGACCCTGAAAGCATCATTGCGGCTTCGCCCACGGCGGCCGCCTTTGACACCGAGCGGAGATTGAGCAATGCAAGCTGAAGTGAAGCAAACCGATCAGGAAGTGAAGCACGCTGAACACAGCGAGTTCGTCAGCTTCACCGTGGCAGGCCAGGCCTTTTGCCTGAAGATCACCCAGATCCGCGAGATCCGGCGCTGGTCGCCGGTGACCATCCTGCCGCATGCTCCGGCCGATGTGCTGGGGGTGATGAACCTCCGCGGCGCAGTGATCCCGATCTACGACCTGTCGGCACGCTTCGGCTTGCAGCAGACCGAAGCGAGCGAGCGCAATGTGGTCATCGTGGTCTCAGTGCATGGCAAGCCGGTCGGGCTGCTGGCGGAATCGGTCTCGGAGATCATTTCGATCAACCCGGATGACATCCAGGACACCCCGCCGGTCGACAGCCGCAACACGATGGAATACATCCAGGGCATCATCTCGCATGATGACACCATGGTGCGCATCATCAATCTGGATGCGGTGATCTCGGCTCCGGAGCAGGTGATGCCGTGAGCGCAGAAGGTTCCATCACTCCCGCAACTGAAAGCTTCTCGCTCTCGGACCAGGAATTCGAAGCCATTGCGCAGTTTGCGCATAAGCATTTCGGCCTGGCTCTGGCGGCAAGCAAGAAGCCGCTGGTGTCCTCGCGGCTGGCGCGGAAGCTGCGCCAGCGCAATTTCACCAGTTTCAAAGAGTATCTGGCTTGCCTGGACGGCCCCAACGCCGAACAGGAGCGCAGCGGCCTGCTGTCGCTGCTGACCACCAACGTGACCCATTTCTTCCGGGAACCGCACCATTTCGAAACCCTGCGCAACGATGTGCTGCCGCCGCTGATCGAGCAGGCGCGGCGCGGCGGGCGGGTTCGGCTGTGGTCGGCGGGCTGCTCCAACGGGCAGGAACCCTATTCGATTGCCATGACCGTTCTGGACCTGTGCCCGGACGCGGCCAAGCTGGATTTCAAGATCCTGGGCACCGATATCGATCCGGTTGTGGTGCGTCACGCCCAGGCGGCGAAATACCCCGAGGACGAGTTGGCCCAGATCGACGCGAAATACCGGAACCTGGTGCCCGCCCGGGACGCTGAGGGGCGGCTGCCGGACAGCCTGCGCAAGCTGATCACCTTCGGGGTGCTGAACCTGATCGAGCCGTTTCCGTTCCGGGGCAAGTTCGACGCCATCTTTTGCCGCAACGTGGCGATCTATTTCGACAACCCGACCCAGCAGAAGGTTTGGCAGGCCTTCCAGAATGCCCTGAACCCGGGCGGTTATCTCTTCATCGGGCACTCCGAGCGCATGTCCGGCCCGGCAGCGCAGCACCTGAAGACGGCCGGGATCACAACCTATGTCAACTCACCCGCTGGCAGGACTTCCTGACCACGGCTGCAAGCAGAGCAGAAGGAAAGAAAAATGAGCTTGAAAGACTCTCTCCGCGTTATGGTCGTTGACGATATGTCAACCAGCCGGGGGATCATCACACAGAGCCTGGATGAGATCGGCATCAAGAACTATATGGTCGAAAACTCCGGCGAGGGCGCCTACAAGAAACTGGTTCAGACGCCGGTTCACATGGTGCTGTCGGATTACAACATGCCGGGCATGGACGGCCTGGGCCTGCTGAAAGCCCTGCGCAGCCATCAGGTCACGCAGCGGGTCGGTTTCATTCTGGTGACCGGCAAGCCGACGCCGGAGATGATCCAGGTCGGCAAGCAGATCGGTCTGAACAACATTGTCCGCAAGCCGTTCACGGTGGCAACGATGAAGCAGGCCATCGAACAGGTCGTCGGGCGGCTGTAACCATGGAGCGTCCCGGCAAAGCCCTGAGCGAACTTTGCGCCGCCTCGGCGTGGGAAATGGAGCAGCTGCGCGGTCAGATGCAGGCGCTGGAAGACGTCGTGCTCGACGTGCTGGAACGGGGCACGCCCCCGACCAGCCAGGAACTGCGTTCCCTGCAGGACTTTGATCTGGTGATTCAGACCCTGGCCGGGCTCTCCGGCTTCTACAAGCGTGTGCAGGCGCAAGTTGACGAGTCCGGCCCTGCCGACCTGCCAGCCGCAGCGGCAGGGGTCACCCTCGAAAAACTGCGCGAACGGCTGCGCTCTGCCAGCAGCCTGGCAAGCACCTGACATTCCCCGCCCCGCCCTGACCAGGGCGGGGCCGCCTTTGCGGCGCCCCGCTGCAGCGAATTTTCTTTTTAATTGCTGCCGCCGCGGATTACATTGGGCATAGCTGTAACCGCCAGCCCGGGTATCCGTATGTCTTTTCTTTTCAAACCGTTGATTTTCACCGCCTGCCTTCTGATGGCGGCAGGGGCGCAGGCTGCAAGCGACCGTATCGCCCTGGTCATCGGGGTGGCAGAATACCAGTACCTGCCGCCCCTGGAAAACACACGCAACGATGCCGCCGCAATGGCCGGCACGCTGGAAGGCATCGGCTTTGACGTCAGCCTGGCGCTGGATCCGGGCACCGCGGAAATGGAGCAGCTGCTGGATGATTTCGCCTTCCGCTCCGAAGTTGCCGATCTGGCGCTGATTTATTTCGCAGGCCACGGGATTGAGGTTCAAGGCGAGAATTTCCTGATCCCGGCCGACGCCAAGGTGGCCGGCAACCGGGATGTGCAGCGCCAGTCGCTGTCGCTGAAACAGCTGCTGGCGGCGGTGGACCGGGCCCGCAAGATGCGCATCGTGATCCTCGACAGCTGCCGTGACAACCCGCTGGGCGATGACATCGCGCTGGAGCAAAGCGGCAGCCAGACCGCTGACAGCACAGCCGCCACCCGCGGCAGCGGCGGCATGGCGCCGGCCGATCCGGACCGCGGCACGCTGGTGGCCTTTGCCGCCAAGGACGGCCAGGTGGCGCTGGACGGCAGCGGCAGCAATTCCCCCTACGCAACGGCGCTGATGGAGAAAATGGTGCAGCCGGGGCTGGAAATCAGCCTGATGTTCCGCCAGGTGCGCGACCGGGTGCTGGAAACCACCGCCAACCTGCAGGAGCCCCATACCTATGGCTCGCTGACCGGCGTGCCCTTTTATCTGGCCGGCCCGGGCGAAAATGATGCCCCGGTTTCGGTGGCCGATGCCTCTGCCGCCTGGGCCGCGCTGAAACCCGACCAGGAGGAGCAGCTGCTGGCGCTGGCCGATCTTGGCGATACCCGCTCGATGCTGGGGCTGGCCTATATCCGGCTCAACCCGAATGAGGGCCGGTTCGACCCCAAGGCGGCCGTGGATTTCCTGCAGCGCGCCGCGGACGCGGGCTCCCCTGAGGCGCAGTTCGAACTGGCCAAGCTTTACGAGCGCGGCACCGGCGTGGACGCCGATCCGGCCAAGGCATTGGAGCTGTATCAGGCGGCGGCAGCCCAGGATTTTGCCGATGCGATCAACGATCTGGGCTTTTTGCATTACCAGGGCGGACTTGGCCTGCGCGCCAACCCGAAGAAAGCGCTGACCTTCTTTGAGCGCGCTGCGGACCTGCGCCACCCGCAGGCCCAGTTCAATTTCGCCGCACTGATTGATGACGGGCTGATCCCGTCAAAAGGCCCCGAAGACTCGGCGCATTACCTTTACGCGGCGCTGCGCAGCGGCAGTTCCGATGTGCTCAATCTGCTGAGCGAACGCCCGAAAATGTTCACCGCAGAAACCCGGCGCGCGCTGCAGCGGAAGCTGAAAAACAACAACTTCTATGCAGGCGCGATTGACGGCGATTTCGGTCCGGGAACGCAAAGGGGCATCCGTCAGGCCTATGGACTGGAGGGGTAAGCGCCCTACTTCAAGCGGATGTTGTTACATCGTGCTGTGTTCCTCGTTCTGCTCACCTGTTTCCTGAATGGCCCCTTGGACAGCCAAGCCGGCGGCTATGGCGGCGGCACCGGTGGTGCCGGCGGTGACGGCGGCAGTGGTGACGGCGGCAGCGGCGACGGCGGCAGTGGTGACGGCGGCAGCGGCGACGGCGGCAGCGGTGATGGCGGCAGCGGTGATGGCGGCAGCGGCGACGGCGGCAGCGGCGACGGTGGCAGCGGTGACGGCGGCAGTGGCGATGGCGGCAGCGGTGACGGCGGCAGCGGCGATGGCGGCAGCGGTGACGGCGGCAGCGGCGATGGCGGCAGCGGCGATGGCGGCAGCGGTGATGGTGACGGCGGTGCTGGCGATGTGAGCTCGCGCGGCGGCAGTGGCGGCGACGGCGAAGGCAGCACTTTTGGAGGGCCGTCCGGAAACGGCCGCTTCTTCGGCAACCGTATACGCTCAGCTGACGACGTGGTGGACCGTATCGCCGGCTTCCGGAACCTGTGCGGAATCGTGGGGCCGTATTTAATCGATTGCCTGGCTGAGCGTTTCGAAGCTTTGGAAAAGGATCTGGCAGGCCTGCCCGGCCATGAGCCGCTGCGGGAGATCCTGCAGGAAACGGCTCAGGATCTGCGGCAGATCGCGCGCGAGAACCGTGACCCTTCAAAACCGCGGGGAAAGGCCCGATCCCTGAACAGCGCCGAACGGTCGTATCGCCCTATCGTCGCTGTGGCGCCGGAACGGCAGGCCGCGGCAACAACCAAGGCCCTTGCGGTGCTCGAGGAAACGCAGACAAAATTGCTGCGCTCCGCGGAAAACTCACCCGCGCGGTCCATCGTGCGCTACCAGCGGATTGCGGCGGCCATCGACTCCAGCAAGGTTCTGCTGCGCTCTGCCTGAGGCTGTTTGTTACAGCAGCCCGTCGGCCAGCCATTGGTCCAGCTGGCGGCGGCTGATTTCAAAATGCATGCTGTCCTCGCGACGGAAGCCCGCGCCCCAGACCCAGCCCTGATCGTAGAAGAAATCAGCCATGATGGTCAGCCCCAGCTGGGTTTTGCCATCGGTGAAATTGTCCAGCTTGCCGTCGATGTTCAGATCGACTGCCAAGCCATAGCTGTGGGTGGAGAGCGCGCTCAGCGTGCCGCGGATCCGGCGCACGCACAGCGCCCCGGCCGTGTTGATGCGGGCATAAAGGTCGGGATCCGCCTGGCGGATGTTCTCGAACACCACCTTCAGGCTTTCAATGGCCGGGCGCAGCATGCTGACCCGGATCGGGCCGACCTGCTCTGTCACCAGCTTTTCCTTCAGGTCCGGGTTGGTCATCGGCTGGCAGGTATCGTTCAGCTCCTCCCGCGGGCGGCCCAGCTTTTCTGTCAAGTAGCGGCCGCCTGTCACCTTCAGCCCGCGGTTCACGTTCAGCCGGTCGGCGATCAGCACCACCTGCGCATAATCGAGATCCGCGCCGCCGGTCTGGTTCCAGATCGCGGCCTCGCCGGCCGCGTCATCGGTGAAAGGGGTTCCGGTGCCTGCCCCTCCCGCGGGCAGGCTGGCAACCTCGTTTTGCAGGTCGGTCATCCGGGCCTGCAGATCCTCGACCTGCTGGCGCAGCATCTCGATCTCGATCCGCGCGGTGGAATCCACCCCGCCGGCCCCCTGGTAATCCTCTTCGCTCAGCAGCCAGCTGAGCCCGAACCAGACCGCCGGGGCCAGAACCAGGCCAACGGCAATTATGACTGCTGGCAGAACCCGCATGTTTCCTCCCGGCTCTTCTGCGCCTATTTCAATCCTTCACCGCGCGGCAGTAAACCCCCTGATTACAACTTGCCGGAAACACCGTGTTTTTTTCCGCGGCGGACCTCTGCCCGCCATTGGCACACCGCAGGTGCTGGTATAAGCTGCCAGCGATGTTGAAACGGTAGGGGAGGGCGTCGAGCATGATCCGCCTGAAAGGTATTTTCGCAAGTGTTTTGGGGGCAAGCCTCATCTTTGCACCGCTGGCGCAGGCGCAATCGAACGGCGATGAACTGTCGGTCGAGGAAATCACCGAAGCCTTCAAGAAGCAGAAGACCCGCGGCCTGGTGATCGTGCCCAGCAGCACGGACCAGACCCAGGACACCGCGCAGGAAACCGCAACCGTGGCGGCCGCGGCCGAGGAATACAACCCGGTGGACCAGCAGGCCCAGATCAATGTCCAGATCTCCTTTGATTTCGACAGCGCCGCGCTGCGGGCCGACCAGGCGCCGAAGCTGGCCAATATGTGCGAGTCGATGAAGCTGATGGACGGCACCGTGTTCCAGATCATCGGCCATACCGACAGCTCCGGCTCCGCCGCCTATAATGAGCGGCTGTCGCTGCTGCGCGCGCAGGAAGTGCGCCGCCACCTGATCAGCTCCTGCGGCGTGCCCGAAGATATGCTCAAGGCAATCGGCATGGGCGAGACCGCGCCTTTCAATCAGGACAACCCGCGTGCGGATGAAAACCGCCGCGTCGAATTCCAGGCTCTGGGCTGAGCCCGGCTTGGGCGCGCGGCGGGCTGCAGGCCAGGGAGAACCACATGCTTGAATCGCGCCCTGGCGACCTGTTCCAGCCGGGTGATCTGCTGAACAACACCTACAGGATCGAAGGCCTGCTGGGGCGTGGCGGCACCTCGGACGTTTACAAGGCGCGCTCGGAAATCTCCGGCAACCTGGTGGCCCTGAAGGTGCTGAAGCAGGAGCTTGCCGCCAACGAGGACTTTACCGTCCTGATGGCGCGCGAGGAGAATATCCGCGAAATCCGCCATGCCGCGGTGGTGCGCTACTCGGAAAACCACCGCACGCCGGACGGGCATATCTATCTGCTAATGGACTACATCGACGGCCCCGGCCTCGACAAGCGCCTGAAACAGGGACCGATGGCGGCCGAAGACCTGCTGGTGATCTGCCGCCGCGTGGCGGAAGGGCTGCAGGCGGCGCATGCCCGCAATATCGTGCACCGCGACCTCAGCCCGGACAATATCATCCTGCGGGGCGGCGACCCGGCAGAGGCGGTGATTATCGACTTCGGCATTGCCAAGGACACCAATCCCGGGGCCCAGACCATTGTCGGCAACGAATTTGCGGGCAAATATTCCTATGCCGCGCCGGAGCAGATGAGCGGCCAGACGGACGCCCGGTCTGACATCTATTCGCTGGGGGCGCTGCTGCTGGCCAACTTCCGCGGCGAAGCGCCCAAGCTGGGTGCCAACCCGATGGAAGTGGTTGAGAACAAGCAGAAGCCCCTGGACACCAGCGGTGTGCCGGAACCGCTCAGGTCGTTGATCGAACGGATGTGCGCGCCGGACCCGGATGACCGGTTCCAAACTGCAGCCGAGGTGCTGGCATTTCTCGACAATCCCGACGGCGGCAGCCTGGCGGATGTGCTGGACGGACCCGCAGCCGAAGATGCCACCATCATCGTGCCGCAAACCCGCCAGCCGGCACCGCCTCCGCCGCTGGAACCGGCAGCGGAGAAGACCCCGGAGAAGAAAAGCCGCGGCGGCCTGTGGGCAGCGCTGGCGGTTCTGTTGCTGCTCAGCGGCGGTGCGGGGGCCTATTTTTCTGGCATGCTCGACAGCTTCATGGGGCCGTCTTACCCGATTGTCCGCCCCTATTCGCTGATCGCCGAAAAACCGGCTGACGGGCCGGTGCAGATCGTTGGCAACGTGCCTTCGGAAGCCACCCGCGACGCACTTCTGGCGCTGGCGGAGGACGCGGACTTGACCCTGGCCTCCGGCGAAATCGCCGAGACCTGGGGCGTTGATGTGCTGGATACGGTGCAGCCGCTTGAGGGCCTGCGCGAATGGCGGCTGGTGGTCAGCAACAACAAGGCCCGCCTGACGGGCGCGACCAGCGACACAAATGTTGCCGAAATGCTGAACGAACGCTTCCGCAACGGCCTGCCCGGAGCGCTGGAAGGCAAGGCGGAGATCCGGTTTGAACTGCCGATGCTGCCGGTGGCAGAGGTCAAGGCGGTGATGGAGGCCTTTGCCGATTGCGGCCCGCTGGTGCGCGACGGGAACGGCCATTATGACGGCTATGCGCCAACCGATCCGATCCTGATCAGCGGCCGGGTCGCCAGCACCGCCACCCGGCTGGAACTGTTCGACGCGCTGCGCGCGCTGGCCCATGAGCGCCAGGTGGTGCTGGATGTCGAGGTGCTGAACGACTCGCTGTGTGTGGTGGAGCAGCACCTGCCCAAAGCCCCCTCCGGCGGCGCCGAAGTGGAATTTGCGGTGGGCGGCTCAACTGTGGAGCCCAACCCCTCGGGCCGGTTCTTTGTCGGGGAAAACCCGGTGATCGATGTGGTGCTGCCGGGGGATGTGACCGACGGCTACCTGACCGTTTCGGTCCTGGATGTCTCCGGCAATGTGTTCCACCTGCTGCCCAATATCGCACGGCCGGACAATGCGGTGGCCAGCCTGCGCGACGGTGCTGCAGGCGATGTGCCGGTGCGGGTTGCCTACAGCCTGGAGGAATCCTCTTCCGGCGGCGGCATCGCCTTTAAGGTGGATGACAGCACTCTCGGCAAAAGCAAGGTGCTGGTGCTGCATTCGTCAGAGCCGCTGTTTGACGGGATGCGTCCGACCTCGGAAAGCGCCGTGGGGTTTGCCGAAGCGCTTCAGGCCAGTTACGAGGCGGATTCCAGCCGCATCCGCTCGCTGGACAGCCGCATTCTGGTTACCGCCAAACCCTGACCGGGGAACCGGATTCCGTGCTGGAAAGCGGCTTGTCTACGTCACATCAATCACAATGGCGGTGATGTTGTCGGCGCCGCCTCCGTCCAGCGCGATCTGGATCAGCCGGTCGCCAACGGTTTCCAGCGGTGTGCCGCCCAGCACATCCGCGAGGATCGCGAAGGTTGCGTATTTCGTCAGCCCGTCAGAGCAGATCAGAAAACGGTCGCCCGGCTCCGTGTCGCCGCGGACCTTGTCGATCTCCAGGTCCTCCCCGACCCCGACGGCGCGGGTGATCGCATTGGACTGCGGGTGCTGGTCGGCCTCGTCCCAGGTCATCTTGCCCGCCAGCACGTATTCCGCCACCGCCGAGTGATCCTCAGTCAGCATCTCGATCCGGCCGTTGCGCAGCCGGTAAATGCGGCTGTCCCCGGCCCAAAGGCCGACGAAATGCTGGTTGGCCATAATCAGCGCCGCCACGGTTGACCCGATGGTGCCGCCCCCGCGTGAGACGGCCTCGGCCCGGATTGCCTGGTGCGCGGTCTGGATCGCATCCCGCAGCGCATGCATCCGCGCCGCCGGGTCCAGTCCCTGCGGGATCGTCGCCGCCGCATCGGCAATCAGGCGGCTGGCGAAATCCCCCGCGGCATGGCCGCCCATGCCATCAGCCACCAGCCAGATGTCATGTTCCGGCAGCGCCAGAACGGCATCTTCGTTGACTTTGCGCTTCAGCCCCACATGGGTTTGCGCGGTGTAGCGGTATTTGCGCATCGGGTTCATCATGTAACCCCGGCCCCCGCCCAGACCGGCGCGGCAAGGTCAAACAGTCCCAGCGCCGCGGGGCCTTGCGGCAGCCCGCTGCACGCCAGCGTCCGCGGCGCCCCGTCCAGAACCGCCGTCCACAGGCTGCAGCCCGCCAGACGGGCGCCGTCCGATACGGCCGACAGCCTCTCCGTGCCCTCGGGACCGGCCAGAACCACCGCCATACCCTGTGCGTCCACGGCGCCGGCAGCCCGTGCCTCCGGCACCGGAATGTTTGCGAGTGTTTCCGCCAGCCGGTCCTTGGTCATCGTGTCCTCCAATGCATCCAGCGCCACATCCTCCAGCCGTTCAAATAACGCGGCCTCGCCGAAATGGTACAGGCCCGCCGCCGCCTGCCCCGGCAATCCCGCCATAAGCGTCAGCGGAAACCGGCGCCCGACGCGGTCGACCGAGGGCATCATGACGCCCATGACCTTGCCCGCGCCGGCCATGCCGGCAGGCAGGGTGAACCGCCAGATCGGCGCGGTCATGTAGTGCGCGTCAAAGCCCGCGCCATAAGCCGCCCTGCCGTCCAGCATAACCTGCTGCAGCCAGGCATCCCACACCCGCACAAACCCGCCAGGGGTGTTCAGCCGGAAGAAATCCCCGGCTGACGGCATCTTACCAAAGGCGCCGAACCCCGCCATCACATCGACTTCGGGCAGCTGAATTTCGCCATCGCTGGCAGGGCAAAAGGATTGATGACCGACCCGGACTGCAGCTCAAACAGGGCCAGCCGGCCGCCCACGCGGAAGTTCACCCGGCGCCGGTCCGAGACATTGGTTCGGCGCACCTCTGCCGCGTCCAGCAGCCGGAACCAGGCCCACGGCCCGTCCCGGGACATCACGTTTTCGGCGTCGCGCTTTTTCGGCAGCAGGGTGATCCGCGCCAGCCCCACCGGGCCCGGCCAGGTCACCGCCACAGGCGTCGGCGCGCCGGAGCGGTGGTTATAGGCGACCTTGGTGCCGTCGATCTCCAGCAGAACCTCCTTGGCCTTGGGATCCAGCGCGTTGACGGTGATCTGGAACTGCACCGCGGGCTGCGCGCCGCCGGCAAAGAACGCCTCCTTGATCTCGGAGGCGTATTGCATCTGCTGCAGCACCGCCTGGCTGATGCCCAGATCCACGTCATTCACCCGTTTCCAGGTCCAGGGGCGGCTGCGGGTGTCGACATATTTCAAGAGTTGGTCATTAAAGAAGCCGTCGATCAGCCCGCCCGGCGCAAACAGCTTGGCAAAATCCGCCATTGCCACGTCGGCCCGGGCCGAGCGGTTGAACGGATACCGGTTGGCCAGCGCCTTTTCGCAGAACGGCAGAACGGTGGACTGCCAGCGCGCGTTGATCGACGCCCGCGTGCCTTCGGAGGTGATTCCGGAGGAACCCGCCGAAATCTGTGTCGCCCAGCGGGGTAGCGGCCCGCCCATGCGGCTGGCAGTCTGCTGAAACTGCAACAGCGCCTGGCCGGTCTGCCCGCCTGTCGCCACGCCGGAGAAGGACATTTTGTTCAGCTCCTGATAGACAAGCTGCAGCTGTCCCATCAGGTCATCCAGCTGCGAGGGCTGGCCTTCGGGCCGGTTGACCAGGTCATAAAGCCACTGGAACCGCTCCTGCACATAGGCCCCCGGCGGCTTGGCCGCCTGACCAGGCGCATTTTCGGCAGAGCCGACCAGCGCCTCCAGCAGGATCTGACCCTGGATCGACAGATTAGAGCGCGCCTCGATCGCCGCCACGTTCTGGGCGCCCGCGGCGAGAGTGCCCGCATCCAGAAGCGATTTGTCCTCATTCAGGCGGGTTTCGTTGCTGACTTCCGTCAGGATGTTGACGATGGGCGAGGTCGGCCCGGACAGCACGTTGGTGACTTCTACTGCATGTGACAGCGATTCCAGCGGCACGATGTCGATATCGCCAAGGATCTGATCATAGCGGCTGATGTAGTCGTTGTAATAAAGGTCCAGAACATCGCGGCTGAGCTTCAGCAGAACCGCCTCATTCTGGGCTGCCTCGCTCTGTTCGCCCAGCACCCAGGCCTCGCGGTGGACCCGTTCGGCAACGCTGACCGCCTCCGGCAGGAACACGTTGTGAAAGCCGTCATAGGTAAATATGCCCTCGATCCCGTCATTCAGCGGCTTGCCGGAGCTGCGCACCAGCACCCGTTTGACCGACGGGCCGCCAACATCGGTGATCCGCCATTTCGGCAGGCTGGTGGCCTTTTGCGAGTTGAGGATGCCGTTATAGACGCGCTGCGCCAGCGGCATTTCCGACAGGATGTTCTGCGCCTGGGCAACCAGCGGCCCGTTCAGCGCGATCTCCTCCATCGGCTGCGACAGCAGCGCCGTCAAATGATCCATCAGGTCGGAACGCAGCTGGGTGCGGGCGATGCCGGGATAGGCGATGTTTTCCCAATCCAGCCGCATCCACTCCTTAACCAGATCCGGGTTCATCGGCCCCTGCAGGCCCAGCATCAGGTAGATCTTCAGTGCCTCATAGAGCGTGTCGGGGTTGTTGATGTTGCCCTCGATCTGCTGCTCCAGCCGCACCAGCAACCGCGGCAACAGGCGCTGGTTCAGCGCCGCGCGGTAGGTCTGAGCAGCCTGGGTGCCGATCACCTCGCCCTGATACAGCCCATAGGTCATCGCGCGCTCAGGGTCCGGATCCGACAGCACCGGATTGCCCGGCATGTCGCGCAGGTTGTTCAGCGCCGCCACCACCGGCACCAGATCGGTATCGCCCACCGGGCTGGGCGGCAGCTGGGCCGCCGCGGCCTGGTAGGCCGACACCTGGCCCTCGGCCTGGGCAATCAGATCGGTGTTCTTGAGATAGGACCGCACCCACAGCGTGCCCATCGCAATGGCCACCAGCACGGTCGCCGCAATCGCAATCCGCCGCGTCCAGCGGTAGCGGCGCTCCACCTTGTCATCCGCTGACACCAGGCCCGCCTCGGGGAACATCACGCCTTCGAACAGCCGGGTCAGGAAGAACGAGCGCCCGGTCCCCTGCCCTGAGCCAATCGCCTGCCGCCCGATGCCGAACGTTTGCGCCATGCCCAGCATCAGCCGGTCAATCGGGGTGCCTTCCTGGGTGCCGGAAGTGAAATAGACCCCGCGCAGCATCTGCCGCTGCGCATAGCGGTTGTCCTGGAACACCTCCATCAGGAAGTCGCGGGCAACGCCGCGCATCGACGCCACCTGCGCCGGGAAGCCGGCAATCAGCGCCCGGCGCTGATGGTCGGTCTCGGTCTGCATCTTCTCCAAGAGCTGCGCATTGATCTGCCCCAGCAGCAGGCCGAACTCCTCGTCAAACGCGGCAATCGGCGGCTCTTCCTTCTTGCCCTTGGGCAGCGGCAGGGTGAAGCCCCAGACCTGTTCGCGGTCCTCCTTGCCAAGCGAGTCATGGAATTCCTGGAACCCGGCGATCAGGTCCGCCTTGGTGAACAGCACATAGACCGGAAAGCGCACGCCCAGCTTCTCGCGCAGCTCAGCCAGTCGGTGGCGCACCGCGGCGGCATGGCTTTTCTGGGTGATTTCATCCTGCAACGACAGGTCCGACAGCGAAATCGCGACGATGGCGCCATTGATCGGCTGCCGCTTGCGGTATCTCTTGAGCAACCCCAGGAAGCCCAGCCAGGCGGCATTGTCCGCATCCGCATCGCTTTCCTGGGTGGTATAGCGCCCGGCGGTGTCGATCAGCACCGCGTCATTGGTGAACCACCAGTCGCAGTTGCGGGTGCCGCCAACGCCGCCAATCGCGGCCTTGCCCAGTTTCTCGGCCAGCGGGAACTGCAGGCCGGAATTCACAATTGCGGTCGTCTTGCCTGCGCCCGGCGGGCCGATCATGATGTACCAGGGCAGATCGTTCAGATGGCGCCGCCCGCCCTTGGACTTGCGCAGCTCCTTGATCGCGTCCTTGAACTTGCCGCGCAGCTCGCCGATTTCCTCGGACAAGACATCATCTTCCGAGGTGTCGGCCGCCTCGGCCATCTCCTCGGTCATCTCCTTGTCCTTGCGGCGCCGCCGCCAGAAGATGAGGCCGATGGTGAGAAAATACAGCAGGAAGATCACCCCGATGGTGATCAGCCGTGACATCACACTGTCAAACGGGCGCCAGTCGGCGCTGCCGATAAACGGTGCAAAGAACCACACGCAGGCCGACAGCACCAATGCCAGGATCAGCAGGATGGTGTAGATCGACCGGAACAGGGGGAAGATATAGCGGCGGATCATCCTTCAACCTCCTGAACCAGCAGGATTTCGATCCTGCGGTTCTTGGCCCGCCCGGCGCGGGTGCCGTTGTCTGCAATCGGTTCTTTATCGGCGCGGCCCTCGGCCGACAGCCGGTCCGGATTGGTCATCACCTTGGCCATGCCCGCCATCACCGATTTCGCGCGCGCCAGCGACAGCGCCATGTTGGACGGGAAGCGCGACGAGCGGATCGGCACGTTGTCGGAATGCCCTGCCACGATAATCCTGCCCTTTTCATCATTCAGCGCCTCAGCCACCCGGTTCACCGGGTTGCGGAAGGCCTTGCTCAGCTGGTCAGAGCCGGAGCCGAACATGCCCGACCCAGCCAGCCGGATAATCAGCGTGTTGCCTTTCTGGAAGACCTGCACGATGCCTTCCTTGATCTCCGGCTCCAGGAAGCCCGCGACCTTGGCGACCTGCTCCTCCGTGGTCGGTGCCAGCGGCGGCGGCGGCGGCGGCGGCGCGCGCCGTTCCAGTTCCACCTTGGGGCCGGAGTCGACGATGGACAGCTGCCCCACCACATTTTCCGTCTTGTTCGACAGCAACCAGCTAAGGCCGATGAACTGCAGCGCCAGCACCGCAGCAGTGGCCGCCAGCGTGATCCACACCAGCCGCCACACCGACAGCGCCTTGAAGGGTTTGACCACCCCTTCCCAATGCGGCGACAGATCGCGCTCAACAGGCCCGCGCTGATTGCGGATGATCCGGGCCAGCGCGCCGCGGATCTGCAGGTGTTTCTCGGACCCGCCCTGCTCTACCCGCAGACGGCCCTCGAACCCCAGCGACAGGCACATGTACAGGAACTCAAGCATGTCGATATTGGCGCCCGGCTCCTTCTCCAGCCGCGCCAGCAGGTCATAAAACCGGTCGCCGCCCACCACCTCGCGGTGGAATGTCGCGACCATCGACTGCAGCCCCCAGGAGGACTGCCCGCCCCAGGGCGTGTTCAGCACCACGTCGTCCAGTGTCGCGCACAGGGCATAGCGGGCGATCTTCACGGTCTGCGCGGCGATACCCGCCTGCAGGGCGCGGTTTTCAAACGCGCGCACCTCTGCCACCACGCTTTTGCGCAGCGCGTCCGGGTCCATGTGCTGGGCCCGGTTGCGGATGCGGGAAATCAGCGCAAACAGGGTCGAGGCGCAGGCGGTCAGCTGGTTCATTCCTGTCAGCGCCATCTTCGGCGCTTTCTGGCCGCCCGCAGCGGCCTGCGGCCTCGGCGCCGCTGCCTGCGGCACACCATAGGCATCCAGATCGGGATCTGCCGCCTGTTCCGGCACCGGCTGGGCCTGCGGCGACGCATCCGGCTGCTGCATCGGGGTGGCTGTGCGCCGCCCCCCCGGGTTCGGCTTGATCACCGTCTTGTCGGTATCCCCCGGTTCGGCAAAGGGATCGTCATAATCAGCCATCTCAGCGCCTTCCCTTATGCGTTACGGATTGCCCAAAGCTCCATCTTGAGCCCCGGATACTGTCCCGACACATGCACCGCGATCCCGCCCGACGTGGTCATCTTGCGCCAATAGGGGCTGTCCGCATCCATCTCGAAGTAGACCACACCCGAATGATAGGGGATCTGCCGCGGCGCCACCGGCAGGGGGCGGAGCGTGATCCCCGGCAGCGCCGAGTTCACCAGCTGGCGGATTTCCTCGACGGGTCCGATCTTGGCCTGGCCTGAGAAATGCTTGCGCACGTCCTCGGCCGGGATATCGGCGCTGACCGCCAGCACAAAACCGGCATTGCCCAGCAATTTGCGGTCGGCAATCACCCCCACCGAGATACCGTATTTACGCGCCTCCAGCTTGATCGGGATTGCAGTCTGTTCCAGCACCGAGCTCAGGTACTGGCGCAGCACCCGGATCACTGGCGCAAAGCATTCGGCCAAGTTGCCGTGGGTATAGGGCGGAAACTCCGGCGCCTGTTTTTCCGTGGACATGAACACCGACAGCTCCCCCGCCAGCCCGGCGCACAGGGTGAACAGGCGTTCGGGGTGCAGGTTCTCGATGTTGCGCAGATGGCGCACCTGCGGCAGCAGCCGGTTCACCACCGTCAGCAGCATGAAATCCGACACATCCGCCACCCCGCGGGCGCCGCCTGCCTCCGACAGGCGGCCCGCCAGCGCCTCCATCCGGTGCGCCAGCAGCCCCTCCAGCTCCCGCAGGAAACCGTTCAGCGCAGGCGCCGCGCGCACATCCAGGCAGGAAGGGATAAAGGCCTGATCCAGCACGATCTCCTTGTCCGGGCGCACCTCGATGATGCGCGCCACCGGGATCGCCAGCAGGTCGGCCAGATCATCCACCTCCAGAGCGAACTGCAGGCGCATCTTGCCCACATCCAGCTCCACCGGCTTGCGCTCGGTCGAGGTCACATCGGTCACTTCCTGCTTGTCCGGGCGCAGGCGGCTGGCTGAGCGTTCGGCGCCGCTCAGATCGACCTCCACCGCGCCCTGGCGCCGCTGCGGCACGGTCAGGTAGACGATGCAGTCCTTGACCGTGGAGGGCACCTCCATCGCGGGCGGATGCGGATCCGCCATCGGCACCCGGAACACCGTGCCGTCATGGGTCAGCCCCTCGCAGGACTTGACCGCAAACTGGCCGATCTTCAGCGCCTCGTGGTCAATTTCCAGCCCGTTCACGCCCCAGGCATAGGGGCTGAGCCGCCGCGCCAGCCCGGCCACCAGCGCCTCGTTGTAACGGTCGGATTGCTGGAAGTGATGCGGCTGCAGAAACAGCCCCTCCGTCCAAAGTACCTTGCTGTCCCAGGACACCGGGATCTCCTCTTCCTTGCAGGCACGCGCCGGCGGCGCGGCGCTTATCCGTCCTTCAGCCTGTCCAGCTGCTGCTTGTAGGCCCGCGCAAATTCGCGGCTGAACAGGTCGTGAAAATCATTCTCAGCCTGGTCGGAAATCTCCGCATAAAGCTGCTCGTAAACGTCCCAGTACCGCGCTTTCTTGCCGCGCAAGAGGCCGGTAAAGCCGCCCTTGTCCTCGATCTGCGCCTCCAGCGCCTTGGGGTCGAGGCGCTTCAGCACGCCTTTCAGCGCCGCCTCCATTCCGGTGACCATCGCCACCTCATGCGCCTTGATGTCCCTCAGCGCCTCTTCGGCGGCGGTTTCGGGGCTGAGATAGCCCTTGGTCGCCGGGCGCACCATCGCCTCGACCGCCTGCTCCGGCGTGATCGAGAACTTCAGCGGATTGTTTCCGCCGGCCGAGATCATCGTCTGCTCAATGCGGAATTCCGACTTGATAGAGGTCCGCGTCATCAGGATTTCGCGCAAGCCCGTGACCAGCGTCCGCATCACCCGGCCCATGCGCGCCATGGTGCTGGCATGATCCTCCGGGGCTATGCTGATCTCGGCGCCGGCGCCATTCATAAAGGCCTCAAGCGCGTCCTGCGTTCCGGCAGGCGGCGCCGGTCGCGCACCCGCCTCATGGTAGGGCGGAATCTCGGGCGGTGCAGAGGGCGGGGCCTCCTGCGGCGGCCCAGGCGGTGTTTCCTGGGGCGGTCCCGGAGGGGCTTCCTGCGGCGGACCCGACGGCGGCACTTCCTGCGGCGGCGGCGGCACCTCGCGCGGCGGCTCGGGTTTCGGCTCGGGTTCCTCCGGCCCGCCGATGCCGGACAGGAACTCATCGTCCCAATCGTCCGGAATCATGTTCGATTGCGCCGCTGACGCGGCAAACCCGTCCGAGGCAGTGGGGTTGTGGTTGGCCAGGCTGGCCCCCTCCCCTTCGCGCCCGTCACTGGCCTTCTGGAAGAACGGATCCTCCTCCTCACCCAGCGGCGGCAGCAGCTCGTCAATCGGGTCGACCGGGTTCAGCTGCGCAGGCCCCTTCGGCCCCTCGCCCAAAAGATCGTCCAGGAAATCGCCGCCCGGACCGGCATCTTCCAGCAATTGCAGCGGGTCGGGCGCGTTGGCGGCATTGCCAGGCGAAACGGGCGCCTGCGCCGCGGGCGCTGCGATCAGGTCGCCCACATCCATCAGATCGTCGCGGATCTCCACCACCAGCTCATAGTTGCCGATGCACAGCACGTCGCCGTTATTAAGCGGCGTCGGCGTCCGGCCCAGCGGGATCTTGGAATAGTTCAGAAAGGTGCCGTTGGAGCTGAGGTCCACCACCACCACATTGCCGTTGTGATCCTCGATCACACAGTGGTTGCGCGACAGCATCTGGTCCGGGTCGGGCAGCACCAGGTCGCAGCTGGCGCCGCGCCCCACTGTCAGGCTCGGCCCGCGCATCGGAACGGGGGCCGCATCGCCGGGCATCGCGCCCGAGCTTTGAAACTTCAGCGTCACTCCCATGATTGGGCCTAACCTCCCACCAGCACGGTGAATTCACCCTTGACGACCATGCCGCCGCAGGCGGTGTTGTCCAGGATCCGCGCGGCCGGCATATTGTTGATCAGCACCGTCGCGGAGCCCTTGATGATCGGGTGCGGCGACGGCGCCGCGGTGCACATGTCACCCAGGCGCGCGGCCGGCAGGTTTGCAACCAGCACAGTCACCGCGCAAGGCGGCAGGATCGGCGTCGGCACCGGCAGGACCGGCGGCGGCGGGGTGGAGGGCAGCATGCAGGCATGCAGATCCGTCACCCGGGCCTGTGGCATTCCCATCTGTTACATCCTCCCTGTCAGCCCTGCGCCGCGTGCTGGGGAACTTCGATCACCTGCCCCTTGCCCCCGCGCGCGATATCCAGCGCGCGCTCCACCAGAACGCCGCCGTGTTCTTCAAACTTATCAGACAATTGACCCAAGGCCACCATATTCATGGCAAAGGCCGCCGCCTCCGAGGCGCCTGCAGGGGCAGGATATTGATTCAATTCTCCGGGTCCCAGCGTTCCGGCGGCATAGAGCACCGCCAGCGCGCAATTCACCGTGTCATCATCGACATAGGCATGATCCAGAGTGATCCGCGCCTTGTCGCGGTTTTCCTCGCTGGGCTCGAACACCCAGGCCTCGGACGCGGTCAGCGAAGCCGGGTCCTTGTCCGACCGCGGCCCGATATAGTCGCGCGCGGCCAGGCAGGCCCACCACACCCGTTCCCGCGGGGGCAGCAGCACCGCCAGCACCCGCAAGAGATCGACCAGCGCGCCCTTGCGGTCCAGTTCCTCCAGCACCGCCCCGGCCTGCGCCGTCGGCGGCGCCTCCAGCGGCGTCTTCAGGATCACATTGGCCCGCGACAGCAGCTTGGCCACCGGATCGGCGGGCATTTTGACCAGCTTTTCAAATCTTCCCGGCATCTGCACCACCTAGTTGATCATCGTGAGGCCGCCCTTCAGGGTCAGCATGGCCTCGCCTTTCACGGTGGTCATCGGTGCCTTTGCCTCGACCATGCCGGTGCCTTCGATCTTGATCATCGGCCCCTTGATGGTCACACCGGAATTGTCGATCTTCACCTCCGAGGCGCCCACGGTCAGCTTGATCTCCTGGCCCGCGCTCATCGCGATCTTGCCCGCGGTCACATCGACGGTCAGGTTGCCCAGCGACACGGTCTCCGTGTGGTCGCCCTGCGCAATGGTTTCGGTCAGGTTGCCGGTATCCACATCAAGCGTCATGTTGCCGGTCTGGATGTTTTCCGACTTGTCCCCGGTCTCCACCACCTCAGTGCGGTCGCCCTGATGCACGGTTTCCGTCATGTGCTGCTGGACCGTGAACACATAGCTCTTTTCATCGGCAGAGGTGACCTCCGGGTCGGGCGCATCCAGGCCGACTGTCACCGTCGAGCGGTCCTTGACCAGCATCTGGTGATCCTTCTGCGCCTGCACCCGCATCAATTCGCTGTCTTTCTTGTCGTCGAACATCAGCTCGTTATAGCCGCCGCCCCCCTTGGAGGAGTTGGTCTTGATCCCCAGCTGGGTCTGATCGTCCGGATAGGTATAGGGCGGCATCGTTTCGGCATTGTAAAGCATGCCGGTGCAGATCGGCCGGTCCGGGTTGCCGTCCTCGAACTGGATCACCACCTCCTGGCCCATCCGCGGGATCGCCACCATGCCCCAGTTCTTGCCCGACCAGGGCGTCATCACCCGCACAAAGCAGGAGGAGGTCTCGTTACTCTCGCCTTCGCGGTCCCAGTGGAACTGGATCTTGATCCGGCCGTGCTCATCAGTCCAGATCTCCTCGCCGCTCTTGCCGACCACGGTGGCGGTCTGCAGACCCTGCACCTCCGGCCAAGGGGTGACCAGCGGTGCCCGGAACTGATCGGACTTCAGGATCGCCCCGAAGGTGGCCGCGTAGACGTCGTGCTCCATCTCCTTGGGGTAGTCCATGTTGCGGGCCTTCACGTCATGGCGCATCTCGCCCGAGGTGGCGACCTTGGTGGTGCGGCTCTCGCGCTCGCCGTAATCCCAGGCCAGCTTGATGTGATGCTCGGCGTCGGTGACCAGATACTCCTTGTTGTTCTCATTCACCGGGTGATCCTTCAGGGTGAAGGTGTAGCCGGTGCCCAGGGTCGCCACGCTGGAGGCGCCGCGCCAGCGCTTGTGCCTGATCGCCTGCGCCTCCATCTGAACCCGCGTCAGCTTGTTGCCCAGGCCGGAATTCTTGCGGTAATGCCCCTGATAGTCGTAAACCTCGTGATCCTTGTGGGAATGCTTGCCCTTGGCAATCGCCGAGGCGGCCTTGAGGTCCGCTGACGGGGTCAGAAAGTCGAAATCGTTCAGGGTGACCTTGCCGCGGGTCAGGATTTCCTCCTTGGCCCATTCGGAAATATGCTCTTCGCGCCGCCGGTCCCGGTCGTCGCGGGCGTGGAATTCGATCTCTGCACCCCCCATGACCGGGGAGTGCCCGCTGACGCCGTCACACAGCACCAGCTTTTCGGGGCTGCCGGGGCTGGTTGTGCTGTCGAAGTAGAAATAGATCCCCTCCTCCTCCATCAGCCGGCACAGGAAGGCATAATCGCTTTCGCGGTACTGCAAACAATACTCGCGCGCCTCATAGCTGTCGCTCAGCTTGTCAGTGTAATCGCTGAAGCCGTATTCGCTGAACAGCTGCTTGATGATCTCGACCGTGGACTTTTCCTGAAACACCCGCAGATCGCTGGTCCGCGTCAGCAGCCAGAACCAGGGGCGCACCTCCGCGACATACATCTCATAGCCGTTGCGGAACCCCAGGTATTCGACTGAAATGCACAGGCCTGAGAACTGCTGCTCCGTGTCCGGGTTGCGCATCACATGCACGTTCATCGTCTTGCCGACCAGGTCCTCCAGCTTGGGCTGGGCCTTGGTGGCGGCAAATTCGATGGTGGTTTCGGTCAGCTTGCTCAAGCCCTCGCGCACAATTGCGCGGCTCAGCATCAGCCCATCGGTGCTGTAGCTCCCCGACATCCAGGCGAGGTCGTTTTCATGGCCCTTGCTTACAACCATGGTTCCTCCTTTCCGCGAAGGGAACCGGGCCGGAAATCACCGGCAGTGTTCTCAAACATTCGCATCACAAATCATCCAAAAGCGCGGCGAGTTCAGCATCCATTTCCTCGTCGCCGTCATCGTCATCCTCGTCGTCGTCATCCCCGAACGACGCCAGAAGATCATCGAGCCCCCCGTCATCGGCGTCGAAGTCCAATTCCCCCAGGTCCAGGTCGTCCTCGCCGTCTCCTCCGAGATCCAGATCGTCCAGGTTCAGATCGTCCAGGCCTGAATCGTCCCCGTCATCACCGCCCAGATCCAGATCGTCTTCATCCCCGCCGCCCGCAGGGGACGCCGGTTTCGGCAGGCCGCGCGGATCCGGCGGCGAGGGCTCTGGCGCCGGCAACCCGGTCCAGGGCCCCAGGATCTCGCTGCCTTTCAAGGAATTGAAAGAGGTCAGCCGCACCTCATCCCGCCCCTTGACCGCGCTCACCGCCATAAAGCCGCGCTCTTGCGCCAGCGCGATCTTGCCGAGGTCGACATTGCGCTCCGTGCAGGGCAGCGCCACCTGGTCGCCGAACCTGTCGTTCACGTAATGATAGGGCATCCCCCCCAAAGACATAATCCTGCCCAGCTGCAGCGACGGGCCGTTCTCCTTGAACGACCGCGCCAGAAGGATCGCCACCAGCACCACCGGATTGGCCCAGAGCATGCCTTTCAGGCCTTCCGTTTCGGTGAACTCCTCGAAATCAAATTCGTAACAGGGCTCGGTTTTCTCGCCATAGGGACGGCGCAGCAGGAACCGCGGGCTGACCAGTCCCAGATGCCCGGCCTCCGCCATGCCCTGCAGCGTGTCCCAGGCCTCCGCCACCACCTTGGGCCGCTCCGCCTTGGGCGTCTTTAGAAACTCGGGTGAGATCGACCCAAAGAACGGTGCATCCACATGCGCCGCCACCCGCGCGATGCGGCCCAGCAGTTCCGCATGCGGCGGGGTTTCCTCGAACTGATACATGCCGATCAGCGCCGAATAACCGCCGCGGCCGTTCTCCTCGTCCAGCGGCTCCTCGGTCAGCAGGCGCACAAAGCCGGTCTTCGACAGATCCTCTTCGGCGGCCAGATCCGCCGCCAGCTCCTCTGCCGAGATGTCATAGAGCATCACATCCAGCGTATCGTCCGCCTCGATCGAACGCGCCATCAGATCCAGCGAGCGCCACTGCGCCTCCACCGACTGGAACTCCGGATGATGCAGCACCAGCCGCATCGCATCCGACAGCGCCTCATCCACCGCCTTCTGCATCGCCGCCACGTCCGGATCCGGCAGCGCCCGGATATGCGGACCCACAACCCGCGCCAGCAGCTCCTCCACCGGTGTCGCCGGGCGCGGTGTGATACCGGTGTCCTTGATCAGCTGCTGAAAGGCGCTGAGCCGCTTGTCCGCAGGCACCGCATTACCGGCCGAGGTCCGCTTGGGCGCCCGCGCCCGGGTGCCGTATTTCTCTGCCCAGGCCCTCAGCGTCTTGGCCGCGTGATCCGCCGTCGCGCCGCTCTGCAGCTGCTTGCGCAGACCCGCCAGCTCCGTGAACAGTTCGACGTTCTCGTAAAGCTCATCCGGATGCAGCCCGTCCAGATCCTCCAGCTTCACGGCAATCCCGGCGCCCTCCTTGCCGATCGGCAGCACCAGCTCGGTGGCAAAGCGCTCGATCACATCCTCAACCGTATCCGGGTCCAGCAGGATCGCCTTGCGCGCCGCCAGCGCGTCTCCGGTCTCCAGTTGCCCCTTGGCCGCTCTCCCTGAGAAATCCCCCAGCACTGCCAGCCGGAACCGCTTGCGCTCCAGTTTCTGCGGTTCGGGCCGGTCCGCGCTCATAGTGCCATAGGCGAACTCCGGTTCTTCCGAAGCTTCCACCGCAGCCGCAGCCTCCGCTGCGCCGCCGCCGTCATCCAGATCCCCCAGCAGCGCATCCAGATCGTCGCCGCCGGCGTCCTCCGCCGCCTCATCATCACCGCCCAGATCCCCCAGCAGGTCGTCGAGATCCATGTCGCCATCATCGCCCATCAGGCTGTCCAGATCGGCGTCCGCATCCCCCAGGCCATCCAGCAGCGCGTCCAAGTCTTCCTCGCCGCTTTCCGCGTCAGCCGCGTCCTCAGCTTCGGCCTCCTCTCCGAGCCCGGCCAGCAAATCGTCGAGATCGCCATCATCCTCCTCACCGCCGCCCAGATCGCCCAAAAGATCGTCCAGGCTGAGGTCTTCAGCCTCCCCGGCATCCTCCGCGTCGAGTTCCCCAAGCAGCGAGTCCAGGTCATCATCGCCGGCCGCTTCAGGTCCGGTTTCTTCCCCGCTATCCAGATCGCCAAGCAGATCATCCAAACCGCTGTCCGCTAACTCCTCCGAAGCCTCATCTCCGGGCTCCTCCAGATCGCCCAGCAAGTCATCTAGATTTTCCAAGCCGCCGGCGTCTTCTGTGTCCTCATCGTTTGGCGGCAGCGCAGCGGAACTATCGGCCTCAGCTGCGTCAGCTTCGGCATCTTCGCCGGCTTCCAGATCACCAAGCAAATCATCCAGACCGCTGTCCCCGGCGCCCGCTTCCTCCTCCGCGCCGCTCAGAAGCGCATCCAGATCATCATCATCCGAGGCGTCCGCCTCCTCGGTCAGATCGCCGAGCAAGCTGTCGAGGTCATCCTCCCCGGCGGTGGCCTCAGCCTCGTCTCCGCTGTCGAGCAAGGCGTCCAGATCCAAATCCAGTCCGCCGCCCTCCGCGTCGTCCAGGCTTTCCTCTTCCGCGGTCAGAACCTCGGGCACATCGGCGTCATCCTCCGCCGCCGCCTCTTCGACGCTGTCACCGCCAAGGTCGCCGAGGTCGCCAAGCAGATCATCCAGCCCGCTGTCATCAGCGTCTTCCTCCGCAGGCGCGTCCAGCGTGTCCAGCGCGGCACTCAGGTCATCGCTATCATCCGCTTCCTCGGGCGCATCCAGCCCGTCGAGGATCGAGCCCAGGACGCTGTCCTCTTCCTCAGTTTCCTCCGTCAGGCCATCGGTAAGCCCGGCCAGCACATCGCCGGAAGTCTCCCCGGCATCCGCCGCCTCCGGTGCTTCAAGGCCCTCCAGAACCGCGTTCAGATCCTCGTCCGTACCCTCTGCCTCATTCAGACCGCCCTCCAGCAGTCCTTCCAGAACGTCATCGGACCCGTCATCGTCCGCTTCCTCCACGTCAACAGAGACAAGGCTCTCCAGCGCGTCTTCGGCCTCGCTTCCGGCGTCTTCTTCTGCAGGCGTATCTTCCAGCAGACCGCCAAGCACATCGTCCAGGCCGTCGTCTTCCTCAGCCTCCGAAAGCTCTGCATCCGCCAGGCTGTCCAGCGCTGCAGCGGCCTTCGCGCCCTCCTCGTCTGCCTCTGGCTCAACATCCGCGAGGTTACTCAGAACGCCGGAGATATCCTCGTCATCCTCCACAGCTTCCGCCACAGGCTCAAGACTGCCCAAAGCCGCCTCCGCAGCATCATCCGCTTCGGCCTCTTCAGGCTCCAGATCTGCCAGCCCTTCCAAAATGTCCGCGTGATCTTCAGCTTCCGGCGCCTCAATCTCAGCCGCGGCCAGGCTTTCCAGCGCCGTCCCGGCAGCGTCTTCGTCTTCTTCCTGAACGTCGATTGAGGCCAGCTCATACAGAACCGAAGACGCCTCCTCAGTGTCTTCAGCCTCCGGCACTTCGGCCGCCGCGAGGCTCTCCAGGGCCGCGCCCGCAGCGTCGTCTTCCACGGTCTCTACGGGCGCCTGCTCCGCAAGCCCGCCAAGAACGCCGCTGTGATCCTCCTCTGCCTGCTCCTCGACCTCCACAGCCGCCAGGCTCTCCAGCGCAGCCTCCGCGGCGGTATCCTCCGGCTCTTCCACTCCGATATCCGCAAGGGCATCCAGCACGCCGGAAGGATCCTCCGCTTCCGCCTCGGCCACCTCAAGCGCAGCAAGGCTCTCAAGCGCGGCAGAGGCAGTGTCTTCCGTCTCCTCCAGAATATCCGCCTGGGCCAGACCTTCCAGAACAGACCCCGTCTGATCGTCTTCCTCAGCGTCCGGGACCTCCGCCGCCGCCAGCGACGCAAGCACCTCTCCGGCCGCGTCGCCCTGGTCGTCCTCCTGCAGCGCAGCAGCACTCAGGCCAGCCAGCACATCTGCCGAACCGTCCCCGATCTCCGATTCATCAGGCTCCACAGCCCGCAGTTCGTCAAGAACGCTGCCAGAGGCATCCTCAGCTTCGGTCTCTTCCGGCGCTTCAGCCGCAAGCCCCGCCAGCACATCTGCCGATGCGTCTTCCGTTTCAGCCTCCTCCGGCGCGTCAGAGCGCAATCCCTCCAACACCCCAGCCGAAGCATCCTCTGCCGCCTGATCCTCCGGCGCCGCCTGCCGCAGCGCATCTAGAACCCCGCCGGAGGGCTCTTCAGGCTCTGCCTTCTCCGGTGCCTGTGCGGCAAGGCCTGCCAGCACGTCGCCGCTGGTGTCCGCCTCTTCCTCCGGCAGCCCAAGTTTGCGCAGGCTGTCCAAAGCCGCAGCGCTGTCTGTGTCCGCCACTGGCGCCGACACCGCCTGCAGCAGCGACGGATCGTTCAGGATCGTCTCGATCAGCATCTCGGCGCCGGTCTTGCCGTCCATATAGGCCATCAGATTCTGCAGCTGGGTGCGGGCCTCCAGCAAGGGCCGCAGCGCATCCACCTTGGCGGCAATCGCACCGGGCGAGAAATCCGCCATGCTCTCAAACGTCAGATCGACCGCCAGGTTGCCCTCGCCGGTCAGCGTGTTGGGCACAGTGAAGGCGGCGCGCGGCGCCAGCCCCTTCATCCGCTCATCGAAATTGTCGACGTCGATTTCCAGGAACTTGCGGTCTGCCACCGCGGGCTGCTCCACCTTGGATTTCCCGGCCAGGTCGCTCATCACGCCCATCACAAAGGGCAGCTGCACCTTCTTCTCGGCGCCATAGAGCTCCACGTCATATTCTATCTGGACCCTTGGCGCCCGGTTGCGGGCAATGAATTTTTGCGAGCTGTCAGCCATTGCCCTGCCCTTTCAGCTCCGCGATTTCCGTCCGCAGCGCCTTGATCTCCTCATGCAGCTCCCGCACATGCGCGTCGACCACATCGGTTTCGGACCTCACCAGATCCCGCAGCTTTTCGAATTCTGCCTCGGCTTCCGCCTCCACCGCCGACTGCATGGTGTTGACCAGAAGACCGATGAACAGGTTCAGCACCGAAAAGGCGGTGATCACGATGAAGGGCACAAAGAACGACCAGGCAAAGGGGAATTCCTCCATCACCGGGCGCACAATCCCCATCGACCAGCTTTCCAGTGTCATGATCTGGAACAGCGAATACAGCGACCGGCCCAGGGTGCCGAACCATTCGTCAAATGCAGCGCCGTACATCATCGTCGCCATCACGCCGAAGACGTAGAACACGATGGAGATCATCACAATCACCGCGCCCATGCCGGGCAGCGCATCCAGCAGCGCCTGCACAACCGCACGCATCTGCGGAATGACCGACAGCAGGCGCAGGGCGCGCACCACCCGCAGACCGCGCAAGGCCGACAGGCCCTGGCTGTCCGGCAGCAGCCCGAAAGAGACCACAACCAGGTCGAAGATATTCCAGGCTGAGGAGAAAAACCGCAGCCCGTAGGCAAACAGCTTAAGCGCCAGCTCCAGCACAAAGATGGCCAGGACCGTGGTGTCGATCACATCCAGCAGCCCCCCGGCATGCGCCCGCACCGCGGCAGAGGTGCCAAGGCCCAGCGTAATGGCGTTGAAGATGATGATGCCAAGAATGGTTTTCGTCACCCAGGGGCGCTCGACGAATTCGCGGGCGCGGTCCCGAAGCGTCATTCCGGTGCTGGCCTGGGTTTCCACTGGTCTTCTC
>NZ_AXBI01000019.1 GCF_000473325.1 Leisingera caerulea DSM 24564
TGCATATTGGCCAGGATCGCCTCATGCATGCGGGTGATCTCCAGCCAGCCGTCGCGGGAAAACCGCAGCTCCTTCTTGCGCATCTCGCCGGCCAGCACCGTCAGGCGGCGGGCCACCACATCGCCCGCGGTCTCCAGCCGGATGGCGTATTCCATCAGGCTGCGGGCGGTCTTCAGCTGCTCCTCGCTGAACGCCTCCTCCGGAACCGCCGCCACATACTGGCGGATGCCCGACAGGCAGGCGTTGACCTCTTCGTCCATCTGCTGCACCGCGCGGATCTGCTCCTTGCTGCCGCCCTCGTACAGCTCCAGCACCGGGCGGAACATGGCGCCCACCTGGTCGGCCATCCGCAGCAGCTCGCGCTTGAGGTTGGCCACGGCCTGCGCGGGCGAGCCGTAGCTGCCCTGCTCCAGCGCGCTGACCGGCCGCCCCGGCGGCTGCGCCCTGGGCGCCGCCGGGTCCGGGAACAGCCGCGCGAAGACACCGCCAAGCGGGGTGCAGAGCGGCAGCGCCAGCAGCAAAAGCGCGGCGTTGAAGGCGAGATGCGCGCTGACCAGCATCTGGCCGCCCTGCGGATCGCCGAGCCAGCCCACCCGCAGCGCCAGATTGGCGCCGAACAGGCACAGCACCGCCCAGGTGCCGCGCAGGGCCAGGTTGGCATAGGGAATGCGCCGCGCCCGCAGGTCCATGCCGCGGCTGAGCCAGACCGGAATGAAGGCGGAGCCGAAATTCGCCCCCAGAACCAGCGACAGCCCGGCGGCAAAGGGAAGGGCGCCGATCTGCACCAGGGTGACGCACATCAGGATCGCCGCGACGGAGGAATGCATCACAAAGGCCAGCGCGCCGCCCGCCAGAAAGGCGGTGACATAGTCGCGCGCGAGGTAGCCCGCGATGGCGGGCAGGAAGGCGCTGCCGCGGATCGGATCCATCGCCTCGCGCAGAAACCTGAGCGATATCAATATGAAGGCGACTCCCATCAGGATCCGCCCCAGCTGCCGCGCCTTTTTGGCCTCGGTCTTCACAAACAGGTAGCCGCCCGCCGCCAGCAGCACCGGCACCAGCCAGTCGAGCTTGAACGACAGGATCTGGATGATCAGCGCCGAGCCGAGATCGCCGCCCAGCACGATCGCCAGCCCGGTTGGAAAGGCGAGATAGCCGCTGGCGGCGAAGCCGGATGTGAGCAGCGCCACCGCGGCCGAGCTTTGCAGCACGATGGCGAGGATCAGCCCCATCAGGCCCGCCTGCAGATGGCTCTGCCGCCCGGTCAGCAGCCGCTGGAACGAGGCGCCATAGCTGCGCTCAATGCCGGTGCGCACCATCCGCACCGCATAAAGCAGCAGCATCGTCGCGCCCGCGAGGCTGATCAGAAATGTCAGTATCGCCATCCTTTACCCCGTGATCAGTGCCAGCATGCTGCGGTGCAGCTCTGGTGTGGCCGCCGAAATCACCCGGCCGTCAGACTCCAGTCCCAGCGGCGCACCGTCCCAATCGGTGATGACCCCGCCGGCGGCGCTGACCACTGCCGAAACCGGCAGGTAATCATAGGGCTGCAGGCCGAAATCAATCACCGCATCCACATGGCCTGCCGCCAGCAAGGCGTGCGGGTAGCAGTCATAGGCAAAGCGGCGGGTCTGGCCGGACCGCATCAGCCGCGAAAACAGCTGCGGGTGGCCGCTGTGAATCTTGTCGCCTTCGTTGACGTAGAGGACCGCCCGGTCCAGCCGGGTCTGGCCCGACACCCGGATCTGCGCCCCGTTCAGCCAGGCCCCCTGTCCCGGCAGGCCCAGAAAGGTCTCAGCCAGCGCGGGCATCCCGATCACCCCGAGTTGCGGCACGCCCGCTTGCAGATACCCGAGCAGAAAGCCGAACAGCGGATGGCCGGACAGAAAGGAGCGGGTGCCGTCGATCGGGTCGATGATCCACACATCCTCGCGGTCCCCGCCATCGAACCCATGCTCTTCGCCAAGAATTCCGTGATCGGGGAAGTGCTGCTGCAAATAGGCGCGCACCTGCGCCTCGATGGCCCTGTCGGCCTGAGTGACCGGGCTTTCATCCTCCTTGAACTCAACACCCAGCCGGCCGCGGAAAAAACTGCGGGCGGTTTCGGAGGCCATTTCAACGATCCGCAGGGCGTGATCGGCGTGATCCTGTGTCATCGGCATTGGTTCAGGCGCCCTCCCTGTGTGTTCTGCCCCGACAGCCGCGCGGCGGAGGGCTGGCCTGTCTGCTGCGGCACTTGCACCGGGGGCGGCGCCGGTCCCCGGGTTGTTTCTGTGCCGGACCGCGGCAGCCCCGAAACGGGCGCCGCAGATCCACGCTTGCCGGATAGATTTCGCGAAACTGTGGGCTTGGTCAACAAAAAAGTTGGGAAATGACCGAATGAAGGGCAATGGTTTCGCTAACTCGCACAGGTTTTCACCCGGCGGCGTGAACCTCTGACCGGTTCGAGGGGGTAAAAACCGCAAACGGGCCTACCCCGCCGCCAGATGCCGGGTGGCCATGGAAAACAGTTCAGCTTGCGAGGAGATCCCCAGCTTGGAATAGGCATGGTGCCGGTGCACTTTCACCGTGCCCTCGGCAATGCCCAGATATGCCGCGGCTGATGGTGTCGAGTGCCCTTGCAGGATCAGCTGCACCACCTCCCGCTCGCGCGGGCTGAGCACGCCGGCGCCAAAGGTGAGCATCCGGTCCTCCCAGCCTTGCTGCTGGACCCCTTGCGCCGCGGTTTCCGCCTGCCCCCACTGCCGCCGGACCGAGGCGGAGATCACCTCGAACACAGCGTTCAGCCGATCCGTGTCCGCAGCCTCGAACCGCTGCTGGCGGGCAAAGCGGGCCAGCGAGACGATGAACCAGCGCTCTGCCCCGTCTTGCACCAGCACGCCGATTTCGTCGCTGATGTTTATCTTGCGATAGAAGGCGCGGTAGTATTCCGAGCGGTAAAAGGCCTCTGGCGCCAAGTCCATCAGCCGGTAGGCGCCGGGTGCGCAGCCATTGCGGCAGGCTTGATACAGCGGGTCCAGCAGGTAGGGGCCGCTGGCGTAGAACTCCACCGTGATCGCCGCCTGCAGCTCATCCAGATCCTGATACAGCGAGACCGGCGGCAGCGCGCCGTCATACCGCGAGACGATCATCGAATCGAAGCTGCAGCATTGGCCAAGGATCTGCCGCAGCGCACCGGGGAAACGCTCGGTAGCAACCGTACCGGCCAGGGCCGCCATGGCTTCGGCCCAAAGGGCAGGCAGCGGAGAGAATGCGGTTCCTGTGCTCATCTATACCGAAAGTTATATATCCATTGCTCAGTTTACCGGCATAAGCACGGATTTCAAACTGGGGCCAAGCGTTTTCCAACCCTACGGAGCCCCAGATGACCGATACTTCCAGTGTGAATCCCGTGCAGGGCGACCTGGCCTTTACCCGCGAGAGCGACCGCGGGGTCATTGCCGAGGCCAGCTATGCCGGCGCGCTCAGCTTTATGCGCCGCCGCTATACCCGCGACCTGAGCGGTGCGGATGTGGCGGTGATGGGCGTGCCGTTCGACCTGTCGGTCTCCAGCCGCTCCGGCACCCGGCTGGGCCCGCGCGCAGTGCGCTCGGGGTCCAGCCATATCGCCTGGTCGGCGCCATGGCCCTGGCAAGCCGACCCTTATGAAGCGCTCCGGGTGGTCGACTACGGCGATTGCGAGTTCGATTACGGCTACCCGCACAAAGTGCCGGGGCAGATCGCCCAGGCGGCGCGGGATGTGCTGGCGACGGACACCGCGCTGTTGTCCATCGGCGGCGACCACTTCATCACCTATCCGCTGCTGAAGGCGCATGCGGAAAAGCACGGCCCCCTTAGCCTGATCCAGTTCGACGCCCATTCCGACACCTGGGCGGACGAGGAAGGCCGCATCGACCACGGCACCATGCTGTGGCACGCGATCCGCGAGGGGCTGGTGGATCCGGCACGCTCAGTCCAGGTCGGCATCCGCACTCACAACCCCGATCCGATGGGCATGAACATTATTGACGCAATCGAGGTGCAGAAGACAGGGCCGGAGGCGGTGGCAGAGAAGATCCGTTGCATCGTCGGCGATCACAAAACCTATGTCACTTTTGACATCGACGCGCTGGAGCCCGCCTCCGCCCCCGGCACCGGCACCCCGGTGATCGGCGGCCTCAGCCCCTACCAGGCGCAGGAGATCATCCGCGGGCTGACCGGCACCGATGTGATTGGTATGGACGTGGTTGAGGTCGCCCCGGCCTATGACATTTCCGAAATCACCGCCATCGCGGCGGCCACCATCGCCAACGATCTGCTCTGCCTTTACGCCGCCGGGGCCTCCGGCCAGCGCTGAGGCGCACACAACAGGGAGGAACACATGGTCAATTTTCAAACCATTTCCGCAACCGCGCTGGCTACTGTTCTGGCAGTGCCGGCAACCGCCGGGGAGCTCGCCATTTACAACTGGGCGGATTACTTCGGCGAAACCACCGTCTCCGGCTACGAGACTGCGACCGGCACCAGAGTCACGCTGGACTATTTCGACAGCAATGAGGTGCTGGAGACCAAGTTGCTGGCAAGCGGCTCTGGCTATGATGTGGTCTTCCCAGCGGCCTCCAACGCCGAACGCCAGCTGCAGGCCGGGGCGCTGCATCCGATCGACACGTCGCGGCTGGAAAACTATGGCAACCTGCGCCCGGAAATCCTGGCCTCGCTCGACAAGGTGCCGGGCGGGCGGAAGCTGGGCGTTCCCTATACCTGGGGCACCATCGGCATCGCCTACAACCCGGCGCTGGTGTCGCAGCGGCTGGGGGATTTGCCCGTCGACAGCTGGGAATTGCTGTTCAATCCGCAGTATGCCGCCAAGCTGAAGGACTGCGGCATCGGGATGCTGGACTCGCCGGTCGAAATGCTGTCGGTCACCCTGAACTTCCTCGGCGCAGACCCCTATTCGCAGGACCAGGCGGACATCACCCAGGCACAGGACCTGCTGGCGGGGGCAGCTCAGAGCATCCGCTATTTCAGCAATCAGAAGCCGTCCACCGATCTGCCGGCCGGGAACCTCTGCCTGGCGGTGATGTATTCCGGCGACGCGGGCATCGCCCAGGCGCGGGCGGCGGAAGCCGGAAAGGGTGTGGAGATTTTCTATTCCATTCCCAAGGAAGGCACCCTGATGTGGATCGACCTGATGGCGATTCCGGAAGATGCCGCCAACAAGGCAGAGGCCTATGAGTTCATCGACTACATGCTGCGGCCCGAGGTGATTGCCGAGGTCTCCAACACTGTTTTCTTTGCCAATGCAAATGCGGCAGCGGACCCGCATGTTTTGCCAGAGATCCTGTCCGATCCAGGCATCTACCCGGACGCGGCCACCCTTGCCCGCCTGTTCCCGGACAAAAGCCTGGGCGCCAAGGCGCTGCGCCAGCGCACCCGCGCCTGGACCAAGGTGAAGTCGGGGATCTGAAACACAGGGGCCTGCCGCCGGCCCCTGCGCCCCTTGCGGGTGCTATTTCGCGACGATGGCACCTTGCAGCGAAAAGTGTGCGGGGAACATCGCTGCCAGAAAACGGAAGATGATCCGCGCCGCTTCCTCCCTGTCGAACCGGTCGGGATGCAGCAGAAAGTCGGTCCACATCCCTTCCAGCAGCGCCAGCGTGCCATGGGTTGCATCCCGCGCTGCCGCCGGAGCGTCCGGGGTGGCCGCCTCCCGCACGATCCGGGAAAAGGCGTTGTGGACCATGCCCCGCAGCCGCCCGTCGCGGGTGTCCGAATGCTCGGCGATGGCCTTGCGGTTCCTGGACTCGCCGCGGAAGGCGTACCAGATGCTGACATTGCGGCGGTTCAGCACGCGCTCGCTGAGGTCGCCGCGCACGATCATCTCGATCCGTTCCTGCGGGCTGTCGCCTGCGGTTTGAAGCAGCGCCTCCAGCCCGTCGTAATATTCCTCCGACGAGTGGTGCGCCGCCGCCTGAACCAGGTTGTCCTTGCCGCCGAAATGCAGGTGGATCATGCCGCGCGACAGGCCCGCGCGCTGGATGATCTCGCTGACGGAGGTTTCCGAGATCCCCTTTTCCGCCACCGAATCCAGCACTGCCTCAATCAGCGCATGGCGGTTCTGTTCGCGGTTCTGTTCCCTTTTTCCGGTCATCCGGCCCCATTTATCCAAGCACTTGCGCAGAATAACCCTGCTGTTACGCGGGTCTGCCTGCTGCGGCAAGCTGTGGTGATTTGCCCATCTAGCCATATTGCGGGAAATTCTCCAAGCAAAATGGACGCTTGTACATTTTTTAAAGAAACCTGTTGACAGAACGCCCCGCCGGGCCGCAGATTTTGATGGACGATTGTCCATTTAAGGTGACAGCGCCACGCCCGCAGATCAAGCAAGCAACGGAGTCTCATGGCCGGATTTCTCAGAACCGAGGCTGGCAAAGGCCTGGCGCTCAGCGCTCCGGCATCGCTTTATGTGGGGCTGCTGGTGGCGGCGCCGCTTGGAATCCTGGTGGCCTACAGCTTCTGGACCCAGACTTATGTCGAGATCGACAGGACGCTGACCTGGGCCAACTACCTGGAGGCTGCCACTGACCCGCTGGTGCGCCATCTGATGCTGCGGTCCATCCTGATCGCCGGGGCGGTCACCGCGGCCACCGTGGCGCTGGCCTACCCGATTGCCTATTTCATCGCTTTCCGCACCCGCAAGAAAACCCTGTGGCTTTTGCTGATCACCATCCCGTTCTGGTCCAGCTACCTGCTGCGGGTGTTCAGCTGGAAGCTGATCCTGGGGTTTAACGGGGTAATGAATTCGGCACTGATCTCATTGGGGCTGATCAAAGAGCCGCTGACCTTCCTTCTGTATAACGAATTCGCCGTGGTGCTGACCCTGGCACACGCCTGGGCGCCCTTTGCGATCCTGCCGATCTATGTCTCGCTGCAGAAAATCGACCGCTCGCTGCTGGAAGCGGCGACCGATCTCGGCTGCTCCAAGCTGGAGCGGTTCATCCGTGTCACCCTGCCCCTCACGGTGCCGGGCATTATCGCGGCCAGCCTGATCATATTCATCCCAACCGTGGGCGACTATGTAACCCCGTCACTGGTCGGGGGCTCGCAAGGCAAAATGGTGGCGAACCTCATCCAGGTGCAGTTCGGCCCGGCCAACAACTGGCCGCTGGGGGCAACCCTGTCGCTGGTCGCCATGGCTTCGGTCGGCTTTGTTGCGGTTCTGTTCGTCATCCTGGCCACCGCTTTGGGGAGGAGGATCCGTTGAGCACTCCGGTGAGCGATCCGCTGAACAAACCCCTCACCGCGCCGTTGAGCAAACCGCTGCGCAAACCAGTCCGCTTTCCCTGGCTCCTGGCCTATGCCATTGGCTACCTGATCTTCCTGTATCTGCCGGTGCTGCTGCTGCCGCTGTTTTCTTTCAATGACGGCACCATCGTCGCCTTTCCGATGAAGGGCTTTACCCTCAAATGGTACGCCCAGCTGGGCGCGCAGGACACGCTGCTGCAAGCGATGGCCAACTCGCTGATCGTCGGCGCGGTGACCGCGCTGGTGGCCACCTCGCTGGGGCTGTTCGCCGCCCGCGCCTATGTGCGGTACCGGTTCAAGGGGCGCGAAGTGTCGGAGGGGCTGGTGATGCTGCCCTTGGTCATTCCCGGCATCATTGTGGCGTCTTCAATGCTGGTTTTGTTCATCTCTCTGGGGTTGAAGCCGTCGCTCACAACGGTGATCCTGGGTCATGTGTTTGTCGCCCTGCCCTTTGCGGTCTCGATCATGAAATCCGCCTTTGACGACTTCGACCAATCGCTGGAGGAAGCCGCTTTTGACCTTGGTGAAACCGTCATCGGCACCTTCCGCCGGGTGACCCTGCCGATTGTGGCGCCGGGGATCGTTGCCAGCCTGCTGGTCACATTCACCGTGTCCTTCGACGAATTCGTTCTGGCCTTCTTCCTGTCCGGCAACCAGCCCACCCTGCCGGTCTATATCTGGAGCCAGATCCGTTTCCCGGCCAAGCTGCCGAACACACTGGCGCTTGGCTCGCTCCTGTTGCTCGCCTCGGTGCTCCTGCTGCTGACCGCCGAATACTTCCGCCGCCGTTCCACCAAATCCGCCTGAGGAAGGACCCGCAGATGACAAGTCAGAACATCATCGAAATCTCCGGGGTGGAAAAACGCTTTGGCACCTTTGTGGCGGTGCGCGACCTGAACCTGGAGCTGAAAGAAGGCGAGTTCTTCTCCCTTCTCGGCCCGTCCGGCTGCGGCAAGACAACAGCTCTGCGGATGATTGCGGGTTTTCAGGACCATGACGCGGGCACCATCCGCATCGCGGGTCAGGAAATGGCGCATATTCCGGCCAACAAGCGCCCCACCAACATGGTGTTCCAGTCCTATGCGATCTTCCCGCACCTGAACGTCGGCGACAACGTGGCCTTTGGCCTGCGCAAGCTGAACCTGGGCAAGGCTGAGGTAAAGGAGCGTGTTGCCGAAGCGCTGGAGATGGTCGAGCTGGGCGGGCTGCAATCGCGCAAAGCGGATGAGCTGTCGGGCGGCCAGCGCCAGCGGGTGGCCCTGGCCCGCGCGCTGGTGATGCGGCCCAAGGTGCTCTTGCTGGATGAGCCTTTGTCAGCTCTGGACAAAAACCTGCGCGAGGCGATGCAGCTGGAAATGCGCCGGCTGCAGCAGAAGCTGGGCATAACTTTCGTGATGGTCACCCACGACCAGTATGAGGCGATGACCATGTCCGACCGCATCGGCGTGATGTTCGCCGGCAAGCTGGAGCAGGTCGACCGCCCCGAAGTGCTGTACTCCCGCCCCTGCAACCGCCGGGTCGCGTCCTTCATCGGCGGCATGAATTTCCTGGATGCGCGGCTGACCGCGGACAATGGCCAGTCAGTGAATGTCGACCTGCAGGGTTTTGGCCCGCTTACGATCGAGGTGAACCCCAACGCACTGGCCCGCAGCCCCGACCTGCTGGCGGGCATCCGCCCCGAACAGCTGGAAATCAGCGCCACTCAGCCGCCGGGCTATGACGCCTGCCTGCAAGGCAGCGTCAGCGACATCGCCTTCTACGGCGAGAGCGTCCACTACTACGTGCGCGCCGACGGGGTGGAGGAGCCGATCTCCGTGGCCGTTCCCAACTACTTCCACACGGTGGATCACAAGCGCGGCGACCGTGTCTGGCTGGGGGTGCAGAACGCCTCGGTCATCGACCTCGGCGCGCGGGAAGCATGAGAATAAAGGGAGGAAAACAATGAAACATTTTGCTTTGGGACTGACGGGGGCGCTGGCCGCCGCCACAGCCTTGACCGTCCCGACCGGCATCGCCCAGGCTGAGGCCGGCAGCCTGTCGGTCTTCGACTGGTCCGGCTACGAGGACCAGGGGTTTTACGGCGGCTACGTCGAGAAATACGGCGGTGCGCCCAGCTACACTTACTTCGGCAGTGTCGAGGAGGCCTTTACCAAGCTGCAATCGGGCTTTGCCGCCGATCTCGCCCATCCTTGCACCGATGCGTTGCGCAAATGGGTGGCCGCGGATCTGATCAAGCCGATCGACACCTCCAGGATCGACAACTGGGACAAGCTTTTGCCGCAGATCAAGGATGTCGACGGCGTCACCATCGACGGCCAGACCTACATGGTTCCGTTTGAGTGGGGCAACACCGGGCTGATCTACCGCACCGACCAGATCGCCGAAGAGGACGTCTCGCTGCAATTGCTGGCCGACCCCGCCTATCAGGGCAAGATCGCCATCCCCGACGCTGCCTCCTCGGCCTATGCGATGGCAGCGCTGGCCACCGGTGCCTCCAGCTATACCGATATGTCGGACGAAGAATTCCAGAAGGCGTCGGATTTCCTGCGCCGGATTCATCCCAACGTGCGGTTTTACTGGTCCGACGCGGGCCAGCTGGACCAGGCGATTGCCAGCGGTGAGGTGCTGCTGGGCTGGGGCTGGAACCAGTCGGAGCTGAACCTGATCTGGAACGAAACGCCGGCCAAGATGATGCGCGACGTGGACAAGGGCATTGCCACCTGGGTCTGCGGCTATGTGCATCTGAACTCCTCGACCCAGAGTGACGAGCAGGTCTATGACATGCTGAACGCGCTGAGCGCCGAGGACAGCGGCAAATACATCATCGAGAACTGGGGCTATGCCCATTCCAACGCCGAGGCCTTCAAATCCGCAGATCAGGAACTGATCAAGACCTATGGCTTTGCCGATGTGGACAGCTTCTTTGAAAACAGCCTGTTCTTCGACGCGGTCACGCCTGAGCTTGAAGGCCGGATGCTGAAGGAATTCGAACGCATCAAGGCCGGCTTCTGATCCTGACGCGGCGGGCCCCGCGGCCCGCCGCCACCCCTACCGACAATCTTAGAATAAAAGGATGTGCCAATATGCCAGGCGCAAATGGGTATTCCATTCTGTTTGAACCGGTGAAGATCGGTCCTGTCACCGCGCGGAACCGGTTTTACCAGGTGCCCCATTGCAACGGCATGGGGCATGTGCGCCCGCAGGCCGAGGCCGCCATGCGCGGCATGAAGGCCGAAGGCGGCTGGGCCGTGGTTTCCACCCAGGAGACCGAGATCCACCCGACCTCTGACCTGGGGCCGTATGCCGAAAACCGGCTGTGGGATGAGCACGACATTCCCGCCCTGCGGTTGATGACCGAGAAGGTGCACCAGCACGGCGCGCTGGCGGCAATCCAGCTGGCCCACAACGGCCACCACGCCACCAACCACCTGACCCGCGCGCCGGTGCTGGGACCCTGCGACGGGCCGATTGACACGGTCTTTCCCAAACAGGCCCGCGCCATGGACAAGGAGGACATCCGCAACCTGCGCCGCTGGCACCGCGCCGCCGCCCGCCGCGCCAAGGAGGCCGGGTTCGACATCGTCTATATCTATGCCGGCCATCAGATGACCCTGGCGCATCACTTCCTGCTGCCGCAATTCAATGGCCGCAGCGATGAGTACGGCGGCTCTTTGGAAAACCGCGTCCGCTTGACCCGCGAGCTCTTGGAGGAAACCCGCGAGGAACTGGACGGCCAGTGCGCCGTCGCCCTCCGGATTGCAGTCGACCAGATGAAGGGCGCGGACGGAATGCAGGCGCAGGAGGAAGGCCGCGCCGTGGTTGAGATGCTGGCCGAGCTTCCCGATCTCTGGGACGTCAACGTCGCCGATTGGAGCAATGACAGCCAGACCACCCGCTTCCAGCCGCAGGACGGCTTTCAGATTCCTTACGTCGATTTCGTCAAACAGGTGACCAACAAGCCGGTGGTCGGTGTCGGCCGCTTCACCTCGCCGGACCTGATGACCTCGCTGGTCAGCAAGGGCGTGCTGGACCTGATCGGCGCCGCCCGCCCCTCCATCGCCGACCCGTTCCTGCCGAAGAAAATCGAGGAAGGCCGCATCGAAGAGATCCGTGAATGCATCGGCTGCAACATCTGTGTGTCAGCTGACAATTTAGGCGTGCCGATCCGCTGCACACAGAATCCTACCATGGGCGAGGAATGGCGCCGCGGCTGGCACCCCGAGAAAATCGCCCCAAAGCGCAATGAAACCAATGCTTTGGTGATCGGCTCCGGTCCGGCGGGCCTGGAATGCGCGCTGCAGTTGTCAAACCGCGGCTATGACGTGACCCTCGCCGAGGCCGCGCCGGAATTCGGCGGCCGCGCCCTGCGCGAATCCCGCCTGTCCGGGCTGGCCGCCTGGAAACGGGTGGCCGACAACCGGCTGTGGCAGCTGCAGCAGCGCGCCAATGTGCAGATGTTCACCGACAGCCCGATAACCGCGGCCGAGGTCGCCGATTTGGAGATCCCCAATGTCTTTGCTGCCACCGGCAGCCGCTGGCTGCGCGACGGCAGCGGCCGCTCCAGCCACGCGCCGCTGCCGGTTGAGGGCCTGCCGGTCTTCACTCCGGACGACATCATGGCGGGCGAACTGCCCCCAGCCGACGGTCCGGTGCTGATCTATGACGACGACCAAGCCTACATCGCGGGGGTCATAGCGCACCATCTGGCCGCGGCCGGCCGCCAGGTGATCCTGGCCACCCCTGGCGCCGTGGTCTCAGCCTTTACTGAGCTGACGCTGGAACAGGCGCGGGTGCAGACCAGCCTGATCGAGGCCGGGGTGGAGATCATCCCGCTGCATCTGCTGCAATCAGCCGGTGCGGGTGGCGCCACCCTGGGCTGCGCCTACACCGGCCGTCCGCGCGCGGTCCCCTGCGCCAGCCTGCTGATGGTGACCGCCCGCCAGCGCGACGCGGCCCTTTATGAAGAGCTGAAGGCAAACCACGCGCACCGCTTCACCACGCTGGAGCTGATCGGCGATGCCGCATCCCCCGGGCTGATTGCCGATGCGGTCTATGCCGGCCACATGGCGGCGCGCAATTTCGAACGCGACCCGGCGGCGGCCGATGCGGACTGGTTCCGCCGCGAATTGATCTCTCTGAACGGTATGGGAGGCAGCTGATGCCCAAAGACGACCTGCAAGTGATGCGCGAGCTGATGGAGAGCCACCGCGAGGGCTTTGCGCTGGAGCGGCATTTCTATACCTCCCAAGCGGTTTACGACCACGACATCAAGATGTTCTGGAACCGCAACTGGATCTGGGTGGGCCACGTCAGCCAGATCGCGGAACCCGGAGACTATTTCCTGTTCGATTACGGCCCGGAATCGGTGATCGTGGTGCGCGACCGCGACGGAGACGTCCGCGCGCATCTGAACGTCTGCCGCCACCGCGGCTCCCGCGTCTGTCTGGAAAAAAAAGGCACCGCGCGGGTGTTCTCCTGCCCCTACCACGCCTGGACATTCGGCCTCGACGGACGGTTGCGCGGGGGCCGCGCCATGGGGCCGGATTTCGACCCCGCCGACTACGGGCTGTTCCCTGTGCAGGTGCAGATCTTTCAGGGGCTGATCTTCATCTGCGCCGATGAAAACCCGCCGCCGCTGGCCGAAAGCCTGGACCGCCTCGCGCCGCTGTCGGCACCGATGAGCCTGGAGAACCTGAAACTGGCGCATGAGGCCTCCTACCCGGTGCCCGCAAACTGGAAGCTGGCGCTGGAAAACTACTTGGAGTGCTACCACTGTGCGCCGTCGCATCAGGAGTTTTCCCGCAGCCATTCGCTCAAGGACCCGGCGGATGTGGAGAAATACGGCGCGGCCCTGCGCGAGCGCTCCGCTGCCATCGGCCTGCCGGTGGAGGAGCTGGACCTGACCGGTCCCAACGCACAGGCACCCGGCGCCGACGTCTACTGGCGCCGCTACCCGCTGTTTCCCGGCTACCAGACCGGCAGCAGGGACGGCGGGCCGCTGGCACCGCCGTTGGGTCAGCTCACCGGCCATGACGGCGGCGCCACCGATCTGGCCGTTGGCACACTGAATTACTTCCTGATCTATGCCGACCATCTGGTGGGCTACCGCTTTGTCCCGCGCGGTTTGCAGGAGACCGACATCCAGATTGCCTGGTACGTGCGCGGCGATGCCGAAGAAGGGCGCGACTATGATAAGGAAGCCCTCACATGGCTGTGGCATGTCACCTCGCTCGATGATGAACGCATCATCCGCCACAATCAGGAAGGCGTGAATTCGCACCGTTTTGCGCCCGGCCCGCTGTCCGAGATGGAATGGAGCCTGCCGGGCTTCTACCGCAGCTATTTCAGGATGCTCTGACCCGCCGCGGTCCAATTCTTTACTGCAGGCCGCCCCCGTGGCCCGCCCTGCCCTAACCCGGAGACCGCTATATGGTTGACGTCACCAAGACCCGGCCCCGCCGCCGCAGCGGCGGCCGCGATGCCCGCGCCGCGGCCCGCACGCAAGCCTCCGCCAGCCAGGCGATCTGGCCCGGCCTCTCCGGCGGCCGTTACCGGCCGCTGTCGGATGCGGACATGCAAAAGATCCACCACGCCGCGCTGACCATTCTGGAACGCACCGGCATCGGCGACCCGACAGAGGAACTGCTGGACCTGGTGCTGCCCAAGGGCGCCACCCTCAGCGTGCATGGCCGTCTTTGTTTCCCGCGCGCGCTGATGGAGGACCTGCTGGCCGGCGCGGCCAATGAGTTTTACGTTCACGCCCGCGGCAGCCGTGCGGGCAAGGACGACATGCACTGCACCAAGGACAAGGTCTATTACGCCAACTCCGGCACCGCGGTGACGACCTTTGACGCCGCCAGCCGCAGCTACCGCCCCTCCACCATCCGCGACGTCTATGACTTCACCCGGCTGGTGGACCGGCTCGACAACATCCATATGACAGGCGACACCGTGCTGGGCACCGACGTGCCGCAGGATTTCGAGCATGACATGTCGATGCTCTATTCCATCCTGGCAGGCAGCGAGAAGCCATCCTGCCTCACCTTTCGCGACCGGTCTCATATCAAGCCGGCGATTGAGATGTTTGATATTGCGTCGGGCGGTGAGGGCAAGTTCCTGCAAAAACCCTCGGTGATATTCGGCGGCTGTCCGATCGTGTCGCCGCTGCGGCTGGGGCGCGAAAACCTGGAGATCATGATCGACACCGCTAAGCTGGGCCTGACCTGCGACCTGGCGGTGCCGCCGCAGGCCGGTGCGACCTCCCCTGCGCCGCTGGCCGGCACGCTGGCGCAGGCGGTGGCTGAGACGCTTTCCTGCGTGGCCATCGTCAACCTGATCAACCCCGGCACGCCGGTTGTATTTGCCGCCTGGCCCTTCATCACCGATCTGCGCACCGGCTCCTTCACCGGCGGATCGGGCGAGCAGGCGCTGATCGGCGCTGCCGCGATCCAGATGGGCAATTTCTACAACCTGCCCAATTCTGTCGGCTGCGGCATGACCGATTCCAAGATACCCGATGCCCAGTACGGGTTGGAAAAGGCGCTGACATTCAGCCTTGCCGCCCATGCCGGCGCCAACCGTCTGTGCGAGTTCGGCGGCATGGTCGGCTCGCTGATGGGATGCTCGTTCGAGTCGATGGTGATCGACAACGAGGCCGCGGGCATGATCTCCCGCACCCTGCGCGGGATCGAGGTCAGCGACGAGACCCTCTCGGTCGATGTGATCCACGACTGTGCCACCGGCCCCGGCCATTTTCTCGGCAACACCCAGACGCTGCAGTATATGGAGACGGAATATGTCTACCCCGACCTGATGGACCGCGAATTGACGGACACTTGGGAAAAGGCGGGCAAGCAAACCATGTTCGACCGCGCCCGCGAGGTTTCGGACCGGATCCTGGGCGAGCATTTCCCGAACTACTTCGGCAGCAAGCTCGACGCCGAGGTCCGCGCCAAGTTCCCGGTCAAGCTGCCGCCGGAGGCCATGCGCCCCGGCAAGTAAAGCCGGGGCTCCCGCTTACTGAACCACTGGTTCCTGCGCCAGCTCCAGATGCAGCTCGCTGCCGGTATAGGGGCTGGCGGCGATGGCTTCATCATCCAGCTCCACCCCCAGACCCGGTTCCCTGGACGGGATCACATAGCCGTCTTCCCAAGTGATCTTGGATTTCAGGCAGGACATGTAGGGGCCTTGGAAGGTGCCGATGCTTTCGAGGATCAGGAAATTCGGGCTGCAGGCGGAGATCTGGATGTTCGCCGCCGCCACCACCGGCCCGCAATAAAGATGCGGCGCGATCTGCGCCTGCCGTGTCTCGGCCATGGATGCGATCTTCTTGGCCTCCAGCAGGCCGCCGACCCGCCCCAGGTCCATCTGCAGGATCGAGGCCGCCCCGGCCTCCAGCACCCGCGCGAATTCATGCTTGGTGCAAAGCCGCTCACCGGTTGAGATCGGCACCGACGTAAACCGCGCCACTTCAGCCATATCGGCGGGGTTCTCGGGCGTGGTGGGTTCCTCGAACCACAAGGGCTCATAGGGTTCCAACCGCCGCGCCATCCTTTTGGCGCCTGAAACGGTGAACTGCCCATGGGTGCCGAACAACAGGTCTGCGCGGGTTCCGACAGCCTCGCGGATGCGCTTCACGAACATCTCGCTGCGCTCCAGGTCCTCCAGCCGCGGCTGATGGCCGTCATAGATCGTATACGGCCCGGCGGGGTCGAATTTCACCGCGGTAAATCCCTGTTCCACCCGTTGCAGCGCCACCTCTGCCGCCATGTCCGGGTCGTTGTAGACGTTGGGCGTGTCCGGGTCCGGATACACATCGCCTTCCGGCGGATACAGATAGGTGTAGCTGCGCAGCCGCTCATGCACCTGGCCGCCCATCAGCTCGTAAACCGGCTTGCCCGCCGCCTTGCCGATGATGTCCCAGCAGGCCATTTCCAGACCGCTCAGCACCCCCATCACCGTCACATCGGGCCGCAGCGTGTAACCGGCACCGTAGGATTTCCGCCACAGCTTCTCGATATGATGCGGGTCACAGCCCGCAAACTGGCGGGCAAACATCTCTTGAGCCATGGCACAGCACAGATCGGGGCCGAAGGTCGCGTTGTAAATCTCCCCCACTCCGGTGATGCCGCAAGCGGTGGTGAGGCGCACAAAGATGAAATAGCGCCCGCCGTGGCGCGGTGGCGGATTGCCGAACACAAAGGTTTCGATGCTGTCGAGTTTCATCCGGTATTCCCTGTCATTCAGCCGCCAAGGGCCTGTTTTTATTGTCTTCAAGCACCAAATCCGCGGCCCGGGCCGCCAGCATCATGGTCGGCGCATTGGTGTTGCCGGAGGTAATGTTCGGAAATGCTGAGGCGTCAATCACCCGCAGGCCCGCCATGCCGTGCACCCGCAGCCGCGCATCCAGCACGGAGTCGCTGGCTTCACGGCCCATCCGGCAGGTGCAGGAGGCATGGAACACGCTGCCCGCGCGGTTGCGGAAGTTCTCCAGCAGCGCCGCGTCGTCCATCTCCAGAATGTCCGGCGCCCGCCGCTCCCGCGTGACGCGCTTGATGGCGGGGACCGCTGCCAGTGCCTGCAGCAAGCGGCTGGCGCGCACGGCAGTAGCCTTGTCTTCATCTGTCGCCAGCGAGTTCGGCTCGATCCGCGGCGGCTGCGCCGGGTCGGCGGATTGGATGGCGATCTGCCCCCGGCTGGTGGGCCGGCCCGGCTGCACGCACAGCAGGAAACCATTGTCCCGGTCAATCTGCGGCTTGCCCGAGGGACGCGTCGAATAAGAGGCCGGATTGCAATAGACCTGCACGTCCGGCAGCGCTGCACCTTGGGTGCGGACGAAACCGCTGCACTGGTTGACCGGAACGCTCAGCGGCCCCTTGCGGGCCAGCACATATTGCAACCCCGCCTTCATCTGCCCGGCGAAACTGCCCAGCCTGTCGTTCAGTGTCGCGGTATTGGCCCAGAAGAAATGCGACACCGCCAGATGATCCTGCAACCCCAGGCCGACCTGCGGCAAATCGTGTTTCACCGCGATCCCATGCCGCTGCAGCAGCGCCGCCGGCCCGATCCCCGACAGCTGCAGCAGCTGCGGAGAGTTCACCGCGCCCGCGCTCAGGATCACCTCCCGCGCTGCCGTGGCCAGCTGCGTCTGCCCCTTCACCCGGTACGCCACCCCGGTGGCACGCCCGCCCGCGGTCAGCACTTTCTCCACCAGCGCGCCGCTCACCACGGTCAGGTTGCCGCGCCGCATCGCGGGCCGCAGGAACGCATCCGCCGAGGACCAGCGCCGCCCGCCCTTCACCGTGCTGCGGACATACCCCATGCCCTCGCTGGGCAGCGTATTGGCTCCGGTATCAGCAGGGCCATTCATGTCCGGCAGGACCGGCCAGCCCATTTCCTGCCCCGCGGCCAGGAAGTTGCGGGTAAAGGGATGCATGCGCTCGCTCAGGTCGGTGACGCGCACCGGTCCGGTGCCGCGCAACCGGCGGCGGCCCTGCTGCCATTCGTCATTGCTCTCCAGCGCCTCATAGCCGCGGCGCACAGTCTCCCAGCCCCAGCCGGTGGCGCCTGCGGCCTCCCAATCGTCGAAATCACGCGGCAGCCCACGCACATAGGCCATCGCGTTGATCGAACTTGATCCGCCCAGCACCTTGCCCCGCGGCCAATAGCCCTCGCGCCCGTTCAGCCCCGGGTCCGCCGCCGCCGAATAGCGCCAGTTCACAGCCGGGTTGGAGAAAGTGAAGCCATAGCCGACCGGAACCTTGATCCAAAACCTCCGGTCCGTGCCCCCGGCCTCGATCAGCAGTACCTTATAACGGCCGTTTGCCGTCAGCTTGTCCGCCAGCACACAGCCTGCCGATCCGGCCCCAACGATAATGAAATCAAATGTTTGCGCCATGGCCAGCCCGAGTCCTTCGATCTCCCGCGACCTTGCACGGCGCCTTAGGTGCAAATCAAACAATGTGTTTTGCCCCTAAGGCTAAACTGTGCTTATAGCTAAGCCATGACCGATCTGCCCCATGTCACCTGGCTCAAAGCCTTCGAGGCCTCCGCACGGCTCAACAGCTTCTCCGCCGCGGCAGAGGAGCTGGGCCTGACCCCTGCCGCTGTCAGCCAGCAGATCCGGCTGCTGGAGAAACACCTGGACACCCGGCTGTTCCGGCGCCTGCCCCGCGGCGTTGCCCTGACAGACACCGGTCAGGCCTACGCCCAGCCGATCCGCAAATCCTTTGACGATATGCAGCGCGCCACCACCGGCCTGTTCAGCAAGAAACGCAAGCGTGTGGTGCGGCTGCGGGCAACGATCTCCTGCGCTGCCCTTGTGATCGCGCCGCAGCTGGCCCGGTTTCAGGCCGACCACCCCGACATCTTCGTACAGCTGTCCACCACGGTCTGGGCCAGCCGGTTCGACGAGGAGGCGCTGGACATCGACATCCGCTATGGCTCCGGCGACTGGCAGGAGGCGCAGATCCTGCACCTGGGCCACGAAAACGCCATTCCGGTCTGCAGCCCCGTCTATGCCAAGGCCCTTGGCGGGAGCCCCGCCATTGAGGACCTGGCACGCGCCGATGTCGTGCAGATCATCGGCTCCGAAACCGACTGGGGCCGCCTGGCCGACCTGCACGGGCTGACGCTGCAAGTGACCACCGACTGGCTCAAGGCCGATTCCTCTCTGCTCGCCTTGCAAACAGTGGCGGCGGGCCATGGGGTGACGATGGTGCTGGAAAGCTTTGCCCGGCAATACATTGAGCAGGGGCTGGTCATCGCCCCCACCGCGTTCAAACTGCCGAAACGCCGCTCGCACTACATGGTGATCAACGACCGTGCGGGCCAGCGGGAGGAGGTGAAGGCGGTGGCCGGCTGGCTCACCTCACTCTATCAGGCGCTGATCTGATGCGGATTCCCTGCCTGTCCCTGCAGGGACAGCGGCGGGACCTCTGGCGGCCCTAGGTCTGCAGCGCGTCCAGCGAAGCTGCCATCGCGCTCCACAACTCCTCCGCCGGTTCGGTGCCGACGGAAATCCGCACGAAGCCCGGCGCCACGGCATCGCCCCAACGGGCGCGGCGCTCGGCCGAGGTATGCACGCCGCCAAAGGAGGTCGCCGCCCGGATCAGCGGGCAATTGTTGATGAAGGCATCGGCCTGCCCTGCACTGTCCAGAGTAATCGAGATCAGGAAGCCGAACCGTGCCATCTGCTGCTTGGCCAGTTCATGCGAGGGATCGGATTTCAGCCCCGGAAACCGGATCTTTTGCACCAGCGGATGCGCGGCCAGCCGCTCCGCCAGCACCTCCGCGGTGTTGCACATCCGGTCGAAACGCACTTCCAGCGTCTCCAGACCGCGATGCGCCAGCCAGGCCTCCTGCGGGCCGGGGATGCCGCCGCCGATCATCCGCCAGTCCCGCGCCGCCTGCAGCACATCCTCGCTGCGCGTCGCCAAATGCCCCATCAGCACGTCGGAATGGCCGCCCGGTGCCTTGGTGTCGGAGGCGACAACCACATCCGCGCCGAGCTCCAGCGGGCGCTGGCCCAGCGGGGTCATGGTGGTGTTGTCAACGATCAGCAGCCCGCCTGCCGCATGAACCGCGTCCGAGACCGCGCGCAGGTCGCAGAGGTCCAGACCGGGATTCGACGGGGTCTCCGCAAAAACTACATCAAAGCCTTCAAATCCGCCCTCGGCAAAGCTGGCGGTGGGGCGCTGCTCAACCTCCACGCCAAGGTTCTGCAGAAAGCGCTCGCTAAGACGGCGGGTCACATAATAACCGTCGGACGGGATCAGGATCCGTGACCCGGCCTTGACCGTGGCAAACAGCGACGCCGTTATGGCCGCCATGCCAGAGGGGAAGGCCAGCACCGGTGCATCTTCCAGATACCCCAGCACGTGCTCCAGATGCTCCCAGGTTGCGTTGTCGGCGCGGCCATAGCTGGGGCCGCCGTTCCAATCGCCCGGCACGTGGTACATCGAGCTGTGAGTCAGCGGCAGCGCCACAGGGTCGCCCTCGGACAGCGTGTTGCCGCGCAGATGCAGCATGGCTCCGGGTTTGGGGGCGGTGGGTTTGTCCATGGTGCGGGCGCCTTTCCTGAGGGTGGTGTCCCCGGAGTGATAACCGGCCAGCACGGAAAAGAAAATCGGGAGCAGCAGGACTGGGGAAATTCGAAACCTGAAACAGAGGGCAGCGCCCGTCCGCGGGCGGAAGCGAAGCGCCCGCCCATGGGGGTGGACGGGCGCCGTCCGGCGGTGCTGCCGGGCGGCAGGTTGTTGCGAGTGTTTACCCCATCCAGCGGCGCACCGGCGCGGCGGCCTCTTCCAGCGCCTGGCAAACCACGTCGATCAGGGTCGGGCCGTCATGCGCAAAGGCTTCCTTGATCGCCTGGTCCAGGTCCTCCGGCTTCTCCACCCGCCATGCCTTGACGCCAAACGCCTCGGCCACCGCCGCGTGGTCCGTGCGGTTGAAGTCCACGTTGTAGTAGCGCTTTTCGAAATTGTCGCGCTGGCTCGCCTTGATCCAGCCGAAATTGGCATTGGAGAACACCACATAGGTGATCGGCGCGTTGCAGCGCACCACGGTCTCCAGTTCGCCGCAGGTGAAGCTAAAGGAGCCGTCGCCCATCATCCCAACGACCTTGGCCCCGGGCCGGCCGAACCAGGCACCAAGCGAGGCCGACAGCGCATACCCCAGCGCCCCATGCGCGCGGTTGGTGATGTACCGGCGGCCCGGGTGTTTCTGATGCGAATATGCGTTGTAATAGGGGCAGCTGGTGCCGGGATCGGAGACCACGATGGAGTCCTCCGGCAGGTTCCGGTTCAACGCATGGATGATCTGCTCCGGCAGGACCTGACCGGTCTTGCTGGCCGCCAGCGCCTCGAACTTGGCGAACTTGCGCTGCTTGATATCGGCGATTTTGGCGGCAGCGCCGAAGGACGGCAAATCACCCCCACGCCCGTCCAGGTACGCATTCACCGCCTGCAGAGCCAGTTTCAGATCGGCGGCCACACCTACCTCCGCCGGGTAGTTCGCCCCGATCACCATCGGGTCGTTGTCGAAATGCACGATCCGCTGGCCGGGCTTCGGCGCCTCCCAGCGCGACGTCGTGGTGGACCCCGCCCGGCAGCCCATAAAGACCACCAGATCAGCGGCTTCCATCATCTCCCAGGTCTCATCGGTGCCGCCGTTGGAGCCGACCACACCCAGCGACTGCGGGTGGGTGTCGGCCAGTGACCCTTTTCCGGAGATCGAGGTACCGACGGCTATGTCAAGGCGGGAGGCGAGCCTGCCCAGCTCCTCCATCGCACCGGATATCACCACCCCGCCGCCGCAGACGATCAGCGGCGACTTTGCGGACAGGATGGCCTCCGCCGCATCCTCCGCTGCGCCCGGCTCCGGCGCGGCGCGGTAGGCGGGGTAGCTTTGGTGCTTGGGATCGCCCCAGATGTCGTCGGCGGAAACATCATCGTACTGGATGTCATAAGGCAGCCCCAGATGGGCCGCGCCGGAGCGGCCGGTGGTCATCGCCCGGAACGCCTGGCGCACCATCCGCGGAATGTGGCCGGCGCGCTTGATCACCGTATTGAACTTGGTCAGCGGCCCCATCAGGGTTTCCTGATCCACCTCGGTCAGCGGGTACTTCCCGTAGGAGCCGACCGGAATGTCCGTCGTGATCGCCAGCACCGCATAAGAGCTTTCGTTGGCCTCGATCAGCCCCGGCAGAATATAGGTGGCACCACCTCCGGATGGCCCCTCGCAGACCCCCACCCGCCCAGTCACGCGGGAGAAGCCGTCGGCCATATAGGCCGCGCTGCGCTCATCTCGGCTAAGGACGTGGGTGATGCCATGGTCCAGCCGGTTCATCGCATCATAGAAAGGCAGCGTGGTGTCGCCGCAAAGGCCAAAGATATGGGTGACCCCATGCGCCTCCAAGGAGCGCACCATCGCCTCGGCGCCGTTTAGCGTGTTCATCATGGGTGCTCCCTGACTCGTCGTAAAACCCGCCCGGGGCGCGGCCCGGGATTCGTACTCCAAACTGTATACAGTTATGTAGATAGATGTGAAGACCAAAATAGAGGCAACTCAAAAACGGCCGGATTAATGCACCAAGCGCCCGCCCCGCCGGAGCACTGGGGCGCTACAGGGGCTGTGCCGGAGGCACTCCCCGGATGGTAAAGCGGGCGGGCGCGGGCCGGCAGAAAACGCCGCGGGCGCAGCTGGTGCGGGGCTCCGGATTTTCCCAGAATCCGGTTACCCGGCAGCTTCCGCCAGGATTTCCGTCACATACTCCCGCCAGGCTTTGGCGAAACTGGCGGCCAGCTGCGACAGGGGGCGCTCGCTAGGGGTCAGGATCGAATAGCCAAAAGAAATTTGCGGCTCAAACGGCAGGAACCGGATCCGCGCCTCGCCCGCGTTGCTGCGGCGGTAGCTTTCGGCGCTGAGCACATCGACCACAGCACAGGCCTGGCCCGCGGCGATGAAGTGGAACAGCGGCAGGAAATACTGCGCATCGTAGCGCAGGTTGAACTCGGCGCCGGCGGCCAGAAACGCCTGCGAGGTGGCCTGATAGGTGTTGTGATCCGGCTGTAAGGCCCCCATCGGCACACCGTTCAGATCGGCCGCCGTGACCGCCTCGCGTTCTGCCAGGGGGTGGCTGGCCGGCACGGCGCACAGGCAGTTGCTGGGCAACTCCTCCGCCGCGTACAGCTTGCGGTCGCCGCGGAACCGGGTCATGTCGCAGAAGCCGATGTCGAAACTGTTGGCCGCAACCAGGCTGCGCACCTGCGGCGAAGACCGGGTGGCCAGCGTCACCCGCACCTCGGGCTTGCCGGCCACGAACCGGCTGATGAATTCCGGCAGCAGATAGGTCGACGGCCCCGGCATCGCCACGATACGGATCGAACCCTGCACCCGGTCGCGCATATTGGCCAGGTTCTGCTGCGCGGTTTCCAGCCGCGACAGGATTTCGGTCGCCTCCTCCATCAGATACTGCGCTTCGGGCACCGGCACCAGGCGGCGGCCTTCGCGCAGGAACAGGGTCAGGCCCAGCTCCTCCTCCAGTGTCTTGATGGCAGCGCTGACCGCTGGCTGGGTGCGGTGCAGGTTGCGCGCCGCCTGGCTGACCGACCCGGTTTTCATGACCTCATGAAAGACCGCAAGCTGATGTGAGTTCATGTTCCGGATCCCTGGCGCAAAGCTATCATAAATTTGATCTATACATACAGTATAATTTTAAATTTGTACTTATGCTTCTCCTTTATCATGATGCAACAATCGGAGGAGAGAGCTGCCGGGCAAGGCCGCAGCCAATAACCAAGGGAAGAGACAATGGGATTTTTCAAGAAACTGACCGGGGCCGCGCTGGCCTGCACCATGCTGACCGGAGCTGCTGTGGCGCAGGACATGACGTTTTTCCGCATCGGAACCGGCGGCGCAGGCGGCACCTATTTCCCGATCGGCGGCATCATTGCCAATGCGATTTCCAACCCGCCCGGGTCACGCTCCTGTGACGAGGGCGGCAATTGCGGCGTTCCTGGACTGGTGGCGATGGCCCAGTCGACCAACGCCTCGGCCCATAACGTGAACGCAATCCAGGCAGGCCAGATGGAAGCGGGCCTGTCCGGTGCCGCAACCCTGCATTTCGCCTATCACGGCAAGGGCAAGTTCGAGGGCAACGCCAAGCCCGACCTGCGGGTGATTGCCAACCTGTTCCCCGAAGACCTGCACCTGGTGCTGCCCGAGGGCCACAAGCTGGAGAGCCTTGCTGACCTTAAGGGCAAGCGCGTCGGCATTGCCCAGGCCGGTTCCGGCACCCAGATCGCGGTGGAGCTGATCCTGAACGACCACGGCGTCAACCGCGATAACATCGACGAGGCTGAGCTGAACAACGCCCAGTCCGCCGAGCGCATCGCCGACGGCCAATTGGACGCCTATTTCTATGCAGCCGGCACACCGGTTGCCGCAATGATCCAGCTCGACAACACCAAGGGCATGGAACTGCACAACTGGTCCGAGGCAGAGATCAAACAGGCCAACACCACCGTGCCTTACTACATCCCCTCGACCATTCCGGCAGGCACCTATCCGGGTGTGGACTATGACGTGAACACCGTGGCAGTCTCCGGCATGCTGGTCACCAATGCCAACATGGACGAAGAGCTGATCTATGAGATCACTAAGGCGATGTGGTCCGATACCGCCCGCAAGCTCTTGGACAACGGCCACCCCAAGGGCAAGGCGATTACCCTGGAAACCGCACTGGACGGCGTCGAGGGCATCGGTGTGCCGCTGCACCCGGGTGCTGAGCGCTTCTACCGCGAAATCGGCATGCTGAAGTAATTCCTCCCCCCTGAACTGCGGCAGCAGGGTGCGCTCTGCTGCCGCCTTTTGTTTCCCGGCGCCCCTGTCCGCAGTGCGGATCAATGGCGCGCGCCGGCAAGGCCCCGGACTGGAGACCCCGATGTCCCTGGACACCCATCTCGACAACAAGGCGCTTGAGGAGCTGGAGAAGCAGTACGACTCCGCCCTCAACACTCGTAACAACGGCCCCAGGCTGACTGGCGTCATCTATTGGGCCAGCATCGCCTTTGCCCTCTATCATCTTTGGACGGCCGGCTTCGGCACGCCGGTGGACCATGTGCATATGGGCATCCACCTGGCAGGGCTGTTCCTGTTCATCTTTGTGGGTTTCCCCATGATCCGGACCGCGCACAGCCTGGAATGGCGCGGCCCCAGCCTCCTGCGTCCCGGCAATGTGCCGCTCTATGACTGGGCGCTGACCGGCCTCAGCATGGCAGCGGCGCTGTTTCTCTGGGTCAGCTGGCGCGGCTTTGACATGTTCGGCTTTGACATCAGCGAACAGGCACTGCGGCAGGGCAATCCCTCCAGCCTGGATGTATTCTTTGGCTCGGTGCTGATCCTGACGGTGCTGGAGATCGCGCGCCGCACCATCGGCTTTGTGCTGCCGCTGATCATTCTGGTGTTCATGGTCTATGCGCTGTTCGGCCCCTACATGCCCGCGCAGATCCTCAAGCACCCGGGCGTCAACTGGCAGCAGTTCGTCAACAACATGTACTTCCCGTCCGAAGGCATATTCGGCGTGACACTGTGGGTGGTCTCCACCGTGGTGTTCCACTTTGTGCTGTTCGGCGTGGTGGCGCAGCGGATGGGCCTGGGGCAGTTCTTTGTCGACAATGCCATGCTGCTGGCGGGCCGCTACACCGGCGGCCCGGCCAAGGTGTCGGTGGTGTCGTCAGCCTTCTTCGGCACGATCTCCGGCTCGTCCATTGCCAACACGGTCTCCACCGGCTCGCTGACCATCCCGAACATGAAGAAAATGGGCTACCCCGGCCATTTCGCAGGCGGGGTTGAGGCCGCGGCCTCGGCGGGCGGGCAGATCACCCCGCCGATCATGGGGGCGGCTTCCTTCCTGATGGCCGAGTATCTGGAGGTGCCCTACACCACCATCGTGATTGCGGCGATTGTGCCGGCGATGATGCACTATATCGGGGTGATCTCGATCGTGCACTTCACCGCCAAGAAACTTGGCCTGACCGCCTACCCCAAGGATCAGCTGCCCAAGTTCCTGCAGGTCTGGAAGGACGGCTGGTACACAATCATTCCGCTGATCGCGCTTTTGCTGGTGCTGTTTTCCGGCTATTCGCCGAATATGGCGGCCTTTATCGGTCTCAGCCTCTGTGTGGTGGTGGGCTTCTGTGCCTTCAACAAGCCAGCCACCATGGTGATCCCGCTGGCCTTGCTGGGCTTCATCTTCTGGAAGGCATCGCCCTATTCCGGTGAAGGCTATACCCCGGTGATGGCGGGAATGCTGGCCGCGCTGACCCTGATCGGCTGCCTGCACAGGAATGAACGCCAGAACTTCCGCGACCTGTTCGACAGTTTCCACGTCGGCGTGCAATACGCGCTGGCCGTTGGCGCGGCGTCTGCCGCGGTGGGCATCGTGGTGGGTGTGATCAACACCACCGGCGTCGGCTTCCGCCTCGGCTTTATGGTCACCGGCGGCGCGGCGGATATGGCGGCAGCGATTGCGCCGTTCCTCGACTGGACCTCCATCGAGGCGTTCAGCCAGCCGTCGATCCAGCAGTTCCTGTCGCTGGTGCTGATCGCCATGGCCTGCATCCTGATGGGGGCCGGCCTGCCGACCACCGCGCTCTACATCATGCTGGTGGCGGTTGCGACGCCTGCCCTCAGCCAGCTGGGCGTGCCGCCGCTAGCCACCCATATGTTCGTGCTCTACTACGGTGTGATTTCCGAGATCACCCCGCCGGTCTGCGCCTCGGCCTATGCGGCGGCCGGGATTGCGGGCTCCAACCCGTTCCGCACCGGCCTCAATGCCTTTACCCTGGGGCTGGGCAAGCTGATGGTGCCGATGGTGTTTGTCTATGCGCCGACCATGCTGATCGTGCTGCCGGAGCATTTCACGCTGCTGAGCTTCACTCAGGTCACCCTGACCTGCGCGGCGGGCGTCTTTGCCATCGCCACCGCTGTCTCGGCCTACTTCCTGGCCCCGCTCAACGGCATCTGGCGGCTGCTGATGGCCATTGGCGGCCTGCTGCTGGTGGCGCCGTCCGGCGGCTCCGACATCGCCGCGATGGTGGTCATGGCGCCGGTGCTGGTCCAGCAATTGGGCCAGCAGCGCAAGCTCCAGACCGAGGCCGCGCAATGAGCGGCCGCGCCTCCCCTGATGTCACTGTCCTGGGCGCCGGGATCGTTGGCATCTGCTCGGCCCTCTCCCTGGCCGGGCGGGGCCTCAGGGTCCGGCTCATCGACCGGGATGCCCCCGGCCAGGCGACATCTTACGGCAATGCCGGCATCATCTCCCCCTGGTCGGTGGTGCCGCAATCCATGCCCGGCCTGTGGAAGAAGGTGCCGGGCTGGCTGCTGGACCCGCTGGGGCCGGTCTCAGTGAAACCCGGCTACCTGCCAAAGGTCGCGCCCTGGGGACTGCGGTTCCTGTCCGAGGGGCGCGAGGGCCGGATTCAGCAGATCTCCGACGCGATGGACATGCTCAACCGCAACTGCGTGGAGCTGTACCGCCAGCATCTGGCGGGCACCGGGCATGAGGAGCTGGTGCAGGACAGCTATTACGTCCACGCCTTCCGCAACGCGGACGCAGCCGATCTGAATTCGGTGGATTACCGGATGCGCGGCGACCGCGGGGCCGATATGGAGCGTATCGGCACGGCGGAGCTGCGCGATCTGGAACCGGCGCTGACGCCGGAATTCCAGGCTGCGATCCTGATCAAGGGCCAAGCCCGTGCAACCTCCCCGGGCCGGATCGGCACCGTTCTGGCGGAGAAGTTCCAAGCGATGGGCGGGGAAATCCTGCGGCAAACCGTGCGGGCGATCCAACCGTCCGGAACCGGCGGCTGGAGCTATACGACCGAGGCGGGCCAGGAATGGACGCCCAAGCTGGTGCTGGCCATGGGCGTCTGGTCCGGCGAACTGCTGAAACCCTTGGGCATCAGGATCCCGATGGAATCCGAACGCGGCTATCATGTGTCCTTCCGCTCCCCTGGCGTCGCGCTCAACAACTCGATCATGGATATGGACATGAAATTCGTGGCCTCCTCGATGGAGGAAGGACTGCGGGTTGCCGGCACCGCCGAGTTTGCAGGTCTCGACCAGCCCGTGAACCAGAAACGGCTCGACGGGCTGGTCAAGCTGGCCCGCGCGCTGCTGCCTGATCTGCGGGCAGACGATATGGACACCTGGTCAGGCCAGCGCCCCAGCCTGCCCGACAGCCTGCCCTGCATTGGCGAGGTCGAGGGCTTCCCCGATCTGATCGCCGCCTTCGGCCACAGCCACTATGGCCTGATGATGGCCCCGAAAACCGGGCGGCTGGTGGCGGATATCGTCAGCCACACCCCGGTGAACGAAGACCTCTCGCCATTCCGCACACGGCGCTATGAAAGGATCAAGGCATGACCATCCACCCCGGCGGTCAAAACATCTGCGGCGCCTCCATCGGCGTGCTGGCGCTGGAGAGCTATTTCCCCAAGCCCCCTGGCCACATCAAGAACCCCTCCAGCCTGCAGTTCACCACGCTGTATGAAATGCTGGACGGGATCACCGTGCCGAAACTGTTGGCCAATCCCACCGGTGAGATGAAGGACCGGCTGATCGACGCTGCCAAGCGGCTGGAGGCCAAGGGCGTGCGGGCGATCACCGGCTCCTGCGGGTTCCTGGCGATTTTCCAGAAGGAGATCGCGGCAGCGGTGAATGTGCCGGTGTTCGTCTCCTCGCTGATCCAGGTGCCGCTGGCGCATCAGATGACCGGGCGCACGGTGGGGGTGATCACCGCCTCCGCCGGCAGCCTGACGGAGGCGCACTTGCGCGGTGTCGGCGCTGAAAATACGCCCATCGTGGTTCAGGGGCTGGACGATGCGGAGGAGTTCTCCACCGTGGTCCTGCGCAACGAGCGCACCGCGATGGATCTGGCCAAGGTGGAGGCAGAGCTGCTGGCCGCCGCCCAGGACATGATTGCCCGCAACCCGGAAATCGGCCCGATCGTGCTGGAATGCACCGACCTGCCGCCCTATGCCCATGCGCTTCAGGCCGCGCTGAACCGTCCGGTGTTCGACATCATCACCCTGTCGGAGATGGTGCACCGGGCCGCCTTGCGTGTGCCGTTTTCGGGGTTTATCACCTGACCCAGTGAGGGCAGCGCCCGCCCGTTTTGCCGGAGGCAAACCTTTGGTTTGACGGGGCGGACGGGTGCTGACCGGCGTTCCTCCGGACGGTTCCTCACAAATATTTCCGGCGCTTAGCCCCGGATTTTTTTGGATGTACCCGCCCGGCAATCCCCCTAGTGTGACGGCAAATCAAACGCCTTCCGGTTGGACTTGCTATGCCTCAGATCACTGACACCCTGTTGGACCAGATCCGCGCCCGTTTCGCCCAGGTGGACGAATGCCCCCAGCAGGGGCCGCGCGTGTTTTTTGAGAACGCCGGCGGCGCGCTGACGCTGAACGCGGTGGTGGAGACCTCCGCCCGCTATGCTGCCATTCCCGACAACCAGGGCCGCGACAATCCCGGCAGCCATGAACTGGTGCGGGTGATCGCCAAGGCCAAGGACGACATGCGCGTGATGATGAACGCCCCGGGCGGCCAGTTCTTCGTCGGCGAAAGCGGCACAGAGCTCTTGTTCCGCCTGATCATGAACGCCTGCCTCGGCACCGCGGAAGGCGGCACCGTACTGAGCTCGACGCTGGAGCACCCGGCCACCCGCTCCGCCTGCGCCCGCTGGGCCGGGGTGGCACGTCAGAAACACGTGCTGATCCCGCATGACGACGCCACTGGCACTATCTCCGCCGATGCCTATGCCCGTGCGGTCACGCCGGACACGGTGGTGGCAACCATCGTCCATACCTCTCCGGTCACTGGCATGGGTGTTGATCTGACCGCCTGCGCCGCCGCCATCCGCGCGGTGGCCCCAGACTGCCTGATCATCGTTGACGGCATCCAGCACGCGGCCCACGGGCGCATTGACCTGACTGCATACGGCGTCGATGGCTATGTGATCTCGCCCTACAAGATGTTCTCGCGCCACGGTTACGGTCTCGCCTGGATCTCGGACCGGCTGACCAAACTGCCGCACAACGCGCTGATCGGCGGGCCGGAAGACAACTGGGAAATGGGCACCCGCGACACCGGCAGCTATGCGACGCTCTCGGATGTAGCCGGTTATCTGGAATGGCTCGGCGGCGAGGTCAGCGACGCAACGGACCGGCGCGCCAAGGTCGTGGCCGCGGGCGAGGCGATCCACGCCCACGAGAAAGCGCTGACCGACGCGATGATCCATGGCACCGGCAACCTGCCCGGCCTGGCAGAGATGGAGGGGGTTGCCATTCTGGGCGGTGCCGATAATCCCGCCAGGGAGGGGCTGGTCTCGCTGACCGTCGCAGGCGTGCCCTCGGTGGATGTGGTAAAGCGCCTGAACGAGCAGGGTATCCGCACCCACCTGCGCAAGGCGGACCATTACTCCGGCAACATCCTGGCGCCGCTTGGCATGGACAGCTGTGTCCGCGTCTCCATGTGCCATTACAACAGTGTGGGCGAAGTGGCGAAGTTTCTGGGGGTGATGAAAGAGATTACCGGGTGAGAGAACTTTTTGACATCACACCCCCCTCATGCGCTGCTAGATGACCAGGACTCATAGCCAATAGATGACGGTTGCAGCGAGTGCGATAGCCGACAGTAAGGCCTTCGGGCATCTGTCGTATCGGGTCGCTACGCGCCGCCAGTCTTTGAGCCTGCCGAACATGACCTCAATGCGGTTGCGCCGCTTGTAGCGGCGCTTGTCGTATTGCACAGGCGTCTTGCGCTGTTTTCGACCCGGGTAGCAGGCGCGTATCCCTTTGTCTTTCAACGCCTCTCTGAACCAGTCAGCGTTGTAGCCACGGTCCCCGAGAAGCCATTCGACATCCGGAAGGCTGCTGCGCAAAGCCCGCGCGCCTATGTAGTCGCTGACCCGTTGCCTGGCAGGCGATGCTTGCATCGCCGAGAAGGAGCCCGGCAGTGACGAACAAGCTGAGTGGTCGGCCATGGCTGTCGCAGATCGCGTGCAGCTTCGTGTTCATGCCACCCTTGGTCCGGCCAATCAGGCGACCGCGCCTCCGTTTTTCATGCCCATGCTGGTCGCTGTCCGGTGGGCCTTGAGGTAGGTCGCGCGATCATCACGGTCTTCTCTTCGCCATGCCCGGCAGCCAATCCAGCCATCATCTGCGCAAAGATGCCTTTGCCGCTCCACCGCTTCCACCGTTTATACGACGTCTTGTGGGGACCGTATTCAGCAGGAGCGTCGCGCCAGCGCAACCTATTACGATTGATGAAGATAATCCCACTCGACACGCGACGGTCATCGACACGCGGCTTGCCGTGCGACTTCGGAAAACAGGGCTCCAGGCGCGCCATCTGCGCGTCCGTAAGCCAGAAGAGATCCGACATGCTCACCGCTCGTTTCTCGAACCATGAACCACGCTGCCAGAAGGAAATCAATGGGTCTGGAGCCTAACAGGACAGCAGGTTCAGCGCATGCCAGCCCATTGGGATCAAAGGCCGGAACCCTTTTCAGCACTTAGCCAGATCCAGTTGCATCGGGTACCGGTAGGAGTTGCTGATGTGTCCGCCACTGCTGCGCTCGATCACCTGCACAACATAGTTGCATGGATCTCTCTTCTGGCATAGTTCTGAAACATTCGGTACAGAACGGTTGAGAGCACTATGAGGCCTAGAGAATTTGATGAAGGCGCGGTGGTTGACGCAATCATGCGCACATTCTGGCGCAATGGCTATGCTGCGACCTCCATGAATGATCTGGTGGAAGCAACCGGCCTGTCCCGCAGCACGATATATAACTCCTTTGGGGGCAAGAAAACGCTTTTTGCGCTTGCACTTAAAGAATACAGGCGGGTAACCACTGAGAATGTCGCGAAGATCTCCCGCACCGCAGATGTGCGCGGCAGCCTCCGGTCACTGCTGCTATCCATCGTTGACGACGAGTTGAGCGACCACGAGGGCTTTGGCTGTTTCGCCGCCAACAGCAGCCTGGAGATTTCCGGCCGGGACCCTGAACTCAGCGCGCTGGTCGCACAGCATTTCAAGCGGTTGGAAAGTGGGTTGCTGCGCCTCCTGAAGCACGGCCAAAAGAGCGGCGAAATTTCGCCTGATCGGGACTGCAAAATGCTATCCCGTTACTTTGTTGCGATAATACAAGGCCTTAGAGTCATCAGCAAGGGCCTCCCAGCGGCCAGCCGCAAACCCTATCTGCACAGTATCGTCGAAGCCTCCATCGAAACGGTGTAACATCAGCATGAAGATCTCCTTTTGGTTGTTGACTGTTATGGAATGATTGTTCCATAAGCGGCTTCAGATGCCGGCCGCCCAAGTGGGCTTGGCGCCACAGCAGTCTCTTGGACCCGGAAAACAGAGGTTTAACATGACAACTGACACTATTTTGCCGCCATCCTGCCCATCCCTGCGGGTAGCAGTTCTGGGAGCCGGGCTGATGGGGGCGCCGATGGCCCGCAACATCGCTGCCGCCGGCTGCCAAGTCAGCGTATGGAACCGTTCCGCTGACAAGGCTTCAGCCTTGGCCGCACCGGGCATCACCCCGGCGGCGGATCCTGCCGAGGCGGTTCTGAATGCCAGTGTCATTTTGACTATGCTTAAAGACGCCAACGCGATCGCAGAAGTCATGTCGGCGTTGCCGGACGCAGACAGCGCCCCCGCGGCACCCGTCAGCTGGCTCCAAATGAGCACAGTCGGGCCGGCCGACATGTCCGGGCTGGAGACGTTGGCGGCCCGCAAAGGGCTCACCCTGATCGACGCACCTGTGCTTGGCACCCGCCAACCCGCAGAGGCCGGCCAGCTTCTAGTGCTGGCTGCCGGTCCGGACAGCACTAAGGAAGCTGTGCAGCCGGTACTGGATGCTGTTGGCAAAGCCACACGCTGGCTTGACACCGCCCCCGGAATGGCGACCCGGCTGAAGCTGGCGCTGAACAGCTGGGTTTTCGCTCTGACCCATGGAGCGGCAGAGAGCCTGGCCTTGGCTCGCAGCTTGGGACTGGATCCGGAACTGGTGGCGGACACCGTGCGTGGCGGGCCACTGGATACCCCATTCTTTCAATTGAAAGCCCAGGCTATGGCATCGGGGGATTTCACTCCGGCATTCACCATCGATAATGCGGTCAAGGACAGTGCTCTGATTGTTGAGGCCGCACTGGAGACCGGGGTGAAGCTGGATTTGGCCGAGGCAGGCCTGAACCGCTACAGGCGGGTGCAGGACCAAGGCCATGGCGGCGCCGATATGGCCGCAACGTTTCTTGCCTAGCAGCACAGCTGCGCCCCAAGCCATTGATCGAAAATTTCAAAATTACAGGATTTAATCATGAGTAATTTTCTGGGAAAACGGCTGCGCGTCGGTGTCGCCATTCCATCGACCAACACTTCGGCTCAGCCAGAGATGGAGGCCATGCGTCCCCTTGGCGTTACAAACCACATCGGCAGGATGATCATCGACGATGATTCCCTGACCCATGAGGCGGGCTTCAATCGGGTCATTGAAAACATCCGCAGCTCCACCCCGGACGCCATACGCAGCCTGCGCCATTGCGGCACCGGGGCGATTATTGTTGCGGTATCTCCAGATGGATATTGGGAAGGCCACTCTGCGCATGAGGCTTTGAATGGCCGCCTTGCGGAAGCAGCAGGCGGTGCAAAGATCATCATGAGCGCAGACGCAATCCTGGCAGCGCTAAAAGCGCTTGGCGGTATCCGGAGAATTGGCCTGATTTCTCCTTATCTGGAGCTGGGCGATGAACCGGTTTCGCGGTTCTTCACCGATAGCGGGATCGAGGTTGCGGCCATGCATGGTCTTGGCGGACGGACGCCGTCAAACATCTCCGACGTTACCCCGGCAAACCTGCGTGACGCGGTGCTGGACGTTGACGGACCGGATGTGGAAGCCATTGTCCAAGTGGGAACCAATGTTCCCATGGCAGATTTTGCCGCCGCCGCGGAAACCTGGATTGGAAAACCGGTAATGTCTAATAATGCGGTTCTCTACTGGCACGCCTTGCGTAGCTGCGGTGTGACCGACCCGATTTCCGGCCGAGGTTTTCTCTACGAAAACCACTGACTCATCCCGCAGCAGGCGTACCTGCTGCTGGCATTTTTCTGAATAGCAACTTACTCACTGCCGGCCTGCCGCGGCGGTGAGTGGCCGCCAGTTTTGTAATGACCATTCCAATACTTGACAGGACATACCATGAGCACCCCCAACTCGCTCCTTTCCAAACCCGTTACCGACCGGCCTCAGCAAACCGACATCACCCGCGCGCTGCTGCGCACTGCGTCGGAACGCACCTCGCTGGTAGATATGCTGATGCTGCAGGTGCGCTGCCGCGGTGAAGAAATCGCTGTATGCGACGATACCAGCGCGCTGCGCTATAGCGATCTGGCCGAATACGCCGCTCGCCTGGCCGCCCGTCTGAAACGCACAGGTGTCGGCGCGGGAAGCCGGGTGGGGCTGTTCGCGGACTCTTCCGCCGAGATGATGGCCGGCCTCTGGGGAATTCTGTTCTCAGGTGGTGCCTACCTGCCACTGGGCACCGATTACCCAGTGGACCGGCTGAGCTATATGATCCGCGATGCGGGTATTGATGTGATTGTCACCCAGGACAAGCTGCGTGGCCGCCTGGCCGAGATGATCCTGCCGGGAGTTACCGTGATCACCTTGGATGCGCTGGATGCGGTCCCTGGACGGGAAGACAGCGATTGCCTGTGCGGCCCTGCCCTGCTGGAGGACGATCTGGCCTATATGATCTATACTTCCGGCACCACCGGTGCGCCCAAGGGCGTGGGCATTTCTCATGCTGCGATCCTCAACCAGCTGACCTGGCTGCAGACCGAGCAGAAGTTGCGGGTGGGTGAAGTTATCCTGCAGAAAACCCCGGTCAGCTTTGACGCCGCGCAATGGGAACTGCTGGCAGTCTGCTGCGGCGTTCAGGTCGTGATGGGCCGTCCCGGCGTTTACCGTGACCCGGAAGCTCTGATTGAACAGATCAAACAGCATGGGGTTACTATGCTGCAGGGGGTGCCAACCTTGCTGCAGGCACTGGTTGACCTTCCGGATTTCGAAACCTGCACAACTCTCACCAGCCTGTTCAGCGGCGGAGAGGCCTTGACCCGCAAGCTGGCCACCCGGATTTTCGAAGCCCGCCCCGGTTGCCGGCTGGTAAACCTTTATGGCCCGACCGAATGCACGATTAATGCCACCGCCCAGACTGTGGATCCGGCAGGGCTGGAAAACGGCCCGGAAATGATCCCGATCGGCCAGCCCGCCGCGAACACCAGCTGTTGGGTACTGGATGAAAACCTGCAGCCGGTTGCCGATGGCGCTTCGGGCGAGCTGTATATTGGCGGCCGCCAGCTGGCCAATGGCTACCACAACCGCGACGAATTGACGGCCGAGCGCTTCATCACCTGGGTCAGCCCGGCTGACGGTTTGCCGCTGCGGCTTTATAAAACCGGAGACCTGGTGCGCCGCAATCCGGATGGCGGCTTGCAGTTTCAGGGCCGTGCCGACAATCAGGTCAAATTCCGGGGCTACCGGATAGAACTGGATGAAATCCGCTTGGCCATCGAGAACCACGACTGGGTCAAAGCTGCCGGCGTGTTCATCAAACCCCATGCCCGCACCGGCCAGCCGGTGCTTGCTGCGGGTATTGAACTGAACACGCGCGAAGCGCCACTGATGGATCAGGGCAATGCCGGCGCCCACCACCACAGCAAAAAAAGCCGCTTGCAAGTGCGGGCCCAGCTGTCTGGCGCCGGGTTGCGCACGGACGCCGAAATCGAAGGGCGCAAGACCTATGCCCTTGCAGGCAAAGACGCGGACGCGGCTCAGCGGCGGCTTGCTTTTGCCCGTAAGACCTATCGTTTCTACGAGGGCGGAGAGGTCTCGGCCGAGGATGTCCTTTCGGTGCTCTCGCAACAGAAGCAGCCCGCCTCCGGCACCGGTGGGCTTGAAGAGCTCAGTGCGCAGGATCTGGGATATCTGCTCCGCTGGCTTGGCCAGTTCACCAGCGCGGAACGGCTGCTGCCGAAACACGCCTATGCCTCTCCCGGCGCGCTTAATGCAACGCAAGTCTATGTGGAGCTGGCCAATGTGGCAGGGTTTGAACCCGGCTACTACTACTATCACCCGGCCCGGCACGAACTGGTTCTGACCGCGCCGCGCCCGGCTTCAGACACACCTGTGATGCAGCTGCATTTTGTGGGCAAGATTCCGGCGATCGAACCGGTCTACAAGAACAACATCCGTGAAGTGCTGGAGTTCGAGACCGGCCATATCCTGGGCCTGATGGATCACATCCTGCCGGCCCATGGCCTGGGTATCGGCGCAGGCACGGACGTTCCGGATGCGCTGCCCCATCTGCACTGCGGCCCGGGCCACGTCTATATTGCCGGCTATGCGGTCACTGCACATGCAGACCGGCGGACCGAATTGCCGGTGGGTTTCTACGTCCAGGCCCATGGCAGCAAAATCTCCGGGCTGGCGCCGGGACATTATGCCTATCGCGATGGCGGGCTGCACCAGTTCTCGCGCCATATCATGGAACAGCGCCATGTGATCGCGATCAACCAGCGTGTCTATCAGCGCGCCAGCGGCATGATCTCGATGGTCAGCCGGGACGCAGAGCGCTGGCACGCCTATATCGACCTGGGCCGCAGCCTGCAGCGGGTGCAGCAGAACAGCTGCCGGATCGGCACCATGTCCTCCGGCTACAGTTCCAAGTCCGGCAACGACCTCGTCGCGGCCACCCGTCTCAAAGAGATCCTGAACGAGCATGGGCTTGCCTCTGGCGCCTGCTACAGCGCGGTATTCGGCAAGGTCAGCGTCGAGCAGATTGCACATGAAGGCATGCATGAAGACAGCGTGCATATGGAAGGCCCGGCTGAACTGATACGCCGCGACCTGCAGTCACTGCTGCCCGACTACATGGTGCCCAGCAAACTGGCGCTGGTACCGTCGATGCCCTACAGCGCTTCGGGCAAAGTGGATGTGAATGCTCTCAAGGCATTCCCCGAGTTCGACGATGCCGCTGCCGAGCGTGAGGTCATTAAACCCCGCAACGATACGGAAACCACTCTGGCAGAGATCTGGTGCGCGCAAATCGGCCTTGAGGACGTCTCGGTACAGGATGATTTCTTTGAAATCGGCGGCGACTCTCTGAAGGCCGTCAAACTGGTGCAGGGCATCAACCGCGCATTTGATACCAGCCTGCCGGTGCAGGTGCTGTTCGAGGACACGACCATCGAAGCGCTGGCACGCCGCTTGACGGACGGCGGCACTGGCTCCAGCCTGTCGCGCGCAGTGCCGCTGAAGAAAGGTGCCGGCATCCCGGTGTTCTGCTGGCCCGGGCTTGGCGGCTATCCGATGAACCTGCGCCACCTCGCGCGGGAGCTCGACACGCCCCGTCCCGTCATCGGCATTCAGGCCTCCGGCGTGAACCCCGGCGAGCAGGTCTGCGGCTCAATCCAGGAAATGGCAGCGCGCGATGCCGAGCTGATCAGGGAGGCGCAACCGGAAGGCCCCTACACGCTTTGGGGATACTCCTTCGGAGCACGGGTGGCCTATGAGACCGCCTATCAGCTGGAACAGGCTGGCTGCGAGGTGGCGGAGCTGACCCTGATCGCGCCGGGCTCCCCGGAGCTGCCCGGCGGCGATCCGGTGCGCGCGGATGAGGCTTCGCTGTTCTGCGATGCGTCCTTTCTGACCATCCTCTATTCGGTGTTTTCCCAGACCATCGCTCCAGAACGCGTGGCCCCGGTTATTGAAACGGTCTCGGATCTGGAAGGCTTCGTGGCGTACATCGCCGCTGAAAAGCCCGATCTGGACCCGGGCACGATCTTGCGCATCACCCGGCTGGTGGCACAGACCTATGCGCCCGAATACGGGCTGCAAATCGAAGAACGGCAGGTGGCGGCGCCTGTGCGCCTGTTCAAGGCGGCGGGAGACAATCTTTCCTTCCTGGAGGAGGCCACACGCACTCTCGCCGCTCCGGCACCGGTCCACGCGCTGGCTGCCGACCACTACGAACTTCTGCAACCCGGCGGTGTTTCCGAGCTGGCCGCTGCAATCCGCTGCCACGTTCCAGCATGGCAGTCGGCCCAGCCTGAAACCCGTGACCTGCAAGAGGCCTGATCCCATGCCCCATGTCATCATTAAGCATTTTGCCGCCACCCTGACAGTGGAACAGCACGCAACACTCTCCGAAGCCATCACCCAGTCGGTCACTCAGGCCTTTGGCTGCTCCCCGCACGCGGTTTCCATCGCATTGCGTCCCGTGGCGCCCGATGACTGGCACAGCAGCGTCTTTGTTCCAGACATCCAAAACCATCCGCAAGAATTGATCAAATCACCCGATTATTCAGCGGCTTAACCCCCGCATACCACCTCCTGAAAGGGTATCCCATGACCACACGCATAGCCAAAGCGTCACCAGCGTTACTGCTGTTCGCAATATTCCTGATCTCATTGAACCTGCGCCCTGCAGTTGCCGCCATCGGCCCGCTAGTGTCGCAAATCCTGGGCGAAACCGGTGTAAACTCCACTATCATCGGCTTCCTGACCATGATCCCGGTGTTTCTGATGGGCATTGGCGCCATCTACGTGCGCCAGTTGCGCGCGGCATTGGGGGAGCGCGGCGGCATCACGCTGGGCGCGCTGATCATCACCCTGGCCTGCGCAGCCCGCCTGTGGCTGCCAACAGGTGCCGGCCTTCTTGTCACCGCCGCAGGGGCCGGGATCGGCATTGCCATTGTGCAATCGCTGATGCCGGGCTTCGCCAAGCGCAACTTCGGCGCTGCAACCGGCCGGGTGATCGGCCTCTACTCCACCGGGATCGTGGCCGGTGCCTCCATCGCAGCGGGCACGGCTGCAGGGCTTGCGTCTTCGCTGGACTGGGAAGGCACGCTGGCGGCCTGGAGTCTGCCTGCGGTTCTTGCAGCGCTGATTTGGGTCATCGCCGCGCGCAACGCCGATAGTGAGCGCACCGCGCCTGCCCCCGCTGCCGGCACCACGCCGCCGCAGTTCTGGCGCAATGCACGCTGCTGGTCGCTGATGCTGTTTTTCGGGGTCGGCACCGGGGCGTTTATGCTCGTCATGGCCTGGATTCCGCCGTTCTATCTGGAACAGGGGCTTGATCAAGGGGCTGCGGGCCTGCTGTTGTCTGCATTGACGGTGATCGAAGCCGTCACAGCCTTGGGCGTGGCAGCCTTCATCCACCATTTCCCGGACCGCCGCGGTCCGCTGGTCTTCGCGCTGATCATGACAGCCTTGGGGTTTGGCGTGCTCTACACCGCTCCGATTGACATGTCGTTCCTGGCAATGGCGCTGCTGGGTGTCGGCATCGGCATCCTGTTCCCGCTGTCGATCATCGTGGCCATCGACCACGTTGATGATCCCACCACCGCAGGCAATTTCACCTCTTTCGTGCAGGGCGGCGGCTATATCCTGGCAAGCTTCGTGCCCTTGTTTGCCGGCGCCGTCCGGGATGCGATGTCGGACCTCAGCAACGTCTGGCTGGGGATGGCGGCAGGCTCGCTTCTGATGATCTTCTTGGCTGTTCGCTACTCTCCTGAAAGCTACAAACGCTTCTCCACCATGCTGCGTAGCGTTTCCCTAGACCGCGGACTGCGCGCGGCCAGCTGAAACCCGTTCCTCCCCAAGCAGGTTCTGTCCTGCCGCGCTATCCCTGTTGCAAAACGGGGATAGCATCAGTTTTTGCCAATGCTGAGACAAAGCCGCCCCGCGCAAAAAGGCCCGCTGATGGAAACACCAGAGGCGAACTTCCCTCCTTTTTCTGAAGCTGGCCGGCAATGGCACCGGCATCCGGGACCGATCCCGCCAGCCGGTCTGGTTCCGGTGCAACCAGCGTGCCGCCCTTCCTGCCAGCGGAAATGATCTGATCCAGACCCGGGCGGGCGCGATTTGCGCCGATTGCTCCATGAACCGTGCGAACGCGATCCGGGGCCGCAACGGGATTTTCCAGAGCCCGTTTTCGCGGTGAGGTCTTGGCTGCCGGCGGAGCATCCGGCTCAGCCGTCCGACTAGGTATCCAAAAGCCCGGAAAGAAAAAAGACCCGGCATTACCAGCCGGGTCCAGTTAGTGACGGAGAACGTCACTTCAGGAAGACTTCCAGGTGTTTTCCTTCAGCTCGTACTGCGCGGGCTGTTTCGAATGTTCGTCTTATTCATCCTGTTCTGGACTGCCCAAAGGACCCCTGCGGCAACGGACAAAAGCACCGGGTACAACAGTGCTGCGTCCTGCTGTGCCAGCAGCACACCGACAGTACCCACCGCGATAAACGCCACCAGTTTTTCAAACAGGCTTGACGTCAGCGTCATCAAGCTGGCAGCCGCGACCGCGAAGAGGATGATGAAATTCTGACCGGCCAAAGACAGCATATCTTCAATCGCCAGGATGTTGAAAAGATCCAGGCAGAGCACGGCCAGCAGAACCGCCACGACCAGAAACACTGCCTTCAGCGGGCGACCGGTTTCGTCGGCGGAAAGGTCCAGCGGGACGACACTTTCCCTGGAAAGCGACAACAGCATCCGCGAAACGGCCCAGATCGCCCCCATCAAGTTGGCCACGATTATGACAACAGCCAGAACTGACATCAAATTGCCGCCCCAGACGCCAAGGTGGCGCTGCATAATAGAAGAAAATGCAGCCTCGTAATTGCTATCAACCGGCGTGAAATGGACGATCACAGCCATGCTGAAGTAGAGCATCATAGCGGCAAGGAACGACAAGCCCATCGCCAGCGGGAAGTCTCTCTTAGGGTTTCTGAACTCCTCGGACGTCCCTGCGGAGACTTCCCAGCCCGTGAAGGCGAAGAAGATCATCATGAACGGGACGCTCAGCTGTGAAAATCCGATGGTTGGACCGGTCAAGGCGCGGGCTTCACGCATTTCAGGTGAAATACCGGACAGTCCAACCGCAACAATCAGCAGGAGCGAGAACAGAATTGCAGAGGCAACCATGGCCGAAATCCTTGACGCCGCCTCCGGTGAAGCAAGTTGTGTTCCGGTCGCGATCAGCAGCAAGGCTATTGCCAGAATTGCAGGATCCACCGGGACCAGAACTGACAGATAATGGCCGCCGGTGAGTGCGATAGCGGGCAGGCCGAAAGATACCGCGCCAAGGAAGATAAAGGAGCTGGCTAGGTATGCATATTTGCCAAACGCCTTCTGCGCAAAGGCGGACACACCTCCGGCATCCGGAAATCTTGCTCCCATTATGATAAAGACAGACAGAAGCGGCAGAGCCACAAGAGCGCACAAGGCCCAAACCCAGATCGCGTTCTCTGCGGCTTGCTGGTAGGCAAGCCCCGGCAAACTCAGAAGCCCTGCACCAATGACAATATTGAGCATCAGGCCCGCCCCTTTCAGCGGGCCCAGCGTCTTTTTGAGATCTGTCATCTTGCGAAATCCACATTGGCAAAGGAAATCAGATACTGCACGTCCCCGAAACTTGCTTTCGAACCGTGCCTGACCCCTTTCGGAAGCTCGATCACATCCCCCGACTTGCAAACGGCTTCGCCGCCTTCCCAGTAAAACAGGAGCTGCCCGCTCAGCACGACAATGGTCTCGTCGGTATCGTGCTGGTGCCAGGGATGCTCCTTGTCTGACTGGTCATTCTGGACTTCGACGCAACCCTGTTCAGGCATGCAGCGTTCAACAAGCCCTCTGAAGTCCGACAAATCAGCAGCGGCTGAGTGAACGACGACAGATTTTCCAGGTGATGAAATCATGCCACCTTCTCCTCTTCATTTTGGTTTTTCTTGGTAAAGCTGTGAAACGGGCACGTGGCCGCGCGGTTTTCGTCATCTAGAAAATACTGCGCGAACTCCCGGTTGTCGGGGTCGCCGTACAAGCCCAGATCCTCCGACGGATTGATCAGGTCGTATTGCAAGATGCGGGAACGGATTTTGGAGGTGGCTTTCTCGGCGGTCTCTCGTGTGTCCAGAATACCGTTAAAAACCCACCGCGGCTGGAACGTCAGCATGAAGCTCGAAAACCGCCGTGACTGCCGGTTGACATGCGCGGGCGTGTTGCAAACCACAAAGATTTGTTCGCCGCCGAAACACCACTCCCATCCCGCACTGTCGATCTCAGTCGGAATGCTCTCGGGCCACTCTGTGTCATCGGTCTGGTGAATACCATCCAGGGTTGACCAGAAGCGCGCGCGGTAATGCTCCAGGCTCTGGATCGGACCCGGACGCGACAAGACGAGCAGGGAGGTATTCTTCCCGAACGATTTGGCGTCTTTCAGATAGCACTTCAGGGCTGAAGACACTTCGTCAGGGTCCATGTTTTCAGAAAAGGCAAACCGTAGCTGATCTGCTTCGAAACCGGCGACGCCAAAGGTGCAGGGGAAGAGCCGGGAGCGAGACCTGAAATTGGTCGCCAGCTCGTTGAAAATCTTTTTCTGCCAGGTAGTTGCATCGAATTCGCTGTCAATTTCAACCCGACTGTAGATAATCTTGGTGGTCATAAACTGTCTCTCATATCTTTGCTTGGGCCTCGCGCAGGGCGGATAACCTCTGGCAGTTCGAGGCTTGCGTGTGATATGAACGCCCAGACTGTTCCCAGAAAGACGCTTATTGGGAAAAGACGTTTCAGATTGGGCTTAGGCACAGTCAATTGCGCAAAAACTGTATGACTTATGGATGGATTTCAGAGAAAGATCATTCGCCTCCTGAGCGAAAACAGCCGGGCCTCAGTCTCTGACATTGCCTCAGAGCTTGGTGCGTCTCGCAAGAAGGTCAAAGAGACGATCGACCGCCTGGTTGACAAGAAGATCATCAAACGGTTCACGATAGAGCTCGCGCAGGAAGCAGAATTCACCTCGCAACCTTTCAGAGCACTCTTCAATATCCGCCTGGTCGCGCCTAACTGCAGGCAGCTGTTTGCTGACTTGCAGAAGCACGACGAGATCCTAGGCGCGTGGAGCATCTCATCCTCCGATATCGACATGATGGTGCTGGTGGAAGCCAAGGATGTGGAAGTTGTTGAGAACGTGCGGAACAGCGTTGCGAGGCACCCGTTGGTTCAGACAATGTACACAAATTCGATCCTGACAACGTGGCGCGATCCGCGATCCAATTCGCGGCGCGACGGTGAGGCGGACGTCTAACGGACATTTCATTGGCCGCATTCGAGCAAGAAACACCGAAGGTTCTGTTTTTGCTTGATCCAAAGGCTTTGACGTTGTTCACCCCGTCCAGCCTGAAAAGCGGTCAGAAGTATGTGTCTCCTTCAACGCTTTATGACTGGATCAAGACAACTAGGGCCCCTGAGCGGCGCGGCGTGAACCAATCCGCTTCCCAAACACCTGAACGTAGCTGACGCGCCCGCATGTTCTTGCCCCACCCCCGGCGGCCCGTCGAGAAGAACCGGAGGCAGGCGGAAGCCCTCCTCATCATGGCGGACTGAGCGCCGCATCGATTTCCAAAGGTCCGACAAATTCCTGGGCGTCATGAAAAAGATCACCGGGCAGCCGCCGGATGACCCAACAAATCCGGGGCCATTGGGTCTGAATTCTTCACGGGTCATCCAGCCCCGCCGCCGCTAGGGTCGCCCGGAAGGATTTGGCGGCCCGCCCCGGCCTGCAGGGCGCGCTGTTCCAGGCACGCAGGCAAGGGAACAAGACGCATGAAAACCCATGCACAGGCAGTTGTCATCGGCGGCGGGCTGGTCGGCTGCTCGATCCTCTACCACCTGGCGAAACTCGGCTGGAAAGACGTGGTTCTGCTGGAACGCGATGAGCTGACCGCAGGCTCCACCTGGCATGCGGCGGCCAACATCCACGGGCTGCACGACAACAACAACGTGACCCGCATCCAGCACTACACCATGAACCTCTACAAGGAGCTGGAGAAGGAAACCGGCCAAGGCTGCGGCGTGTTCCAGCCGGGGTCCCTCTATCTGGCCAAGACCGAGGAGCGCGAGCACCAGCTGCGCCTGCAGGAGGCGAAAGCGAAATACTACGGCCTGAACTTCCATGAGGTCAGCCGCGAACAGGCCAAGGAGCTGCACCCGCTGGCCCAGTTCGACGACATCCGCTGCATCATGTTCGAACCCGATGGCGGCAACGTCGACCCCTCGGGCGTGACCATGGCCTATGCCGCCGGCGCCCGCGCCATGGGGGCACAGATCGAACGCTTCTGCCCGGTGATCGGCACCGAACAGCAGCCCGACGGTTCCTGGATCGTGAAAACCGAAACGGGCGACATCCACACCCAGTGGGTGGTGAACGCGGGTGGTCTCTGGGGCCGCGAGGTGGCGGCGATGGCGGGCCTCACCCTGCCCTTGCAGCCGACCGAGCACCAGTATTTCGTGACGGAGTCTATTGACGAGGTCGCCAATCTGGGCCGCCGCCTGCCTTCGATCGCCGACCGCGACGGCGAATACTACTTCCGCCAGGAGGGCAACGGCTTCCTGATCGGCGCCTATGAGAAGGACATGCGGTTCTGGGCCGAAAACGGCACCCCGCTGGACTTTGCGCATGAGCTGTTCCCCGACGATCTGGACCGGATCATGGAAAACGTGATCCGCGCGACAGAGCGGGTGCCTTGCGCAGAGACCGCAGGCGTCAAGCGTGTCATCAACGGCCCGATGATCTGGTCGCCGGATTCAAACGCCATCTGGGGCCCGGTGCCGGAGTTGAAAAACTACTTCTGCTGCACCGGCATCATCCCTGGCTTCTCGCAGTCCGGCGGCCTTGGTCTGCTGGCAGCCCAGTGGATGATCGAGGGCGAACCGCAGTACGACATGTTCGCCTGGGATCTGGCGCGGTTCGGCGACTGGGCCGACAAGACATTCACAAAGGCCCGCGTCGAAGACCAGTACGCGCACCGCTTCGCCATCCACTTCCCGAACGAGGAACGCAGCGCCGGCCGCCCGGCCCGTGTGCGCCCCGCATATGAGCTGCAAAAGGAAATGGGCTGCGTCTTTGGCCTCAACTGCGGCTGGGAGCATCCCCTGTGGTTCTCCGGCACCCCTGGCACCCGGGACACCAACAGCTTCACCCGCCAGAACTGGTGGGAACCGGTGGGCCGCGAAGTGAACATGCTGCGCGAGAACGTCGGCGTGATCGACATCTCGAACTTCGCCAACTACGTGATCAAGGGCCCCGGCGCGTTTGATTGGCTGGACAAGCTGGTCGCCAACAAGGTGCCAACCGAGGTGGGCCGCTCCTGCCTCACTCCGCTGATCTCGGTCCGCGGCGGCGTGGCCGGTGATTTCACCATCACCAAGGTGGCGGATGACGAGTACATGATGGTCGGCTCCGGCATGGCGGAACGCTACCACCAGCGGTTCTTCAACATGGTGGAGCTGCCGGAAGGCACCACCTTTGAAGTCGCCACCAACCGCATCGCGGGTTTCAACGTGGCCGGTCCGAAATCGCGCGAGATGCTGCAGCGGATGACCAATGCGGATCTGTCGAACGAGGCCTTCCGCTTCATGCGCTCCCGAACCATCGACGTGGCTGGCGTCGAATGCCTGGCGATCCGCGTCTCCTTCACCGGCGATCTGGGCTGGGAACTGCATTGCGCCGAAGAGGACCAGGTCAAACTGTACTCCGCCCTGCTGGCAGCCGCCGCAGAATTCGACGGCGGCCCGGTGGGCGGCCGTGCGCTCGGCAGCTTGCGGATCGAAAAGGGCTATGGCTCCTGGGGCCGCGAATACAGCCAGGAATACTGGCCGCAGGAGGTGGGCCTCGCTGGTCTCATCAAGCTGGACAAGGATTTCCTCAACAAAGACGCCTATCTCAGGGTCAAGGACAACGCCCCGCGCGAGATGCTGTCTGCCTTTGAGATCGACGCGGTGAATGATGCTGATGCCTCGGGCGGCGAGCCGATCTTCACCCCCGACGGCAAGCCGGTGGGCCGGGTCACCTCCGGCGCCTATGGCTATTCCGTCGGCAAATCGCTGGCGCTGGGATATGCCAACCCGGCAGTTGCCAAGCCGGGCGATGAGGTTGAGGTCTTCATCCTGGGCAAGCCGCACAAGGCGCGCATTCTGGAAGCGGCAGCTTTCGACCCCTCCGGCGCGCGTCTGCGGGCCTGACTAAACGGTATGGCCGGACTGAAACACCAAGGGCAGCGCCCGACCCTGGGTGGGTGCGAAAGCGCCCTCCCGTGGGGAGGGTCGGGCGCTGCCCGGCCTTCGTCCGGGCGGAACTTACCTGTGAGGCAGAGCTAGATCGGTTGCATCCCAGCCGTCAGCCACTCCGCAAATGCCCCCTCGCCCACATCACCAGTGGCGAGGTCCTCCATCATGCGCACGCCCTCCACCGGGTCCGGGCGGAACTGGTACCCGTTCAGACGCAGGAAGGTGACAGCGGTCACAAACGCCGTGCGCTTGTTGCCATCGACAAAGGCATGCGCCTTGGCAATGCCAAACGCATAAGCCGCGGCGACCTCCGCCACACCCGCATCCGAATAGGCCGCAAGGTTGATCGCCCGCGCGCAACCCATTTCCAGCAATGCCCTGTCACGCATCCCCGCCGCGCCGCCGTGGCGGGCAATCTGCCGGTCATGAATGACAGTCACCGCCGCCAGTGGCACCCATTTATAAGTGCTCACGCAAGCGCCTGAAGCAGATCGCGGTTCTCATCCATCACGATCTCAGCCGCCTCCAGCGCCTCCGCCACCGAGGGGTCATGCGCCATCACCCTAAGGCTGCCATCATCGCCGCGCACCACAAACAGCGTATCGCCTTCCTTGGCGTCCAGCATTGTCAGCATCTCCGTCGTCAGCGTGATGACAGCGGAGTTTCCGACTTTCCTGATCTTGGTCTCAATCATTGGCAGGCCTCATGTATATATACCCGTATATACGGCAACAACCGCCGGCTTTCAATGCCCGTGGCAGAGACCGGTCCGGCCTTACAGCTCCATCTCCGCCGCAGCCTTCAGCAGCCAGGTCTTGAAATGCTTGACCGAGGGCGTCGCCGCCTTGTCCTTGAAGGTGGCGAAATAGGTCCAGGGGCAGTCGAGATCGAACGTGAACGGCTCAACCAGCCGCCCGCTGGCCACCTGCTGGCGCACCAGAGACTTCGGCAGCACCACGCACCCCAGCGCGTTGACCGCAAATTCCAGCCCCATGTTGGAGGAGTTGGTCTGCAGCCCGCCCTTATGCTCAATCCCGGTCAGCCCGAAGTGCCTGGCGATCTTCTCCCAATAAACCGGGCGGCCCAGAATGTGGATCAGCCTGGCCTCCGCCAGCTGTTCCGGCCGGGTCAGCGCCTCGCCGCCGACCCGGTACTCCGGCGCGCAGACCAGCGCCAGCTTCTCGTCCCACAGCTTCACCGCCGGTCCCATCACATCATCCACATGGTTGATGGTGATCGAGATGTCGGAGACATTAGTCTCCACATCCACCCAGATGGTGCTGTGAATGGTCAGGTCGATGTCCGGATGCGCCTTGGTGAAATCCTCCACCACATTTATCAGCCATTTCTCCGCCAGGCTGACCGGGCAGGAAATCACCACCTCCCGCTTATGGCTTTGCGAAATCAGCAGCTGCGTTGCTGAATCAATCTCCTGCAGCGCGTGGCGGACCGAGGGCAGATAGGCCTCCCCCACATCCGTCAGCGACAGGGACCGCGGGTGGCGCACGAACAGCGGTCGCCCGATGAACTCCTCCAGGCTGCGCACATGGTTTGAGACAGCAGACTGGGTGCAGTTCAGCTCATCCGCCGCTGAGGTAAAGCTGAGATAACGCGCGGCGGCCTCGAACGAACGCAGGAAAGTCAGGTGGGGGAGATTCTTCATAAGGCGGTCCGCTGGCGGTTTCGGGGCCATGTTCACATGCATTGAAAGGCGCCGCAATTCCCAAGGGTTAGCGGCCCGGACTGGTCTGAAAACGACGTCTAGCACGCATTTCACGAAATATCCCACCCCTATGGCCCCGGTTTATTTGCGGGTCACCGGCCCCCGGACACCCTAGCCTGACGCCGAAACCGCCCCTGCAAGAGTTCCGCCATGACCGCCACCTTCGACCGCGCCGCCGACTTCACCTTCGGCTTCACCGCCGCCGCCCTGCCGGACACCACCCGCGAGGCGGCATCGCTGATGTTTCTCGACACCCTGGGCATCACCATCGGCGCCACCCCGATGGAGGCCGGCCGCATCGCCCGCGAAACCGCCGTGGCGCTTTACGGCTGCGGCGCGCAGGGATTGGCGGCGCGCGTGATGTTCGACGGCCGCAAGGTGAGCGTTGCAGGGGCCGCCTATGCCGCTGCAACCGCCACCGACAACCTGGACGGCCACGACGGCTATGCTCCGACCAAGGGCCATATCGGCGTGGTGGTGATCCCGGCCATCGCGGCGCTGGCGGAAACCGTGCCGGACTTTTCGGGCCCCGAGGCGCTGGCCATCACAACACTGGGGTATGAACTGGCAGGCCGCGCGGCCCTGTCACTGCACGCCACCGTCAGCGATTACCACACCTCCGGCGCCTGGAACGCGCTGGGGGTGGCGGCAATTGCGGCCCGGATGCGCGGCCTGTCCCGCGCCCAGCTGCGCGAGGCGCTGGGGATCGCCGAATTCCACGGCCCCCGCAGCCAGATGATGCGCGAGATCGCCAGCCCCTCGATGCTGCATGACGGCTCCGGCTGGGGCGCGATGGCCGGGATGTCGGCTGCGGTTCTGGCGGAGAAAGGCTTTACCGGCGCCCCGGCGATCACGCTTGAGGAAGACCGGGTGGCGGGACACTGGGAGGATCTCGGCAGCTTCTGGCAGATGGAACACCAATACGTGAAGCCCTACCCGATCTGCCGCTGGGCCCACGCCCCGATCGACGCTCTGCGGCAGGTGATGCTGGAGCACGGCCTGACCCATGAGCAGCTTGCCCGGATCCGCATCAACACCTTCTACGAAAGCGCCTGCCTCTACCCGGGTATCCCTGCGACCACCAGCCAGGCGCAGTATTCGCTGGGCTTTGCGGTGGCGGTGCAGGCGGCCTATGGCCGGATCGGGGTGGAGCATATCTCGGGCGAGGGCCTGGCGGACCCGCTTGTGGCCTCGATCCACGAGCGGATCTCGGTCGCGGAGGCCGCGCGCCATTCGGTCCGCTTCCCCGCCTGCAGGGTGGCCGATGTTGTGGTCACCCTGACCGACGGGCGGGTGATCGAGTCCGGCGATGTCCACGCCCGCGGCGGCCCCGAGGCGCCGTTTTCTCAGGAAGACGTGGTGCGCAAATTCATGGAATTCGCCGCCCCCGTGCTGGGCGAGGCCCGCGCCGGCGCAATCCGCGATGCGGTGCTGGGGTTCACCCGCGCAGACAGCAAATTCTCCGATCTGGGCCGTCTGATCTATGACGCGCCCGCACCCTGAACAGAAAGACAGATGACATGGCACGCGAAAGGCGCAGCGGCGGACGCCGCGGCAAATCCTCCCGCTCCGGCGGCAGTATCGAGCAACTGCCCTGGAGCCAGGTGAAGAACACCTGCCCTCCGTTTGAGCTCTTGAACCCGGAGCAGATGGACCAGCTGCACGCCACCTCGATGCGGATCCTGTCGGAAGCGGGCATCCGGGTGATGGGCGAAAACGTGATGGAGATTTTCGAAGCTGCGGGCGCCATCGTCGACCGTGATAACAAGACCATCCGCATCGACGAAAGCATCGTTGCCGCGGCGCTGGAAACGGTGCCGCGCACGTTCACCCTGACCGCCCGCAACCGCGCAAAGCGGATCACCCTGGGCGGCGACAACGTGACCTTCGGACTGGTGGCCGGGCCGCCCAATGTCCATGACTGCGTCAACGGGCGGCGGCAGGGCAACCTCACCGACTACCAGAACTTCATCAAGCTGGCGCATCATTTCAACGCCATCCACCTGATCGGCAACCAGGTCACCGCGCCGCTGGAACTGCCTGCCAACAACCGCCATCTGGACACCTATCTGGCCAACCTGACCTATTCGGATCTGTCCTTCCACTGCTCTGCCATCGGCCGCGGCCGGGCGCTGGACGGAATAAACATGATGGCCATTTCCCGCGGCCAGGCGCCGGAGCAGCTGAAGGGCGACCCCGGCGTGATCACCATCATCTCAGTGAACTCGCCGCGGCTGTTTGACGATGCGATGGGCGACGGGCTGATCGCCATGGCCGAATACGGCCAGCCGGTGACGGTGACACCCTTCACCCTGATGGGCGCAATGACCCCGGTCACCCTGCCGGCGGCACTGGCCCAGCAGAACGCCGAAGCGCTGTTCGGGGTGGTGCTGACCCAGCTTGTGACCCCTGGCACGCCGGTGATGTATGGCTCCTTCACCTCGAACGTGGATATGCGCAGCGGTGCGCCCGCATTCGGCACGCCGGAAAATGCCAAGGCCAATATCGCCGGCGGCCAGCTGGCGCGGCGCTATGGCATCCCCTACCGGACCTCCAACGCCAATGCCTCCAATGCAGTGGACCTGCAGGCGGCTTATGAAACCATGATGGCGACCTGGGGCGCGGTGCTGGGCGGCGCCAATACCGTCTATCACGCGGCCGGATGGCTGGAGGGCGGCCTGACGGCGTCTTATGAGAAGTTCATCCTGGATGTGGAGATCATCCAGAACATGATCGAATTCCTGAAGCCGATGAAATTCGATGCGGACGAGCTGGGCTTTGACGCCATCCAGTCGGTGCCCAGCGGCGGCCATTTCTTTGGCGCCGAACACACGATGGCGCGCTATGAGAGCGCGTTTTACCGGCCGATGCTGTCGGACTGGCAGAACTATGAGAACTGGGAAGCCGCAGGCGCAAAGGACGCGCTGCAGCGTGCCACCGGGCTCTGGCAGCAGGCGCTGCGCGATTACGAGGAACCGGCGATGGACCCCGCCATCCGCGAGGAGCTGGACGCCTACGCGGCGCGGCGGCGGGAGGAAATCGGCGCCGGCGAGCCTTAAGAGCGAAAGTGCGAGGGGCCAGCCCCTCGCGCTCCCCGGAGTATTTCCGGAAAGATGAGCCCCGGCGCGCCTCAGCCGAAGTGCAGGGTTTTGACTTCCTGGTAGTCCTCCAGCCCCAGCATGCCGCCTTCGCGGCCATTGCCGGACTGCTTGTAGCCGCCGAAGGGAGAGCCGTAGTTGAAGCCGCCGCCGTTGATGTGCACTGCGCCAGCACGCAACCGGGCGGCCACCCGCTCAGCCCGCTCCGGATCGCCGGTCTGCAGATAGGCCGCCAGACCGTAAGGCGTGTCATTAGCGATGCGGATGGCGTCTTCCTCGTCCTCAAACGGGATAATCACCAGCACCGGGCCAAAGATCTCTTGCCTTGCGATGGCCATATCGTTGGTCACATCGGCAAAGACAGTGGGGCGCACATACCAGCCCTTGTCCAGACCCTCGGGCCTGCCAGGGCCGCCCGCCAGCAGGGTGGCGCCTTCGTCTATGCCGGTCTGGATCATGCTCTGCACCCGGTCGAACTGGATCCGATCGAACATCGGGCCGATGTGATCGCCCTCCTCCTCCGGGTCGCCCACCGCCTGGCCCTCTGCCGCCGCCCTGGCGATCTCCAGCACCTGGTCATAGCAGCTTTGCTCCACCAGCATCCGGGTCGGCGCGTCGCAGCTCTGGCCGGTATTGTACATGCACTCCAGCACCGAGGCGGTGACCTTCTCCTCCAGGTCGGCATCGGCAAACACCAGGTTCGGGGACTTGCCGCCCAGCTCCAGCGTTACCCTCTTGACGGTGTCGGCGGCGTCCTTAGAGACTGCGATGCCCGCCCGGGTCGAGCCGGTGAAGGACATCATGTCCACGTCAGGATGCCGCGACAGGCCGGCGCCGACGGTTGGCCCGTCGCCGTGGATCAGGTTGAACACGCCCGCCGGATAGCCCGCATCATGGATCATCTGGGCATAGACGGCGGCCGACATCGGCGTGTGCTCCGACGGTTTCAGCACGCAGGTGCAGCCGGTGGCCAGCGCCGGCAGCACCTTGAGCGCGATCTGGTTCACCGGCCAGTTCCACGGCGTGATCAGGCCGCAGACGCCGATCGGCTCGCGCACCAGGGTGTCGCCGTTCGGCAGCGTCTCGCGCAGCTCCTGGGCTTTCAGCGCCTCCAGGATGGCTTCCAGATGGCCGATCCCCGAATCGGCCTGCGCGTCGCGCGCCATGGAAATCGGCGCGCCCATCTCGGCGCGCATCGCCTGCGCCAGCACTTCGCGCCGCTCTATGCTGATCTCCAGCAGCCGCTCCAGCAGCGCAATCCGCTCCTCCCGCGTGGTCCGGGAGTAACTGCCGAAGGCGCCCTTGGCCGCGGCCACCGCAGCATCCACATCCATATCTCCGCCGAGGATGATCGTGCCGATCTGCTCCTCTGTTGCCGGGTTCAGAACCGGGAATTCCCGGGTCGCATGCGGCGTCACCCAGTCGCCGCCGATATAGAATTTTTGCAGGTCCATCAGGTTGTTCTCACTTTCACGTCGCGGTTGCGGTTCAGCTGTCCGGAAGGGCCGCTGGCGGGGCGCTTTGGCTGGAGGCCGGCCCGCGCCCTGGCAAACAGTGGACGGGCCCTCTGCCTGCGTCAAGCACAGGTGCAAGCTGGCTGGCCGTCTCCTTATGTCCAGCAGAGCGTTGCTCACAGGGCTGGCAGAATGACCCGCCCTTGCCCTGCCGGAGGGGTCAAAACCGGCAGAATGGCCCGGTTTTCCGCAGCTGCCGCCCTGTGGGCCGCGCGCATCAGTACCCTGCAATCTCCCCATTTGCGGCACGAAGGTGTTCCCTGCGCAAGCAGGGGCTGACTAAGATTCCGGTAATGCCCGCATCAGACAGGGCGCCCAGAGGCAAGCCATGAGCAGATCCAATTGGACAGCCCGTTCCGTGCTGCTGGCCGGAACTCTCCTGTGCAGCTGCACCGTCGCGGGCCGGGATTACCAGCGTCCCGCCTTCGCGGTGCCGGCCAGCTACTACCAGACCCGCACCTATGCCACCGCGCAGGGCGCGGCAGAGACATGGTGGCAGGGACTGAACGATGCCACCCTGGACCGGCTGGTGGCGGCAGGGCTGGCGCAGAACCTGAACATAAAGTCTGCCCGCCAGCGCCTGAAGGCCGCCGAGGCCGTGCGCCGCGCCAGCGGCCGCCCGGAACAGGTGCGCGGCGATCTGGAAGGCAGCTCGATCTTCTCGCGCCGGGAATCGCAGGACGGCTCAACCAGCCTCGATTCCGCCGAGATCGGCGCCACGTATGTGTTCGACCTGTTCGGCGGCTTCCAGCGCCGCTCAGAACGGGCCGTTGCTGAACGCGACGCGCAATTCTACCAGATGGCCACCACCCGGCTGGCGATCGTCGACGCGATTACCCGCACCTATATCGAGGCGCGGTTCTTTCAGCGCGGCGCAGCGGTCACCCGCAAGACGATCCAGCTGCGCCAGCAGATCCTGGCCACGGTGGAGGAGCTGAAGGCCGCCCGCGCGGTCCTGGCGCTGGATCTGGAGCGCACCAAACTGCAGGTCGCCAGCGCCAAGGCGGATCTGCCGGGCTTCATCTCCGGCTATGAGGCCGCGGTCTTTGCCCTCGCGACACTGCTGGACCGCGACGCATCCGAGGTCTTTGCGATGATGCAGCGCGGTTCCGGCCAGCCCTATCCATCGACCCAGCCCGAACTGGGGGTGCCTGCCAGCCTGCTGCGCAACCGCCCCGATGTGCTGCTGGCCGAGGCCCAGCTGCGCAGCGCCACCGCCGATATCGGTGTCACCGACGCTGAGCTGTATCCGTCGCTGGAGGTGACCGGCTCCATCGAGGCGTTCCGCGGCTTGCCAGATCTTTACCAGATCGGCCCGTCGCTGCGGTTGCCGCTGTTCAACCGCCCGGTTCTGCGCGCCTTTCACGAACGCGCCATCGCCGAGGCCAAGGCCACCGAATACGATTACCGCGCGGCAGTGCGCGGCGCAGTAGAAGAGGTGCAGGCGCAGCAAAGCGCGCTGAAGTCTGCCCGCCAGCGCACAGCTGCACAGGCGCGGGCAGTCAATCTTGGCACCAAGGTTGCCGATCTTGCACGCGAGACCTTCCGGGCCAATGAAATCACCCTGTTCGATCTCTTGAACACCGAAGAGGCGCTGCGCGACAATGAGCTGAACCTGATCGCAGCCCGGCGCGACCTGGCGCTGGCCTGGTCCCGCCTGCAGATCGCATTGGGCAAGGGCTGGGCGCCGGATCAAAGCCCGGCCAGCGCAGCGGCGGCCTTGGCGGCGGCAGGGTCAAACCCTGAGACTGAGTAAGATAAAACCGTTCTCCGCGCGCCGCAGACCCGCACACCCATTTCGCAGCGCGGAAGTCGTCCGCGCCGTGCCGCAGCGCGGGCCTCAGGCTTGTTCCTGCTGCATCTGCTCGACCATCTGCCGGGCGCGCTTGCACTGCAGCTTGTCGCGCAGCGGGCTGTCGGGGTCGATGTCCTTGGAGCAGACGACGCATTTGTCGGCCCCGGAAATCGCGTTCAAGCCCCCGCAGCTGCCCTTGATCTTCTTGCCCATCAGCATCACCCCCAGCGACATGCCCAGGGTCACGATCAGCAGAAGGATAAAGGCCAAAAGAAAGGTGCTCATAGGGGTCCCTCGCAGTATTGCTCAGTACGCGGCTCAGTTTCCGGTCAGCGCTTCGAAGGCGCTGCTGGCAGACGTCATATAGGCATCTTCGCCGGCTTGCACGTCCCGATCTATGAAAAACACGGCAAGTTTATGCTGCTCGGCAAGCTTCAGCCCCTCCGCGCTGCCCAGAACTAGCATCGCGGTCGCCCAGGCATCCGCCAGCATCGCGTTCTCCGCAATCACCGTGACCGAGGCGGTACGGTGCGTCACCGGCCGCCCCGCCACGGGGTCAAGGATGTGGGAATACCGCTGGCCCTCATGCTCGAAATAGTTCCGGTAATCGCCGGAGGTCGCCAGCCCAAGGTCGCTCACGGGCACGATCAGCTGCACTGTCTGCGCCGCCGCATCCGGTTTCTCGATGCCGATGCGCCAGGCCTCGCCCTTGGCGTTTTGCCCCTTGGTCACCAGATCGCCGCCGATCTCCACCATATAGTTCTCAACCCCAAAGCCCTGCAGCGTCTTCGCCACCGCATCGACGCCATAGCCCTTGGCGATGGCGGACAGGTTGATGCCGGTCTCCGGCGCGGATTTCTTCAGGGTGCCAGCCTCTTGATCCAGCGTCAGCAGCCGCGCCTGCCCGACTCCCTCCAGCGCTTCAGCAATAGCCGCATCCGATGGCACCGGGTCCTCCGGCTTGCGCGGGCCGAACCCCCACAGCTCGATCAGCGGGCCCAGGGTCACGTCGAACTTGCCGCCGGTCTTCTCATGCACGTCGTTGGCCGCGGCCAGCACGTGCGCAAACTCCGGCGACACCCGCACCGGCGCGGTGCTGCGCGCGGCGGAAAAGGTGGAGACCTCCGAGGCTGGATCCCAGTTCGACATCTTGGCATTAACCGCCGCCAGGGTGGCGTCCACCTCCGCCGCCAGCGCCTCCTGGTCCAGATCCACGCCGATGGCGATCACGCTGTAGGTGGTGCCCATTGTCTGGCCCGACAAGCGGACCTCCTCAGGCTCGCTGCCGAACCAGCAGCCGGTCACCAGCAGCACCGCGGGCAGGATCAGGGCAAGCAGAAACCGTCTGGGCATCGGTCAACCTCCGGGCAAAAAACTGGCGCTGCTATGCCCCTGCCCCGCGCCAGAGTCAAATGCAGCCTCAGAACTTCAGCGGCACAAAGGCCAGCGCCAAGAGGCCAATCGCAGCCGGCACGCCGTAAAGCCACGCCCTCAGCCGCGCGTCCGGTGCCTCAGACTTCCAGTTCTGCCGGTACAGATGGCCGCAGACCACCACCAGGAACACAGTCAGCGCGCCGGTCACGGGGGTCAGGTAGAGGGAATCGAACATATTGTTTTCCGGCCTTTGTTAGCGCTCGCGTCATTTCGCCCCTTTCCGGATCGCAATCCGCCGTTAAGATGGGGGGTATGACCTGATGCAGGATAGGAGGAGACCCGCGCATGGCACCGTTCTCATACCAGCCTCCGACCCGGGGCGACAAGGCCGGCCAGGAAAGCCACAGCCAGTCGCCCGAGTCGAATTTGTCGCACGGCCAGTCGACCGTTGCGAAACTACTGGAGGCCAAGGGCGACGCGGTTTTTGCAATCCGCCCGAATGACACCGTCGGCCATGCGGTGGAGGCCCTGCGCGACAAGCGCATCGGCGCGCTGGTGGTGACCGATCAGAACGGTGCGCTGCAGGGCATCCTGTCGGAGCGCGACATCGTGCGGCGGCTGGCGGAAACGCCGGGCCACACCCTGCCGCAGCTGGTCGAGGACATCATGACCCGCGACGTCAAGACCTGCGCTCCGGACGACCTGCTGATCGACGTCGCCAAGGTAATGAACGAGGGCCGCTTCCGCCACCTGCCGGTGGTCAAGGACGACCGCCTTTGCGGTATGATCACCGTAGGCGACGTGGTGAACTTCCGCCTGCAGGAGCTGGAATACGAAGCCCTGCGCATGAAGCAGATGATTGTCGGCTGAGCTGAACGCATCAGCGGCTGCCACCGGCATCTGCACCGGCCCGGGAAGCTGACCAAAGCCCGGGCCTGCGTCGCATCGTGCGGGAGGGCCCGGGCGATGCCTGAAAACCGCCGTTCCGCCGTGCGATGGCCGGGCGGCGGACGATGGACAGAGTATTCCACACTTTACGCACCAGCACGCCCTGGCGCGGCCTTGGAATGCAGTTATTTATCTAATTTCAATGTTTTAACAGACCCCCCCCGGATGCGTGGCCCTTATCATCACATCCATCACCCGCGTTCATCAGGACGCGCCGTGCGGTCCAAAGGCGGCCGGGATCACGCCAAAGGCTCTGCTCCAAGCGGGTTGGCTGCCAAGACCCGCGCGGTTGCGGTCAAGCCGGGCCTCCCGGTCCGGTAGGCGCTCAGCCCCGGCCAGTCCCTCGGCAAGGCCGCCGCGCCCGGCGTGACCGGCAGCCAGCCCAGGCTTGCGAATCCGCCGCCCGGCCCCCCCGTTTCCGCCGCCCATGTCCGGGCTTTCTGTTTCTGGCGACTCACGTGCATGTGCTAAAGTGACGTATGATAAAGGTAGAATATTTCGCCGGAGGTGAACTGCGCGCAGGGCAACGTTTGAGATCCGCCATGGTTGTCCCCGTCGATCCCGAACGCGGCGCAGTGTCGCTGCCAGGCTGGCGCACCGTGCCCCTGAGCAGCAACCGCTTCCAATTGGTCGTCAACGGCGAATTGATCGACGAACGCGCCACAGAGCTGCGGCGGATTGAGGACCTGATCCCCATCCTGCGCGAAGCCGAGGCCAAACTCGAAACAGAGGACGAAAACCGTGCTGAGCGCTCGCTCCGGGCCGCGTTTGGCGGGCGGGCCTTCTCAGCGGTGCTGGACGAGACGGGGGCGCTCTTGCTGCCCACCGGCGAGGTCGCGGTGGGGTTCGAGACGGACATCACCGAAGACGCCGCCCTGGCCACCCTGGCCCGCTACGGCGCCAGGATCCTGCGGCGGCTGCCCCTTTCGGCCCCCGCATGGCTTGTCACAATACCCGAAGAGGACGGAGTTGCGCTTGCTTTGGCTCTGGCCGGCGAACCCGGCGTGCGCTTTGCGTCGCCCAATTTCATAGAAGAGGTCCCCGAGCGCCGCGCCGAGGCACCGCCCAATGCCCTTTTCGCCGAACAATGGCACCTCGAAAATACCGGCCAGGGAGGCGGTTTGCCAGGCGCGGATGTCAACGCGCGCGCCGCTTGGCGTTTCACCCGCGGCGCGCCCGAAATCGTTGTATGCATCATAGACAGCGGCGTTGAGCTTGCTCATCCTTCGTTTTCCGCGCCGGGCAAGATCGTGGCCCCCTTTGACGCCGCCGATGGCGACACTGATCCAGCCCCCATGGCATCGTCCCATGGCACCTCTTGCGCGGGCGTGGCAGTGGCCGGATGGGGCACGGGCGATGTGGTGGGCATTGCGCCCAATTGCCGGCTGATGCCCATTCGCCGGGCCGGTATCAGCGAGCATGTCAGGATGGCGGAGGCGTTTTCCTGGGCCTGGCAGCAGGGGGCCGATGTGATTTCCTGCAGTTTCGGCTATGACGGGCGGCCCTGGATCCTGCCCGACGTGGTGCGCGCGGCGATGGAAGAAGCCATCGCGCTCGGCCGGCAGGGGCGCGGCGCGGTGATAGTGTGGGCGGCAGGCAACGGCAATGAGGCGGTCTCAGACGATGAATGGGCGAGCCACCCCGAGACGCTGGCCGTCGCCGCCTCGACCGATATCGACAAACGCGCCGGCTACAGCGATTTCGGCCCCGAGATCGACGTCTGCGCCCCGAGCAGCGGCGGTTTCCGGTCGATCACCACGTCGTCCAACGGGGGCTATACCAGCTTTTTCGGCGGAACGTCGTCGGCCGCGCCGCTGGTGGCGGGTGTCGCCGCGCTTATGCTGTCGGTCTGCCCTGCGCTGACCGGCGCCGAAGTCCGCGCCATCCTGCGCTCAACTGCTGTCCAGATAGATGTGGAAGAAGGCGAGTACGACAATACCGGCCACAGCCGGTTCTACGGATACGGCAGGGTCGATGCGGCCCGCGCGCTGGAGGGTATTTCGCCTCTTATCGAAGCGCTGCGCGGCAGCCCCGCCCTTGCCGACATCGGCCTGATTGATGATTTCACCGCCGCCTACCTTGCGCCCAGTGCCGCGGGTCAGGCCATCCTCGCATATTTAAACACCCGGCGTTTCATTATCCTTTCGCTGCTCAAGAGCGACATCGCGTTCCGGCAAAGGGCGCAGACCGTTCTCGAAACGATCATTCAATTCATGAAAGGAGGAGAACATCCAGACGACATCACAGACGCCGCAGTGCTTGCTCTGACAGGTGCAGCGCAAGACCTCATCGGCGCGTCCATACCTAGTTGAAGTTTAAAACTCCAAGCAAAGGGAGGTCTATTCATGTCGAAAACATATTCAGATCCGCGCGGAAAGCGCAGCACAAGAACCAAACCTTCCCCGGATGAGCGGTCGCAAACAGGCGAACGCTCGGTTGAGGATGTATTGTCGGAATTGGTAGCCATGCTGGAAAATTCCGGCGCCGTTTCGGGGGCGGGCACGGGCAGCAGCAGCACACGCGGCACGCCGGAAACCGGCAATGGCACAGCTCCGGCCGCGGCCGCATCGGGAAACCGGTCCAGCCGAACGATGGGCGATACCAAAGCCCCGCCGCTCGATGCGCTGTCCATGGCTGGTCTTGACCGCGGGTGCATTCTGCTGCCCGATTGGCTGAAAAACCTTCAAAAGATGCCTTATGCACAAGGGCAGATCGACAAGGCGATCGCAGGAGCAGGCGAGCCCGGAAGCTTGCCCAACGCTGACGAGCGCGCCGTCTGGTTTCTGGCGCCCTGGGTGGTTGCCGGCGGCGTCTGGCTGGCCGGAGAGCTGATCGAAGACGATGAGGATGACAATCGCGCCTTCCTTCCGCCCTTTCCCATCATCCTGCCGATCATCATCCAGAATGCCATTATCGAAAAGCTGATCGAAAAATTCTCTTCCGATGACGGCGAACGCTTTGTCCCTGCGTTCATTGCCGTCACCGGGCTGTTCGCGGCGGGCCTCGCCACGGGCAGCACCGGCAAGAAGCTGTGGAAGAAATACGTCGATTAACTCAATCCGATCCGGAGAAAAGCAATGCCTGCGAAACTCGACCCGACCAAGACCATCTTTGTCCCTCCGCCAACCTTTCCGCCCTTTCCCGATCCCTTCGACCCCTGGCCCGGCGGCCCGTTCGGTCCGCCGCCGATCACGACCGCGCCGCGCACGACCCACGGCAGAGGCGAGCGCGCCGCCAGCGATCCTGCTGCGCTCGACGCGCTTATAGCCCGGCTTGTCGAAATGCTGTCCGATGCGCTTGAGCGGCAGGATTACGATGCCGTCATCAAGGCCTATGGCCCGGTGATCCAGAAGCAGCTTGAAAGCGACCCAGACGCCATGGCCGCTTTTCGAGCGCTTTTTGAGCGTTACGGGATCGACCTTGATCAGTTCACCCTGCCCGCCACCGATGAGCGTGAGCCTGTGACAATCGGCATTTCCGTGACGGTGGCGCTGATCGCCTTTGGCAGCGGTGCGGTCATCGGCTGGCTGGCCGAAGACTAAGCAATGTCCGGACTGGGCCGCCCGGCCTCCTGGCCCAGCCCGTCAGCGCGCCTGTCATCGCGGACGAACAAACCATGGATCGCTGAGAAGGCCGGATTCTTCAGCCCAGCCTGAGCGGCTGCTCTGTGTTGGAGTGTGCCCTCATTGCTGCCCCATCCCCCTGCACGGCCACCCCGGCGCGCCGCCTCAGGTGCTAAGGGCCCGCAGTGGCGGGCGGTGTCAGCGCCCGGCAGCCCCGATCCTGTGCCAAAGCTCATCCGCCACGGCGCCGGGCGGCTGATCTCTGCGTCTCATTTTGAAAATCATCGTGCGCCGCACCGGAAACCTTTCCACGCTGAGGGACAGCAAGGCCCCGGTTCGCCGCTCGTCCTGGGTCATGTGGTCAGGCAGACCGCCCCAGCCGAGACCGGCGAGGATCACCTTTTTCTTGGCGGTGAGATCGGAGACCGTCCATTTCAGCCCGCCGGGCAGCAGATCGCGGCTTTGTTCGTGCGCCGCGCCGCCCGTGCCGGCGGCGACCACCTGCACATGGCCTTGCATCTCCGAAACCGAGAGCACACGGGAGCCGGCGGGCAGGTTCAAGGCAGGGCTGGCCACCGGCCGGATTATCACCTCCGCAACCGGCTCCGCCTCCACGTCATCCAGGGCCACCCCGTCCAGGGACGCAAGCGCAATATCCGCCTTGCCTTCCATCAGCCGGGCAATCGGGCCGCCCATCATCTCCATCCGCAGCCGGAGATGGGTAGCCGGGTGGCGCCGCCCGGTGGCCGCCAGCACCGGCAGCAAAGGATCCAGATCCATGGTTGCGCTGACAGCTACTGTCAGCTCCGGCTCTTCGCGGGCACGCAGCCGGGCTGCGGTGCTGCGCAGCCCTTGCATCTGCCGCAGCACCCGCGACGCCTCGCGGTAGAAAATCTCACCCGCCGGTGTAAGCACGGGCCGGTAGGCCGCCCGGCTGAACAGCTCCAATTCCAGTTCCTCTTCCAGCTGGCGGATTGTGTGGCTGATGGCGGACTGCGATTTGTGCAGCCGCTCGGCCGCGCCGCGGAACGTGCCGGTTGAGACAATGGCCTCCAGGGCAATGAGCTGGTCGTGTTTCATCGGGCTGCAACTTGTTCATTTTTTCTAATCATATCGCTGAAAACATAATATTATCAATCTATCATTTCGGCGGGTAGTCAGGACGTATCAATCAACACAGGAGATTGTTATGAAACTGTACTACAAACCCGGCGCCTGCCCGCTGGCCAGCCACATCGCCCTGCAGGAAACCGGCCGCCCGTTTGAAATCGAGGCCGTCGATACCGCGGCGGGCCGCACCGAAAGCGGCGCAGATTACTGCGCGATCAACCCCAAAGGCTATGTGCCGGCCCTGCATCTGGACGACGGCAGCGTTCTGACCGAAGGGGCGGCGGTTCTGCAGTATATCGCCGACAGCAGCCCGGAGGCAGGCCTGGCGCCCGCCGCCGGAACAATGGACCGGGCCCGGATGCAGGAACAGCTCAACTGGATCGGAACCGAATTGCACAAGGCATTCGGCCCGCTGTTCCGCGAGGGCACATCCGAGGCCGGCAAAGATGCGGCCCGCACCGCTGTTGCAGGCAAGTTCGATATCATCGAGGCGCAGCTGGAGGATGGCCGCGTGTGGCTGGTTGCGGACCGCTTCTCCGTCGCTGATGCCTATCTGTTTGTGGTCTCGAACTGGGCCAATTTCACCGGCATCGACCTGGGCCGCTGGCCCCGGCTGGCTGCATTTGTAAGCCGCTGCGCTGCCCGCCCGTCGGCGCAGGCGGCGATGCGCGCCGAGGGGCTGATCCAATGACGCCCGCAGACCACAAAAAGGTCGGCGGCCTGATGGAGGCCTATTTCGAAGGCCTGCATCAGGCCGACAGCACCATGCTGCGCCAGGTGTTTCACCCGCAGCTGGCCTATGTCTGCGCCACCGAAGGCGATGAGCTGTATCTGGATCTTGAAACCTACATGGGCCGCGTGGACGGGCGCGAGCCGCCGGCCAGGCGCGGCGACCCGCGCCAGGAGGAGATCCTGGAGATTGCCTTTGCCGGCAGCAGGCTGGCCCGTGTCAGCGCCCGCATGACCATGATGGGGCGGGAGTTTCACGATCTGCTGACCCTTGTCCGCGACGGCGCCGAATGGCGCATCGTTGCAAAAGTGTTCTCATATGCCCCGCGGAAGGACTGACCGATGCCCTATGTGAATATTAAAGTGACGCGCGAAGGCGGCCCCGAGGGCACCGGCCCGAGTGCAGACCAGAAGGCGCAGCTGATCGCTGGTGTCACCGGCCTGTTGCACGATGTTCTGGGCAAGAACCCTGCGACGACCTTTGTGGTGATCGACGAGGTCCCGCTGGAGGATTGGGGCATCGGCGGCCTGCCGGTGCAGGAGCACAGGGCCCAGGCGCAATGAAGACCCGGCTGACAGAGGCGCTGGGGATCGCCTGTCCGGTGATCCAGGCGCCGATGGCCTTTGCTGCGGGCGGCGCGCTGGCCAGCGCCGTCACGGATGCCGGCGGGCTGGGCATGATCGGGGGCGCCTACGGCGATGCCGCGTGGATCAATCAGCAGTTCGATATCGCCGCCGGCACGCGCGCGGGCTGCGGACTGATCACCTGGAAGCTTGCGCAACAGCCGCATCTGCTGGATCAGGTGCTGGCGCGCGATCCGGCGGCGCTGTTTTTGTCCTTCGGCAATCCGGCACCCTTTGCACCGGCGGTCCGGGACGCCGGCGTGCCGTTGATCTGCCAAGTCCAGACCCTGCGCGATGCGCGGCAGGCACTGGACTGCGGCGCGGACATCGTTGTCGCCCAGGGGGCGGATGCCGGCGGCCACGGCGAGGCCCGCGGCACCTTTGCCCTGGTGCCCGAAATCGCTGACGAGATCGCGCGCCGGAACAGCAAGGCGCTGCTGTGCGCGGCCGGGGGCATCACCGACGGGCGCGGTCTGGCTGCGGCCCTGATGCTGGGGGCGGACGGTGCGGTGATCGGCACCCGGTTCTGGGCCTCGCGCGAGGCGCTGGTGCACCCGCGCATTCTGGCGCGCGCGCTGTCGGCGACGGGGGACGACACCATCCGCACGCGGGTGGTGGACGTGGTCCGCGGTTTTGACTGGCCCGGCCGCTACAACGGCCGGGTGCTGCGCAACCCGTTTATCCGGAAATGGCACGGCTCCGAAGACGCCTTGAAGCTGGGAACGGGTGCCGAAGCTGCACAATGGGCGGCGGCTCAGGATGCCGGGGATCCGGATGTCGCGACCGCCTTTGCCGGCGAAGGTATCGGGCTGATCCGCTCTGCGCCGCCTGCCGGCGAAATCCTGGTCAGCCTCGCTGCAGATGCACAGCGGTGCCTGGGGGCAGCGGCGTCCGTTGCCGGCGGCTGAATGACACGCTGTGCCCCGCGGCACGGATCTGAACGGGCTTGGCTGCCTGATATGCCAAGTGGTCCAGGCCGCAGCACAGGCGGTGCACGCACGGTGCACAGGGGGTGTACGCAAGGCACCCCCTTCCCTGCTTTCGCCTGAAGACGTGAAAAAGCCCCGGATGTTTCCATCCGGGGCTTTTGGTTTTCCTCTGCGCACTCCGGCTCAGCCGCCGAAGTCGTCGAGCATGATGTCCTCGCGGTCGACGCCCAGGTCCAGCAGCATGTTGATCACCGACTGGTTCATGATCGGCGGGCCGCACATGTAGAATTCGCAGTCTTCCGGCGCCGGGTGATCCTTGAGGTACTCCTCGTACAGAACGTTATGGATGAAGCCGGTGTAGCCTTTCCAGTCATCCTCCGGCTGCGCGTCGGACAGCGCCACGTGCCATTCGAAGTTGTCGAACTCCTCGGCCAGCTGGTCGAAGTCCTCGACAAAGAACATCTCCTTCTTCGAGCGCGCGCCGTACCAGAAGCTGATCTTGCGGTCCCGGTTCTCCAGGCGCTTCAGCTGGTCAAAGATGTGGCTGCGCATCGGCGCCATGCCGGCACCGCCGCCGATGAAGACCATTTCCTTCTGGGTGTCGCGGGCAAAGAACTCGCCGAACGGACCGGAAATGGTGACTTCATCGCCCGGCTTCAGGTTGAAGATGTAGGACGACATCTTGCCCGCCGGAATGTCGGTGGAGCCCGGCGGCGGCGACGCCACACGGACGTTCAGCATGATGATGCCCTTTTCGTCCGGGTAGTTCGCCATCGAATAGGCGCGTTCGATCGGCTCGTCCACGACGGATTTATACTGCCACAGATTGAAGCGGTCCCAATCCTCGCGGTACTCCTCCTGAATGTCGAAGTCGGTATAGGCCAGCTGGTGCTCCGGCGCCTCGATCTGGATATAGCCGCCGGCGCGGAAGTTCACATCCTCGCCTTCGGGCAGTTCCAGAACCAGCGCCTTGATGAAGGTCGCCACGTTGTCGTTCGACCGCACCTTGCAGCGCCATTTCTTGACGCCGAAGACCTCTTCGGGAACTTCGACTTCCATGTCCTGCTTGACCGCAACCTGACAGGACAGGCGGTCGCCGCAGGCGGCCTCGCGCTTGGTGATGTGGCTTTCCTCGGTCGGCAGGATCGAGCCGCCGCCGGAATGCACCCGCACCCGGCACTGGGCACAGGTGCCGCCGCCGCCGCAGGCGGAGGGGACGAACAGCTTCTCTGCCGCCAGCGTTTGCAGCAGCTTGCCGCCCGCAGGCACCGAGATGGTTTTTTCACCGTTGATGGTGATGTTGACATTGCCGGTCGCGACCAGGCGGGAGCGGGCGGCCAGGATGATGGCCACCAGCGCCAGCACGATCACCGTGAACAGGACAACGCCGAGCGTGAAAGTTTCCATGTTTCCGCGCTCTCCCTTACAGTTTGACGCCGCTGAAGGACATGAAGGCCATCGCCATCAGACCCGCGGTGATAAAGGTGATGCCCAGGCCCTGCAGGCCATCCGGCACGTCGGAGTACTTCAGCTTCTCGCGCACGCCCGCCATCGCGGTGATCGCCAGCGCCCAGCCGAAGCCGGAGGAGAGGCCGTAGGTTGCCGCTTCGGCAAAGTTGTAGTCGCGCTCCACCATGAACAGCGAACCGCCCAGGATCGCGCAGTTCACCGTGATCAGCGGCAGGAAGACCCCCAGCGCGTTGTAAAGCGGCGGGAAATACTTATCGAGGATCATCTCCAGGATCTGCACCATCGCTGCAATCACCCCGATATAGGAGATCAGGCCGAGGAAGGTCAGATCCACATCCGGGAAGCCCGCCCAGGCCAGCGCGCCGGGTTTCAGCAGGTAAGTCAGCAGCAGGTTGTTGGTGGGCACAGTAATGGCCTGCACCAGCATCACCGAAATCCCCAGCCCCAGCGCGGTGGAGATCTTCTTGGACACCGCGATGAAGGTGCACATGCCCAGGAAGAAGGAAAGCGCGAGGTTCTCGACAAAGATGGCCTTAACGGCGAGTGAAATCAGCCCTTCCATCAGTGCGCCTCCACGGATTGGATTTTATATTCACGCTCTTCCACCTGGTTCGGCTTCCAGGTGCGGAAACCCCAGATCAGCAGGCCGATCACAAAGAACGCCGAGGGCGGCAGCAGCAGCATGCCGTTCGGCACATACCAGCCGCCGTTGTTCACGGTTTCCAGAATGGTGATGCCGAACAGGGAGCCGGAGCCGAACAACTCGCGGACCACACCGACCAGCATCAGGATCAGGCCATAGCCCAGACCATTGCCCAGACCGTCGATGAAGGACGCCACCGGCGGGTTGCTCATGGCGAACGCCTCGGCGCGGCCCATCACGATGCAGTTGGTGATGATCAGGCCGACAAAGACCGACAAGGTCTTGGAGATCTCAAAGGCGTAGGCCTTGAGCACCTGGTCCACCAGGATCACCAGCGAGGCGATGATCACCATCTGCACGATGATCCGGATCGAGCTGGGGATCTGATTGCGCAGGATCGAGATGAACATCGACGAGAACGCGGTCACAAAAGTCACCGCCAGGGTCATCACAAAGGCCACCTGCAGCGACGAGGTCACCGCCAGCGCCGAGCAGATGCCCAGCACCTGCAGGGTGATCGGGTTGTTGTCGACCAACGGGTCGATCAGCATGTCTTTCTTGCTCTGGGACATCAGAACTCTCCCGCTTGCAGTGACTTGAGGAACGGCCCGTAGCCTTCTTCGCCCATCCAGAACCGCACCAGGTTATCGACCCCGACAGAGGTCAGCGTCGCACCGGCGAGGGCGTCGATGTGGTGTTCGGGGCCGGCGGCAGGCACGGTCTTGGACACGGTGATCTCCAGATCGCCGTCTTCATCCCGCAGCTCCTTGCCATGCCACAGCGCTTTCCAGCGCGGGTTGTCCACCTCGGCGCCCAGGCCCGGGGTCTCGCCGTGCTGATAGAACTGCAGGCCAAAGATGTCGTTGCCGTTCTCCTCCACCGCGATGAAGCCATAGAGGGTCGACCACAGGCCATAGCCGTGGACCGGCAGGATCACCTTGTCCAGATCGCCGTCTTCCTCGCGCAGCAGATACACGGTCTTGTAGCGCGACTGGCGGCCGATGCCCGCCGGGTCGTTCTCCAGCTCGCGGCTCAGTTCCGGGTCCTGCGCGGCGGCTAGGCCGTCGAAGGTGGCAGCGTCGAACTGGTCGGTGAAGGTGTTGGTTTCCAGATCCAGCACCTGCGGCTCGAACGCGGCAAAGGCTTCGGCCACATTCTGGCCCGGCTCATAAAGGCCGGCCACCTGCAGAACGTTCAGCTGCTTGTCGCGCTTCTTGTTGGTTTCCTGCACCGGACGCAGGGACACGGCGGCGGTGGACACGATCATCGAGGCCACCAGGCAGACGGCGACAGCGATGAACACGGTCTTGCCAACCGAATCCGGCGATGCGGCAAGGAAGCGGCCAATCAGGCCCTTGCTTTGGGTATCAGCCATAGCGGCGCGCCCTCCGTTTGATGTTTGCCTGCACGACGAAGTAGTCGATCAGCGGTGCAAAGACGTTGCCGAACAGGATCGCCAGCATCATGCCTTCGGGGAAGGCCGGGTTCAGCACCCGGATCAGCACCACCATCACACCGATCAGCGCGCCATATATGTAGCGGCCCGCGTTGGTGTGGCTGGCCGAAACCGGCTCTGTCACCATGAACACCAGGCCAAAGGCATAGCCGCCCAGAACCAGGTGCCAGTACCACGGCATCGCAAACATCGGGTTGGTGTCAGAGCCAATGAGGTTCAGCAGCACCGAGAAGGCGATCATGCCGCCCAGGCAGCCCACGATCAGGCGCCAGTTGGCGATCTTGGTGGCCAGCAGGAAGACCAGTCCGATGGCACAGGCCAGCGTCGAGGTTTCGCCAAAGCTGCCCTGGATGGTGCCATAGAAGGCGTCCGACCATTCAATGCCCTTGGCGGCCAGTGCCTGGAAACCGTCAGCAGCAGAGACCCCCAGCGCGGTCGCGCCGGAGAAGCCGTCAACCGGGGTCCAGACAGAGTCGCCCGACATATTGGCCGGATAGGCGAAATACAGAAACGCACGGCCGGTCAGTGCCGGGTTCAGGAAGTTTTTGCCGGTGCCGCCAAAAACTTCCTTGCCGATCACCACGCCGAAGATGATGCCAAGCGCCACCTGCCACAGCGGCGTCGAGGCCGGCAGGATCAGCGTGTACAGCATCGAGGTCACCAGGAAGCCCTCGTTCACCTCATGGCCGCGCACGGTGGCAAAGATGACTTCAAAGATGCCGCCCGCAACCAGCGTCACAATATAAAGCGGCAGGAAATACAGGAACCCGTGCGCGATATTGGCCAGCGGGTTCGACGCATCCAGCGAAATCCCCAGCGCCTGCAGCACCGCAACGCGCCAGCCGGTGGCCGCGTCCGCCCCCAGCATCGCAATCGCGGAGTTGGTCTGGAAGCCGGTGTTGTACATGCCCCACAGAATGCAGGGGATGGTGGCGATCACCACATAGGTCATGATCCGCTTCATATCGATGTAAGAGCGGGCATGCGGCGCCACGGTGGTGACGGTTTTCGGGGTATAAAGGAAGGACTCCACCATTTCGTAGACGGGGAAGTACTTCTCGTACTTGCCTCCCTTCTCGAAATGCGGCTCGATCCTGTCAAAGAAGCTGCGCAATCCCATCCGGCTCAGCCCTCCTTTTCAATCTTGGTCAGGCTGTCGCGCAGCGCCAGCCCGTATTCGTACTTGGCCGGGCAGGCAAAGCCGACGAGGCCCAGGTCCTCTTCGTCAAGCTCCAGCGCGCCCAGTTCCTGTGCGGAGTCGGTGTCCATCACCAGCAGCGCGCGCAGCAATTGCGTCGGCAGGTAGTCCTGCGGCATCAGCCGCTCAAACGTGCCGGTGGGCACCATCGCCCGGCGGCCGCCGTTCAGGTTGCTGGTCAGGTTGAACAGCTTGCGGCTGAGGGCAGAGCCCAGCACCGGCTGCACGGCGTATTTGCCGGGCATCGGGCGGATCCAGCCCATCGGGATCTGCTCGCGGTCTTCCTCGATGATCGCGACCTGGCGCGCAAAGCGGCCCAGGTAGGCCAGCGGGCCTGCCGCCTGGCGGCCCGACAGGATCGAACCGGAGATCACCCGCACCGGGCCGTCCACGGCGATCTCGCCGCGGGTCAGCTCGTCGGTGGAGGCGCCCGACACAGTGCGGACCAGACGCGGCGCGCGCGCAGCGGGACCGGCCAGCGCAACCACGACAGAGGGGTCCAGATGACCGGTCATCAGCAGGCGGCCGATGGCGATCACGTCCTGATAGGACACGGTCCAGACCTGATCGTCCGCGCGGACCGGGTGCAGGAAGTGGATGTGGGTGCCGGCCAGGCCCGAGGGATGCGGCCCGTCAAAGGCGGCCGCTTCCACACCGGCAACGCCGGTGCCGGGGATGCTGTCGCCTGCCTTCTGGCACAGGAAGGTGGTGCCGTCGGTCAGCAGGGTGATTGCCTTCAGGCCCGCCTCGAACGCCTCCGCAGCGTCATTGATGATCACTGCGGCATCGGCGGCCAGCGGCTCGCTGTCCATCGCGGTCACAAAAATCGCCTCGGGCTTGGAGCCCGGCTGCGGCATCTTGGAATAGGGACGGGTGCGGAACGCGCTCCACAGGCCGGCCGCGCACAGTTTGGCGGTCAGGCCCTCGGCGGTATCCGCATCGCCAACGGCGGAGAAATCAATGCCCTTGTCCTCGGCATCCGAAATCTCGATCACCACGCTTTGCAGCACGCGGCGCGCACCGCGGTTGATCGCCACGACCTTGCCGGTCATCGGCGCCACCATCACGGCGTCTTCCGCGTCCTTATGGCAGAACAGCGGGGTGCCGCGCTGGACATCATCGCCTTCCTGCACCAGCATGCGGGGCTTCAGACCCAGATAGTCGGGGCCCAGCACGGCCACCGAGGTGATGGCGGGGCCCGGGTGGATTGTCTGTTCCGGTGCGCCTGTCACCGGCAGATCCAGCCCCTTTCTCAAGTTAAATGTTTTCATATTTGCGCTACGTCCCTCCAAGGCCGAATCCCGTGGCGGTTCTTACCCCGTTCCGGCAGCGGCGGCAAAGAAAACGCACAAAACGCCGTTTTCCGCACATCCGCACAGCCTGTCCTGATTTCCGGCGCACTCGAATCAAATTCGGCACCGAATGGCAAGGCTGTCCCCCGGCCTGTTCCCCAATTTCCTGTGCACTGCGCGCTTTTATCAGACTGTTGGCGCTCACGATGCTCGGGAAACCGTCAAAGCTGACAGGCAGAAACGGCAACGCCTTTCCGGCAGGCCCAGCCAGGGCGGGCCAGCGTGCCTGCCAGTCGCAACAGGCGGTTGAAACTGATTCTACCAAATACTGCGTATTCAGGCGTCCCAGACGGCCTGCGGCGCGCCCATCAGATCCCGGTCGACGGTAATCCCCAACCCCGGCGCATCCGGCACCAGAACGCCGCCGTCCTTGACCGGCGCGTCGAACTCGGCGGTTTTCAGCGTCACCATATCGCGGCAATCCAGAATGCAGCGCAGTGACCGCTCCGGCACCGTGGCGCCCAGATGGGCAATGGCAGAAAACGCGATGGCGGAGCCGACGGTGTCCTGCACGCTGACAGTGGCGCCGGCAGCCAGGCAGATGTCCCTATGCCGCCGCCCATGGGTCAGCCCGCCCGCCTTGGAGATCTTGAGGCCGATACCGTCGGCCACATCCTGTGCCAGCATCAGCGCGATGTCCTCATCCTGCTGCACCAGCTCATCCAGGATGATCGGCACCGTGCAGCGCTTGCGCAGCGACATGGTCTCGCGCCAGGTCCTGCAGGGGGCTTCCAGCACGAAATCGAGCCCCTCCGGCAGCATCCGCAGCATCCGCAGCGCGGTTTCCGGCGTCAGGCCACCATTGGCATCCACCAGAAAGAACTCGCCCGGCTGCCGGTCGGCCAGCGACGCTCGGATGCGCTCGGCGTCCAGCTCCGGGCCGCCCTCGGCATCCAGCGCGCCAATCTTCACCGAATGGCCCAGGTATCCCATCTCGCGGTGCCGCGCGACGCGGGCGCGCATGTCTTCGGGGCTGCCCGCATAGATCGAGGAGATCACTGGCAAGCGCTTGCCGGTGGAGCCGCCCAGCAATTCGCAGACCGGCATGTTCACCGACTTTCCGAACAGGTCCCAGCAGGCGAGATCAATCGCGGATTTGGCATGGTTATGGCCCAGCAGCGCCTCATCCATCGCCTCATTGATGCGGTCCATCTGCCGCGGGTCGCGGCCCAGCAGGTACGGTGCAATCTCCGCAATCCCTGACCGCACACCCAGCGCATGCGCGGCGATATAGCTGGAGCCGAATGGCGTGCTTTCGCCCCAGCCCTCCAGCCCCGTATCGGTGGTGATCCGCACGAAAGAGGCATCAAAACTGCGGTACTCCCGCCCTCCCGACAGCCTGTAGACGCCGCCCGAGTATGGCAGATCCAGTTGATACAGTTCGATCTTTCTGATCTTCATGCCTCAACCTCGGGGATCATCAGAACCAGCTTGCCGGTGTGTTTCTTGCTCAGAAAATCCTCCTGCGCCGTGGCAATCTCGCTCAGCGGATAGGTCTTGGCGACAAGCGGGCGGATTTCACCGGCCTCGATGTAGGCGATCAGATTGGCGAACACCTCATCCTCCTGAAAGGTGCAGCCCATCAGGGTCAGGTCCTTGAGGTAGAGCGTGCGCACGTCGATTTCGCTGATCGGCCCGGCGATGGCGCCGGCGGTGGCGTAACGCCCGCCGCGCCGTAAAACATCCATAAAAGCGGGCCATTGCTCACCAGCCACAAGATCAACCACCACGTCGATGGACCCCTCACCCAGGTCTGCCCGCAGATCGGCGTTGCGGTCGATAACGCGGTCCGCCCCCAGCGCCAGCACCTCATCCGCCTTGGCGGCAGAGGACAGCGCAATCACGGTGGCGCCGCGGCGTTTGGCCAGCTGCACAGCGGCGGAACCCACACCACCGGACGCACCGGAGATCAGCACGGTTTCCGCACCCAAGCCGACACGGTGCAGCATGTTCTCCGCCGTGGAATAGGCACAGGGGATTGAGGCCAGCTCCGCATCCGACCAATCGCAATTGACCGCGTGCGTCTCGCGCGCAGGCGCCACTGCGAACTGGGCAAATCCGCCGTCGCATTCGCTGCCGAAGGTCCAGCATTCATAAGGCCGGTAATCGACGTAAGAGCGCAGCATATTGCGCACCAGCACCCGCTCGCCGATGCGGGCGGCGTCAACGCCCTCCCCCACTGCCGCGATATACCCGCAGGCGTCCGCGCCCTGAATACGGGGAAATTCCAGTGGCTTGCCGGACCAGCTGGCGTCGTCGTCATTGACGCTGTCAAAACCTGTGGCGCCGCCCGCGTTGGTGTCGGCGTCGACCGCCTTGGAATACCAGCCGATACGGGTGTTGATATCAGTGTTGTTGATGCCCGCCGCCGCGACGCGGATCAGCACCTCGCCCGGCCCGGGCTGCGGCACCGGCACATCGGTGCGGTACTCCAGCTTGTCGATGCCGCCGTGGCCGGTCAGCAGAACCGCCGCCATTTTCTCCGGAATCATGCCCCTGCCTCCCTTTGGTGATTAGATTGGCCGGCCCTCCCCTGCCGGCCAAAGCAGGGTGCCGTCCCCGCAGGAACGGCACCCTGAAACGTGTATCACAGCTCCAGCGGATGCGCGCGGCCGCGCTCCGCCAGGCGGCGGTTCAGCTCTTTCGCTTCCGGCCGCCCGGCCTCCAGCGCAAAGACAAAGGCGTGGGTCAGGTAGAAGCAGGCCGCATCAATGTTGCCCGCGGCCTCCGCCTGATCACCGGCCAGAGTGTACAGCCGCACCAGCTCTACGCTGTCCTTGTCCTCATGCGCCTGCAGCAGCGCCCGGTCGAGCTCGTCGCGGTTCATGGCTCAGCCTTTCAGCGAGATCGCGATGTTCTTGGTGCGCACGTAGTTATACAGCGCCTCCAATCCCTTCTCGCGGCCAAAGCCGGATTTGCCGACACCGCCGAAGGGGGTGGAGATACCGCCTGCAAACCATTCGTTCACAAACACCTGCCCCGCCCGCAGACGGTTCGCCACCCGGTGCGCCCGCGCCAGATCGCGGGTGAAGACACCGGCCACCAGCCCGAATTCGGTGCCGTTTGCCATCGCGATCGCCTCCGCCTCGGTATCAAAAGGCGTGAAGCAGGTGACGGGGCCAAAGATTTCCTCCTGCGCCACGCGGGCCGCCGGGTCCACATCCGCCAGAATTGTCGGCGCCATGAAATACCCCTCCCGCTCCAGCCGGGCCCCGCCGGAGGCCGCACGCGCGCCGCTTTGGCGGGCGGTCGCGGTCAGGGTTTCAACGCCGTCCAGCTGGCGGGCAGAGATCACCGGGGTCAGGCCGGGGTTTTCCAGCCCGTGGCCGACGCTGAGGCCATTTGCCAGCGCGGCGGCGCGCTCCACCGCTTCGTCATAGATCGAGCGGTGCACCAGCACCCGCGACATGGCGGAGCAGACCTGACCCGCGTTGTAGAAAATGCCGCTTTGCAGGGAGGACATCAGCGTGTCCAGATTGGCGTCCTCAAAGGCCACCGCGGCGGATTTGCCGCCCAGTTCCATCAGCGCGGGCGTCACCGGATTGGCGGCGGCACGCAGGATGGCCTGGCCGGTCGGGACCGATCCGGTGAAGACGATCTGATCCACCGCCGGGCTTTCCACCAGACGCGCGCCGAGTTCAGAGCCGATGCCGTTCAGGATTGAGACCGCCCCGGCAGGCACCTCGGCGCGTTCCAGCGCCACGCCCAGCATCGCCAGCGCCATCGGGTCCAGCTCCGGCGACTTGATAATCACCGAATTGCCCGCCGCCATCGCAGGCGCCAGCGACCGCGCCGCAATCGACACCGGGAAGTTCCACGGCACGATCTGGGCAGAGACGCCGTAAGGCTCATAGACCGTAAAATCAGCGTAATCGGGGCCGAGCGGGATCGACTTCCCCTCGATCTTGTCAGCCATGCCGCCGTAGTATTCGAAATACTGCGCGGCCTCTTCAAACTCGTCGTGCGCCGCGCTGAGGCTCTTACCGCTTTCCCGGCACAAGAGCTCTGCGCCCTCATCGGCGATACCGCGGATTTCTGCCGCGATACGCTGCATCAGCTGGCCGCGTTTGGACGGCTGCATCCCGGCCAGATCGCCGCGGTCAAAACTGGCGCGGGCAGCTTCCAGTGCGCGGGCCAGGCTTTCCTCACCCGCCAGCGCGCAGTCCGCCACATGGCGGCCACTGCCGGGGTCTTCGACGGCTATGCGCGCACCGCCGTCGCCTTCTACCCATCCGCCGGCCAGGAAGTTCCTGGCCAGCCCGTCTTGCAGGAAAGAACTCATGCCTCGCGGCCCTTGGTCACCTGATCAGCCACCCAGGCGTGGAAGTTATGGGTCGGCCCGTCCATCGCCGGTGAGAACCGGCCGCCGTCAAACAGCTCGCCGTGGCGGCCCTTCTGCATGCCCTCGACAACAAAGACGTCTTCCTCGAACACGGTCTTCCACAGTTTCGCATTTTCATCGCGAAGCTGCTCCAGTTCCGGCGTATCGTCGGAGGACTTGGAGTAATACAGCTCGATGTGCTCGACGGTGTTTTCGGTATCGACCGGCTCCAGGATGATCGCAAACGCGTGGTCGCGCTGCACACCCAGCAGGACGTTGGGGTAGACAGCCACATATTCGCCGCCCTCGTCCCACTTGCTGCTCAGGCCCTCGAAATCCGGGAATACCTCGCCGTTTTCGCCCTTCAGCTGGCGGTAGACCAGGGTGCCCTGGCCGGAGTAGTGGCCCGGCACCTCGATGTTGTAATGGTCTTCCAGCCGGGAATAGCTGTTCAGGCCCGGGTGCACCCACGGCAGGTGATAGCTCTCGCAGTAGTTCTCGACCGCCAGTTTCCAGTTGGTCTTCACTTCCAGCTTGAAGCCGGAGCCCTCGCCGCCGTGATGCAACGGCGTCTCAAACTCCTTCCAGCGCTCCAGCAGGCCGGCGTGTGCCTCCTCAAACTCCGGCGCGGAGCCGTCAACGTTCACGAACACCACATCACGCCAGACATAGGAGCGGATGCGCACCAGGCCCAGCTCGTCCAGCTTGATGTCTTCATGCTTGTTGTTGCCGGGGCCGCCGACATGCGGGGTGGAGACCAGTCGGCCATCCAGGCCATAGCACCAGCTGTGATAGGCGCAGCGGATGGCGCCGCGGATCTTGCCGGGTTTCTCGACCAGGATCATACCACGGTGGCGGCAGGTGTTCTGAAACACACCGATCTCGCCGGTCTTGTCGCGCACGATCAGCAGCGGCATGCCCAAGAAATCCACCGGCTTGGCATAGCCCGGTTCCGGCACGTCCTTGCCAAAGCCGATGCCGGACCAGTTTTTGAACAGAACCGAGCGTTTCTCTTCGGCAAAGACGGCGGGGTCGATGTAATGGGCGTTCGGCAGGCCGTTTGCGACATTGACCGGAGCCATCACCGGGGCAAGCGTGTCATGCTTGTTCATCTGGGTCTCTCCAAACCTGGGAAAAGATGTGCGCGTTTTGCGCCATTGAAGGCAGAGAGGGGATTCACTCAATATCAGGAAATTTCGCGCTGGGATTAGCTGGATTCATCCGAGCTTCGATTGACCTCGTCAATCACCCAATTGCGAAGCAATCGGGCGGATTCCGACAATTCCGTGTCCGGGCGGCCGACCAGATGGAACCCGTGCGGCGCCGCCAGCACATGCGGGCCGATCGGCACCAGCTGGCCGGTTGTCAGCAGCGGGTTCAGCAGCCGCTGCCAGCCCAGCACCAGCCCGACCCCGTCCTGCGCCGCCTGCAGCGCCACCGCATAGTTGTTGACCCGCACGCCCGGCGCAATGGGGCCGCCATACCCCAGCTGCTGGAACCAGTCCGCCCAGGTGGTCCAGCTCCTGTCGTCGGACTCCAGGTGCAGCAGCCGCTGCTGCGCCAGTTCCTCCAGCGGGCAGCCAGTGAGTTTCCCGGCCAGTTCGGCATTGCCGACCGGCACCAGATGGTCGCGGTACAGCTCGGTCTGTTCCAGCCGGTTATCCCGCTCGCGCCCGTAGCGGATATAGAAATCCACATCCGGCATGCTGCGCAGCGGCCGGTCGTTGACGATCTGGTTGACGTTCACATCCGGGTGCTTGCGCCAGAACCGCACCACCGAGGGCGACAGCCACAGCGAGGCGACAGCGGAGGTGGAACCGATAGTCACCGTATCGCCGGTCTGGCGGTCGCGGATGGTCTTGAGGCTGAGGGAGATCTTGGAAAACGACGAGGCCAGGGTTTCAAACAGCGCCTCGCCCTCCTCGGTCAGCTCCACGCCCCGGTGCTTGCGCTGAAACAGCGGCGCCTGCAGTTCGGCCTCCAGCGCCTTGACCTGATGGCTGACCGCGCCGGGGGTCACCGACAGCTCCTGCGCCGCGTTCTTAAAGCTCAGATGCCGCGCCGCGGCCTCAAACGCAGCCAAGGTGGTGAGCGGCGGCAGGTTGTAGTGGCGGCGGGACATCTGCGGCTCCTGGCCTGGGGGCTGGGATGAAAGGGCTTCATTTCAATATGAGGAAAACATCTTTGAAGGCCAGACCGGAAATTTCAGGCGGGTGCCGGTTTCCGGCTGTCTCACCCGATCCGCCCGCGCTGCAGCATCGGCGTCACGTTGAAGGCCGCCTTGTAAACCCGCGAGAAATGCCCCGGGCTGTCAAAACCGCAGGACAGTGCCACCTCGGTGACCGAGGCCTCAGTCTGGATCAGCAGGTTGCGGGCACGCTCCAGCCGCATCTCCATCGAGTATTTCTTGGGTGAGGTGTTGAGATACTTGCCGAACAGCCGCTCCAGCTGTCGGGTGGAAATGCCGATCTCCTCTGCAATGCGGGCGGGGGAAATGGGATCGCTTATGTGGTCGTGCATCATCTGGATCGCGCGGGCCAGATGGGCGTTGCGCATTCCGTTGCGCGATTGCAGCGAGACGCGCTGCTCGGCGGTGGCATTGCGCACCGCGTTATAGACCATCTGGTCGGCCACCGCGACCGCCAGGTCATAGCCGTGCATCCTCTCGATCAAGTGCAGCATCAGATCCGCCGTGGCGGTGCCGCCAGAGGCGGTCACATGCTTTTCATCCGCCACAAACACACTGCGCACCAGGTTCACTTCCGGGAAGGCCTCCATGAAGCTGTCGTGGTATTCCCAGTGGATCGCGGCCTGCATGCCGTCCAGGAACCCGGCCTCTGCCAGCACCCAGGCACCGGAGCACAGCGCGCCGACCGCAACGCCGCGCGCCTTCTCCCGGCGCAGCGCCGCCAGCAAGGGTTTGGTCACATGCTTGCGCATATGGATGCCCGACAGCGCAAACAGCCGGTCGCACTTCGGGATCGCATCGAAACCATAATGCACCAGCGTCACCGATCCGTTGGAGCAGGTCGCTGTCTCGCCGTTCTCCGATCCGAACGACCAGTCATAAAGATCCCGACCGCTGACCAGATTGGCGATCCTCAGCGGCTCCACCGCGCAGGAAAAGGCGAGGTGGGAGAATTCCTCCACCAGCAGAAAGGCAAAATGCTGGGTTTTGGTCATGGGTCAACCGCCTGACAAGAAACGCTGGGCGGGCCTGGCTGCACTGCCCTTGCAGCCCGGACAGGCTAGGCCCCCTGCCCCGCCTGCCGCAAGCCGCGAAGCGCCCGCTGATTGCACACACCATATTTTTCCTGTGTACACAATATGTATTTTTATGTCATAGAACCCGCGAACCCAAGAATCCCGCTCCGCAGCAACGGCAGGAGAGAAGCCCATGAAAGACGCCTCAAAGAACCGGAAGGCTGCGCTCTACAGCGGCCTGAAGACCGCGATCATGACGCTGGAGCTGCGCCCCGGCGCCGATCTGGATGAGGCGAAACTCTCTGAGGAGTCGGGCCTGTCGCGCACCCCGCTGCGCGAGGTGCTGCGCCAGCTGGCGGGCGAAGGCTATGTGGATCTGCGGGAAAACCGCGGTGCGCGGGTCAGCGAGATGTCGCACATGACCCTGCGCGATTTCTTCCTGGCGGCGCCGATGATCTATGGCGCGGTGATGCAACTGGCAGCCAAACACGCCACGCCCGCGCAGATCGCGGCGCTGAAAGAGGCGCAGGAAGCCTTCAAGTCCGCCCTGCGCACCGGCTCCAGCGCCGACCGGGCCATGGCCAACAACCGTTTTCACGAGATCACCGGCGAAATGGCGGACAACATCTATCTGCTGCCGTCCTTTCAGCGGCTGCTGATCGACCATGCCCGCATCGGCATGACCTTCTACCGCCCTCAGGACGCCCGGATGGCGGAAAACCTGGATGAGGCCAGCGCCCAGCACGACGCCATCATCGCCGCCATCGAAGCGGGCGACGCGGCGGCGGCGGGGCAGCTGGCAATCGACCATTGGAACCTGTCACGCGACCAGATCGAGCTGTTCGTCATGCCCGCCGGGCTTGACGTGCCGCTGGGGACGGTGGCGCGCAAAACCCCTGCATGAGGACGAGATGACCCCAATATTCCGGTTCGAGGGGATATACACCCCTGTGGTGACGCCGCATTTCGAGGACGGCAGCGTCAATTGGGACGCGCTGGCCGATGTCATCGAATACCTGATCGGCGCCGGCGTGCATGGCCTGATCTCTGGCGGCTCGACGGGCGAGAACTATGCCCAGACCGTGGAAGAGCGCATCGCCCTCGCCCGCTTCACCCATGACCGGCTCAAGGGCCGCCTGCCGCTGGTGGTGGGCACCGGCGCGATGCTGACCAGCGATTCCATCGCGCTGGCGACCGGCGCCAAGAAGATCGGCGCCGATGCGATCCTCTTGGCCTCCCCGCCCTACTCGGTGCCGACCGACCGCGAAAACGCATTGAATGCGCTGGCCATCGACAAGGCGGCGGATTTGCCGGTGATGCTGTATAACTACCCGCACCGCACCGGCACCATGATGGGCGAGGAGTTTCTCGACCGGGTCGGCCGTTCCCGGAACTTCTGCGGCATCAAGGAAAGCTCCGGCGATATCAACCGCGTGCATCTGCTGGCCCGCGATTATCCCCACATCCAGCTGGGCTGCGGCATGGATGATCAGGCGCTGGAATTCTTTGCCTGGGGCGCGCCCTTCTGGGTTTGCGGCGGCTCCAACTTCCTGCCCCGCGAGCACGTCGCGCTCTACAATGCCTGCGTGATCGAAGGCAACTTCGCCAAGGGCCGCCGCATCATGTCAGCGATGATGCCCCTGATGCGAGTCCTCGAACAGGGCGGCAAGTTCATCCAGACCATCAAGCACGGCGTCACCATGAACGGCATCGCAGCCGGCGCCATGCGTGCGCCGCTGAAAGGCCTGAACAAGGACGACAAACGCGCACTGGAACAGGTCGTGCGGGTGCTGAAACAGAAAATCGCAGATATCGAGGCGGAGGGTTAAGGAATGACTTTGCTTACTCAGGACGAATACAAATCCATCGCCGCCAATCTGGACCTGCCCACCGGTGCGTTCATTGATGGCAAGTTCTGCCCGGCGGCCTCTGGCAAGACATTTGAGACCGTGAACCCGGCCACCGGTGAGAAGCTGGCGGATATCGCCGCCTGCGGTGCCGAGGACGTGGATGTCGCGGTCGAAAAGGCGCGCGAAGCCTTCGACGACGGCCGCTGGTCCCGCCTGCACCCGTCCGCGCGCAAGGATGCGCTGATCCGGCTCGCCAAGCTGATGACCCGCAATGCCCGCGAACTGGCGGTGATGGAGAGCCTCGACAGCGGCAAGACCATCTATGACTGCGAAACCGTCGACGTGCCGGAGACCATCCATTGCCTGAAATGGCACGCCGAGGCGATCGACAAGATCTATGATCAGGTCTCCCCCGCCTCCGACGATCACATCGCCATGGTGGTGCGTGAACCCATCGGCGTGGTCGGCCTGGTGCTGCCGTGGAATTTCCCGCTTTTGATGCTGGCGTGGAAGATCGGCCCGGCGCTGGCCGCAGGCTGCTCCGTTGTGGTGAAACCCGCCGCCGAGACCACCCTGACCGCGCTGCGCGTGGCCGAATTGGCGATGGAGGCGGGCCTGCCACGCGGTGTGCTGAACATCGTCCCCGGCGGCGGCGCCGAGGTCGGCGAACCCATCGGGCGGCATATGGATGTCGACATGGTCTCCTTCACCGGCTCCACCGTGACCGGCAAGAAATTCCTCAGCTACTCCGCAGAAAGCAATGCCAAGGAAGTGGTGCTGGAGATGGGTGGCAAAAATCCTGCCATCGTCATGGATGATGCCGAAAACCTGGACCGCGTTGCCGCGCATGTGGTGAACGGCGCCTTCTGGAACATGGGCGAGAACTGCTCCGCCTCCTCCCGCCTGATCGTGCACAAGGACGTCAAGGCAGAGCTGCTGGAGCGCATCGCCCATCACGCCAAGCAGTGGAACGTGGGCGACCCGCTGGACCCGGAAACCCGTATGGGCGCGCTGGTGTCACGGGCGCATTTCGACAAGGTCTGCAGTTATCTGGAGCAGGCGGACAACGTGGTGCTGGGCGGCAAGGCCCATGACGGCGCCTTTGTCGAGGCCACCGTGGTCGAGGTACCCGGCAATGACGCGGTGCTGGCGCGCGAGGAGATCTTCGGCCCCGTCCTGTCGGTGATTGAGGTCACCGGCTTTGACGAGGCGATCCGTATCGCCAATGACACCGATTACGGCCTCTGCGCTTCGATCTTCACCGCCAACGTCAAACACGCCATCCGCGGCGCCCGGGCGATCCGGGCGGGCACCGTGACCGTGAACAGCTTTGGCGAGGGCGACATCTCCACCCCCTTCGGCGGCTATAAGCAGTCGGGTTTCGGCGGCCGCGACAACTCCGTGCATGCCCACGACCAGTACACCCAGCTGAAAACCATCTGGATCGACCTGGCCGACGACGCAGACGAGGCCGTGGATTGAGCCGCTACGACGCCAAACGCCTGCCCCGGCAGACTGGTGCGGCGGGATGGAACGCGATCCTGCCGCCGCAAGCGCCCCTGCCGGTGCTGGAACAGGATCTGACCGCCGATGTCACCATTATCGGCGGCGGATTTGCCGGGCTTTCCGCCGCCCGCCGCCTGCATCAGCTGGACCCCGGCCTGAAGGTCGCGCTGCTGGAGGCCGGGCGCTTTGCCGAAAGCTCCGCCGGGCGCAACTCAGGTTTCATGATCGACCTGCCGCATGAATTGTCATCTGACAATTATGCCGGAACGGGACTGGAGGCCGACAAGGCCGCGATTGCCATGAACCGCAAGGCCATCGCCTTTGCCACCGAAGTGGCACAGGATTGCGCGCTGCCGCAGGAGATGTTCGACCCAGCGGGCAAGATCAACGCCGCCGCCACCCGTGCGGGCGACAAGCACAACCGCGATTTCGCAGCCCATCTGGACCGGCTGGGCGAACCGCACCGGTTGCTCAGCCGGCAGGAAATGCAGGAACGCACCGGGAGTGCGCATTACACCTCCGGCCTCTATGCGCCGGGCACGGTGATGATCCAGCCCGCCGCCTATATCCGCGCCCTGTCGGCGCATCTGGCGGGACAGATCAGCGTCTTCGAAAACTCCCCCGCCACGGGTTTCGGGAAACAAGGAAACGGCTGGCTGGTCAGCACCCCCAAGGGCCGCATCAGCACCGGCCGCGTGATCCTGGCCAACAACGGCCACCTGGAAAGCTTCGGCTTCTACCAGCGCCGCCTGATGCACATCTGCCTTTACGCCTCGATGACCGAACGGCTGACGCCGGAACAGATCACACGGCTGGGCGGCACGCCGCGCTGGTCGGTCACACCCGCAGACCCGATGGGAACCTCCGTCAGGCGGATCTCCGGTTCTTACGGCGACCGGATCCTGATCCGGACCTGCTCCAGCTTCCATCCCACCATCGAGACCAGCGGTATGCGCCTTCGCAATGCCGGCTGGGTGCACGACCGCAAGTTCAAAGAACGCTTCCCACAGCTGGAAGGGGTCCGGATGGAGCACCGCTGGGCCGGTATGCTGTGCCTCAGCCGCAACGGATCGGCGGCGTTTGGCGCGCTGGACCAAGGTGTCTATTCGGCCTGCTGCCAGAACGGCCTCGGCATCGCCCGCGGCACCCTGCAAGGGATGGGCATTGCCGAACTGGTGCTGCAGGGCGGGTCGGACATTGCCAGCCATTTCCTGGCCCAGCCGGAACCGCCCAGGCTGCCGCCGGAACCCTTTGCCTCGCTTGGCGCCAATACCTACCTGATGTGGAAGGAATGGCGGTCGGGCAAGGAATAGCCGGGGGCATCCGGCCGGACGCCTCCGCCGTGATTAGCTTGCCAGCACGTTGCGGAACAGCCAGGGATCGCTTTCGTCGATGTCCTCGGGGAACTGCACCCAGCGGTCCTGCAGCGGCGTCCAATCGGTGTAATGCGCCTCAACCGGGCCAAGATACGGCCGCTGCACCTCAAGGCAGCGGGCGTGGTCTATCTCATCCGTCTCGACAATCCCCGCTTCGGGGTTTTCCAGCGCCCAGACCATACCGGCCAGCACCGCCGAGGTGACCTGCAGCCCGGTCGCGTTCTGATACGGCGCAAGGTCACGCGCCTCCTCGTTCGACAGGCGCGAGCCGAACCACAGCGCGTTCTTTTCATGGCCGTAAAGCAGCACACCCAGTTCGTCGATGCCCTCGATGATCTCATCCTCGGTCAGGATGTGGTGCCGTTCCTGCTGCTGGCCCGAGCCGAACAGCTCATGCAGGCTCAGCACCGCATCGTCGCAGGGGTGATAGGCATAGTGGCAGGTGGGGCGGTATTCGGGATCGGCGCCCGCGCCCACGGTATAATAGTCCGAGATCGAGATCGCCTCGTTATGGGTGACCAGGAAGCCGAACTGCGGCCCCGGCGTCGGGCACCAGGTATGCACGCGTGTGATCGCGCCCGGACGCTCCAGCCAGATGGCGGCCTGGCAGCCGCTGTCCTGCCGGTGGCCGTTCTCCGGAAACCAGGATTCATGGGTGCCCCACCCCAGTTCGGCGGGCTGAAAGCCTTCGGCGATGAACCCCTCGACCGACCAGGTGTTGACGAAAGTGCCCCGGGCGCGCGGCACCCGGCGGGCCTGGGTATCCCGTTCGGCGATGTGAACGCCCTTGACGCCCAGCGACTGCATCAGCCGCGCCCAGTCCCCGCGGCTGGCAGGGGCCTCAACGCCGCGCCCGGTATCACGGGCCAGCGTCAGCAGCGCTTCCTTGACGAACCAGCTGACCATGCCGGGATTGGCGCCGCAGCAGCTGACAGCCGTGGTGCCGCCGGGATTGCGCGCCTTTTCATCCCTGACCGCCTGCCGCAGCGCATAATTGGTGCGGGCCGCGTTGTCGGTTGTGCCGAAATAATACCCCGCCCAGGGCTCCACCACCGTATCAATATACAGCACGCCCAGTTCGCGCATGAAAGTCATCAGCTCAAGCGACGAGGTGTCCACCGACAGGTTGACGCAGAAGCCCTTGCCCTCGCTGAACAGCCCGCCCAGCACCTCCTTGTAATTGTCCGGCGTCAGCGGGACCTGCAGGTGGTTGATCTTGTGCTGGCGCAGGAAAGTCGCCTTGGCGGCATCGGGTTCGATGACCGTGAGCTTGGAGGCGTCGAAGTCGAAATGGCGTTCGATCAGCGGCAGCGTGCCTTTGCCGATCGACCCGAAGCCGATGATAACGACGGGACCGTCGATCCGGCCATAGATGGGATACTCCTGTGCCATGGGCTTCTCCTTGCAGATTCGTGCGCTCCGGCCAGTATGGGCCAGCCGGTGGAAATTGCCGTGCGAATAATGAGCTCGATCCGGATTGATCCCCTGCCATGTCCCGCCGGGCGCTCAGCAACTGGCAAGCGGAGATTGGCCGCTGGCAATCCGCGCTTTGCGTGTCAGCGCACGGCCTTCCGGTTGCCTGCCGGCGAGGCTGCCGGGGCCTGCCAGTTACTTCTCCAACAGCCGGATGTGCGGGCGGTTTGCTCAAAAGTTGAGCATTACCGGCATCCAGGCAGGCTGCATGGCATTGCTGGTCTTTACAGTATTCTCCTGCAGGGCCGATGCAGTGGTCATGCCCGATCCCCTGTCCATCATTGTCGTCGAAGCCGACCGCGAACGTGCGTTCATGATTGCGGACGGCCTGCGCGAAGCCGGGGAGTTCGACATTCAGGTGATATCGGAGCCCTCCGGCCTTGCGCGCCGGATAGAGGCCCGCGATCCGGATGTCGTCCTCATCGACATCGCGGACCCCTCGCGCGATGTGCTGGAAGAGCTCACGCTGGCGTCCGGCCCCAAGGAACGCCCCGTGGCGATGTTTGTCGACCGCAGCGCCGACGGGCTGTCGGCGGCAGCCGTGGAAGCCGGCGTCTCGGCCTATGTGGTCGACGGGCTGCAGCCCTCCCGGCTGAAACCGGTTCTGGACGCTGCCATCGCGCGGTTCCGGCTGTTTCAGCGGATGCGCACAGAGCTTGCAGAGGCCAAGCGCGCCCTGGAGGAGCGCAAAGTCATCGACCGCGCCAAGGGCATGATCATGAAGGCCCGGGGCATCGAAGAGGATGAGGCCTATGCGCTGCTGCGCAAGGCCGCGATGGACCAGAACAAGCGCGTCGCGGAGGTGGCGCAGGCGCTGGTGACGGCGGCGGGGCTGCTGGCATGAGCTTGACCAGGATCCCTGCCGGTTATGTCCCGCTGACGGATGCGGCGCCGCTGATTGCGGCACAGGAAATGGGCTTTGCCGCCGAAGAGCGGCTGACACTGGATCTGCACCGCGCGCCGTCCTGGTCATCGCTCCGCGATATGCTGGCCTATGGCCAGGTGGATGCTGCCCAGATGCTGTCGCCGGTGCCGGTGGCGGCAGCCCTGGGCCTGGGCGGGGCCAGCGCCCAGTTTTCAGTTCTTTCGGTGCTGTCGGTGAATGGCACGGTGATTGGTGCCGGCAGCAGGCTGGCCGACAGGCTGACGGCCGCGGGGCACAGGTTTTCCTTTGACGACGCCGTGTCAGCGGGACAGGCCCTGATCGCCGCCTCAGACCGGCCACTGCGGATCGGTGTGCCGTTTCCCTTTTCCATGCATGCCGAGCTGCTGACCTATTGGCTCGAAGGGCTGGGGCTGGACACTGCGCAGGACATCGTTATCCGCACGGTGCCGCCGCCCTTGATGGCCCGCGCGATCCGCAGCGGCGACATCGACGCCTTCTGCGTCGGCGAACCCTGGGGCTCCATTGCCGTCGAACAGGGGGACGGCTCACTGCTGCTGCCCGGGCGGGCGATCTGGTCCTTTGCGCCGGAAAAGGTGCTGGCCGTCCGCAGCGGCTGGGCCGAAACGGAACCCGCCCTGTCCGGACGGCTGGTCCGGGCCCTGTGGCGCGCGGGGCGCTGGCTGGCCGACCCCTCCTGCCGCGGCCTGGCGGCTGAGATCCTGTCCTCCCGCCGGTATCTCGACCTGCCCGCCGAGATCATCGAGCGCGGCCTGTCCGGGAAGTTCACCGTCACACCTCAGGGGCTGCAGCGCGAGGCGCCCGGGTTTGTCGGCTTTCATGACGGCGCCGCCGGGTATCCCTGGCGCAGCCAGGCCCAGTGGACCGCCCTGCGGCTGGCAAAACGGAACGGCCTTGATCAGCAGACCGCGCTGCAAAAGGCAAAACATGTTTTCCGCAGCGATCTGTACCGCACCGCCCTGAGCGGAACCGGCGCGGAGCTGCCGGGCGCGTCGTCCAGGCTGGGAGGCGCGCTGGAAGCCGGAACGCCGGCCGCGGGGGAATCAGACCCGGTAAATCTGCTGCCGAACCGGTTTTTCGATGGCCGGGTTTTTGATCCCCTGGCCGCCGGCTGATGAAAAAGCAGGCAATCCGCTGAACGCCCATGCTGCATTGCAGAATTTTTCGCTGCGCTCGCAAAGAAACCTTTGGCGCCGCGCCGATCATCCCGCACACTGAACCAGACAGGCAACGGAGCCTGACGCAGAGATTATCCCGAAGACCGGGTTGCACTGAGCAAAGCCGCTCGACCCACCGCCACTCCTCCCGGCGGTGCGTGTCAGCGGCTTTTTTCTGTCCGGGCGTGTGCCCCGGACGCAGCAAACAAAGGAAACCGTCCCGATGAAGACCCTGATCCTCGCCCTCGCAGGCTCCACCGCCCTGACCGCCCCGGCCCTGGCTGACATGCTGGACCTGGAAAAGGACGTTCTGACCTTCGGCTTCATCAAGCTGACCGACATGGCGCCGCTGGCGGTCGCCTATGAGCAGGGGTTCTTCGATGATGAGGGGCTGTTTGTCACGCTGGAAGCGCAGGCCAACTGGAAGGTGCTTCTGGACGGGGTGATCGGCGGCACGCTCGACGGCGCCCACATGCTGGCGGGCCAGCCGCTGGCCGCCACCATCGGCTATGGCACCGAGGCGCATATCATCACCCCCTTTTCGATGGATCTGAACGGCAACGGCATCACCGTCTCCAACGAGGTCTGGGAGATGATGAAGCCGAACCTGCCCACCGACGCGGACGGCAAGGTCTCGCACCCGATCTCCGCCTCCCATCTGCAACCGGTGATCGAAGACTTCAACGCCAGGGGCAAGCCGTTCAACATGGGCATGGTCTTCCCGGTCTCCACCCACAATTACGAGCTGCGCTACTGGCTGGCGGCCGGCGGCATCCACCCCGGCTACTACTCCCCCGAAAACGTGACCGGCCAGATCGCCGCCGAAGCCTTTCTGTCGGTGACCCCGCCGCCGCAGATGCCCGCCACACTGGAGGCCGGCACCATCGCAGGCTACTGCGTGGGCGAGCCGTGGAACCAGCAGGCGGTGTTCAAGGGCATCGGCGTGCCGGTGATCACCGACTATGAGCTGTGGAAGAACAACCCCGAAAAGGTCTTTGGCATCACCGCGGAATTTGCCGATGAGAATCCGAACACCACGCTGGCGGTGGTCAAGGCGCTGATCCGCGCGGCCATGTGGCTGGACGAAAACGATAACGCCAACCGCCCTGAAGCGGTGGATATCCTCAGCCGCCCAGAATACGTCGGCGCCGATTACGATGTGATCGCCAATTCGATGACCGGCACCTTCGAGTATGAGAAGGGCGACACCCGCGCAGTGCCGGATTTCAACGTGTTCTTCCGCTACAACGCGACCTATCCGTTCTATTCCGACGCGGTCTGGTACCTGACCCAGATGCGCCGCTGGGGCCAGATCGCCGGCGCAAAGCCCGACAGCTGGTATGACGAGGTTGCCCGCTCCGTCTACAAGCCGGAGATCTATCTGGAAGCTGCGAAAATGCTGGTGGATGAGGGGCTTGCCAGCGCCGAAGATTTCCCCTGGGACAGCGACGGCTACAAGGCCCCGACCCCGGCCGCGGACATCATCGACGGCATCCCCTTCGATGCCAAAGCACCCAACGCTTACATCGACAGCCTGCCGATCGGCCTGAAATCCGGCCAGACCATCACCGGCGGCACCGTTCAGGGCTGACCCCGGACGGGAGGGCGGGCGGGGCGATGCTCCGGCAGGAGCAAGCGCCGTTCCCCTCCCCCCGCATTCCGCAAAGGACAAGACCATGACCACCGCCGACCCCGATACCCTCAGCTCCGAGGCCCGCCGCGCGCGGCTGTTTACCCGGATCAACAGGCTGGATGCCTGGTTCCAGGTCTTCGGCCTGGCCTGGATCACCCCGGTCCTGAAAGCCGCCGCAGGCGACAACCCCAAGGCGCAGATGAAGGAAATCTGGCACTTGCTGGCTGTCCCCGTCATCGCAATTGCCGCTTTTCTCCTGCTCTGGGCTGCGCTGGCGCCCAGGGTGCAGACCTCGCTCGGCGCGATCCCCGGCCCTGCTGCGGTCTGGACCGAAGCGGTGAACCTGCACCGCGACGCGCAGGCAATGGCCGCCAGGGAACAGGCCCACTACGAAAAGGTGGAGGCCCGCAACCAGCGCTTTATCGACCGCGGACAGCCGGAACGGGTCAAGGACATCCCCTATACCGGCGCGCCGTCTTATTACCAGCAGATCCGGACGTCGATCAAAACCGTGTTCTTCGGCTTCCTGATCGCCTCCGCCGTGGCGATCCCGCTGGGCATCCTGGCAGGGCTGTCGCCGGCCGCGAACTCTGCCATCAACCCCTTGGTGCAGATCTTCAAACCGGTGTCGCCGCTGGCCTGGCTGCCGATCGTCACGATGATCGTCTCTGCCCTCTACGCAGGCAACGACGGGCTCTTTTCCAAGTCGTTCCTGGTTTCCGCCATCACCGTGACGCTCTGTTCGCTGTGGCCGACCCTGATCAACACCGCGCTTGGCGTGGCCTCCATCGACAAGGACCTGGTGAATGTTTCCAAGGTTCTGAAAATGAACACCTATACAAAGATCACCAAGCTGGTCCTGCCCTCGGCGCTGCCGCTGATCTTCACCGGCCTGCGGCTGTCGCTGGGGGTCGGCTGGATGGTGCTGATCGCGGCAGAGATGCTGGCGCAGAATCCCGGGCTCGGCAAATTCGTCTGGGACGAATTCCAGAACGGCTCCTCGCAGTCGCTGGCCCGGATCATCGTCGCAGTGCTGACCATCGGCATCATCGGCTTCCTGCTGGACCGGGTGATGTACGCGCTGCAGTCGCTGTTTACCTTCACGAACAACCGGTGAGCCGTCATGAGCATTCTTGAATTCAGAAATGTCTCCAAAAGCTACGGGGAAGGCACGGCCAAAACCTCCGTGCTCAGAAACATCAGCCTGAGTGTTCAGGAGGGGGAGTTCCTGGTGCTTCTGGGCTTCTCCGGCACCGGTAAGACAACCCTCATCAACCTGATGGCCGGGCTTGAGACACCGACCGAGGGCACAGCCGCCTTCCGGGGAAAGACGATCACCGGCCCCGGCCCGGAACGCGGGGTGATCTTCCAGAGCTATTCGCTGATGCCCTGGCTCACGGTGAACGGCAACGTGCGCCTTGCGGTGGACACGGTCTTTCCGGGCCTCTCCGGTGCTGAAAAACAGGCCAAGACGGACCATTACGTCGGGATGGTCGGCCTCAGCCACGCCGCCGGCCGCCGCCCGGCGGAGCTGTCGGGCGGCATGCGGCAGCGGGTGAATGTGGCCCGCGCGCTGGCGATGGACCCGGAGGTCCTGCTGCTGGATGAACCGCTGTCGGCACTGGACGCGCTGACCCGCGCCAATCTGGCGGATGAGATCGAGATGATCTGGGAGGCCGACAAGAAGACCTGCGTGCTGATCACCAATGATGTGGACGAGGCGATCCTGCTGGCCGACCGCATCATCGCGCTCAACCCCGATGGCACCCTTGGCGAGGAGTTCAAAGTCGCGATCCCGCGCCCCCGCGACCGGTCTGCGATGAACAATGACGCAACCTTCAAGCGTCTGCGGCGGGAAGTGACCTCCTGCCTGATGGAGGCGGGGATCGAGGCCAAAATCGAAAGCACCAGAACCCTGCCGGATGTGACCCCGGTCCACGGTCTGCCCGCCGCCGTGGCCGAGGCCTCCAAGTCGCTGACGGAGGACCGCTTCCTGGACTTCTCGCAGCTGCACAAGATCTATCCCACCCCCAAGGGGCCGCTGACTGTGGTCGAGGATTTCAACCTCAAGATCAGCAAGGGTGAATTCATCTCGCTGATCGGCCACTCGGGCTGCGGCAAATCCACCGTGCTGACCATGGCCGCGGGCCTCAACCCGATCTCCAAGGGGGCGATCAAGCTGGACCGCCGCCATGTCGAGGGCGCCGATCCCGAGCGCGCGGTGGTGTTCCAGTCGCCAAACCTGTTCCCCTGGCTGACCGCGCGGGAGAACTGCGCCATCGGCGTTGACAAGGTCTATCCCAAGGCGTCGCAGGCGGAACGGCAGGACGTGGTGGAATACTACCTGGAGCGCGTCGGCCTGGCGGATGCGATGGACAAGCCCGCAAACGCCATGTCGAACGGCATGCAGCAGCGGGTCGGCATCGCCCGCGCCTTTGCCCTCTCGCCCAAGCTTCTGTTGCTCGACGAACCCTTCGGCATGCTCGACAGCCTCACCCGCTGGGAGCTGCAGGAGGTGCTGATGGAGGTCTGGTCCCGCACCAAGGTGACCGCGATCTGCGTCACCCATGATGTCGACGAGGCGATCCTGCTGGCCGACCGGGTGGTGATGATGACCAACGGGCCCCAGGCTACCATCGGCAAGATCACCGACGTCGACCTGCCGCGCCCGCGCACCCGCAAGGCGCTGCTGGAGCACCCGGAGTACTACACCTACCGGCAGGAGGTGCTCGATTTCCTGGAGGAATACGAGCACGGCGCGAAACCCAAGCCCAAAGCAGCCGCAAACCAGATTGCAGCGGAGTGAGACCATGACCCAGAAACTCGTCATTATCGGGGCCGGCATGGCCTCTGGCCGGGTGATCGAGCATCTGCTCGACGCGGACCCCGGCGCCTATGACATCACCCTGTTCAACGCCGAGCCGCGCGGCAATTACAACCGCATCATGCTGAGCCCGGTGCTGTCAGGCGAGAAGACCTATGAGGAGATCGTCACCCATTCGGACGCGTGGTACGCGGAGCGCGGCATCACCTGCCGGTTCGGCGAGCATGTGGTGAAGATCGACCCTGAGATGAAGGTGGTCGAGGGCGAAAACGGTCATGTTCCTTACGATAAGCTGGTAATCGCCACCGGCTCCGCCCCTTTCATAATCCCGGTGCCGGGCCACGACCTGCCCGGGGTGATCTCCTACCGCGACCTGGACGACACCAATGCGATGATCGAGGCCGCCGCCAAGGGCGGAAAGGCAGTGGTGATCGGCGGCGGGCTCTTGGGGCTGGAGGCAGCCGCGGGTCTCAAGGAACGCGGCATGGAAGTGACCGTGCTGCATCTGATGGGCCACCTGATGGAACGCCAGCTGGACGAGGCCGCGGGGTATCTCCTGCGCAAGGATCTGGAGGCGCGCGGTATCACCGTGAAAACCCAGGCCTCGACCAAGGCGATCCTGGGCGAGGACCGTGCCCGGGCCGTACTGCTGGACAGCGGCGAGACGCTGGGGGCCGATCTGGTGGTGATGGCGGTGGGCATCCGCCCGGAAACCCGCCTCGCCACCGACGCGCATCTGGACGTGGCGCGCGGGATCGAGGTGAACGCGCAGATGCAGACCTCCCACCCGGACATCTACGCGGTCGGCGAATGCGTGGAGTTCGACGGCCATCTGTTTGGTCTGGTGGCGCCGCTCTACGATCAGGCCAAGGTGCTGGCGGACAGCCTGCTGGACCAACCGAATGCCTTTGTTGTCAAGGAGCTGGCCACCAAGCTCAAGGTCACTGGCTGCGACCTGTTCAGCGCCGGGGACTTCGCGGAGGGCGAGACCCGCGACGATATCGTCTTCCGCGATCCCGCCCGCGGCATCTACAAGCGGCTGGTGATCGAAGAAGACCGGCTGGTTGGCGCCGTCATGTACGGCGACACTGCCGACGGCAGCTGGTTCTTCGGCCTGATCAAGGACGGCACCGATATCGAGGAGATGCGCGAGACGCTGATCTTCGGCCCGGCCTTCCAGGGGGGTGCCTCCGCGGACCCTCTGTCAGCCGTTGCAGCCTTGCCGCCTGAGGCGGAGATTTGCGGCTGCAACGGCGTTTGCAAGGGACAGATCACCAGCGCCATCGAACGCGGCGCCACCGACCTCGGCGCGATCCGCGCCACCACCAAGGCCAGCGCCTCCTGCGGCACCTGCACCGGGCTGGTGGAGCAGCTGCTGGCGGTGACGCTGGGCGACGGCTACGCCGCCCCGCAGGCCCAGCCCATCTGCGGCTGCACTCATCACACCCATGAGGACGTGCGCCGCCTGATCAAATCTCAGGAACTGAAAAGCCAGGCCGCGGTCTGGCAGGAGCTTGGCTGGACCACCGCCAACGGCTGCCATATCTGCCGCCCGGCGGTGAACTACTACCTGCTGGCCGACTGGCCGCTGGAATATCAGGACGATCCGCAAAGCCGTTTTGTGAACGAGCGCAAGCACGCCAACATCCAGAAGGACGGCACTTTCTCCGTGGTGCCGCGGATGTGGGGCGGTATCACCACCCCGGACGAGCTGCGCGCCATCGCCGATGCCGCCGACAAATACGACGTGCCGACGGTCAAGGTCACCGGCGGCCAGCGCATCGACCTGCTGGGCGTCAGGGGCGAGGACCTGCCCGGCATCTGGTCCGACCTGAACCGCGCCGGGCTGGTGTCGGGCCATGCCTATTCCAAGGGGCTGCGCACGGTGAAAACCTGTGTCGGCACCGACCATTGCCGCTTTGGCACCCAGGACTCGACGGGGCTGGGCATCAAGCTGGAAAAGCACCTGTGGGGGTCCTGGACGCCGCACAAGCTGAAGCTCGCGGTCTCCGGCTGCCCGCGCAACTGCGCTGAGGCGACCTGCAAGGACATCGGCGTGATTTGCGTCGACAGCGGTTATGAAATCCACGTGGGCGGCGCCGCGGGCATGGAGATCAAGGGCACCGAGCTGCTGTGCAAAGTAGCGACTGAAGAGGAGGCGATCGAGGTGATCTCCGCCATGACCCAGATCTACCGCGAAAACGCCAAGTACCTGGACCGGATCTACAAGTGGCTCGCCAAGGTGGGGCTGGACTGGGTCAAGACGCAGATCGTCGACGACCTGGAAAACCGCAAGGCGCTGGCGGCCCGGTTCGAGCTGTCGCAATCCGTCTACCGCAAGGACCCCTGGGCCGAACACGCGCAGGACCGCACCACGCGGGCGCAATACGCGCCGCTTGCCAATCTCACACTGGAGGCCGCCGAATGAGCTGGATCGACATTGGCCATATCGACGACATCCCGCTGCATGGCGCGCGGGTGGTGAAGACGCCTGGGGGCTGCGTCGGCCTGTTCCGCACCGGCCCGCAACAGGTCTTTGCCGCCTCCGACCGCTGCCCGCACAAGGGCGGGCCGCTTTCGGAAGGCATCGTGCACGGGCACAGCGTCACCTGCCCGCTGCACAACTGGGTCTTCGACCTGAACACAGGCCAGGCGCTGGGGGCGGATGAAGGCCGGATCGAGACCTATCCGCTGCGCGTCGAGGCGGGCCGCCTGCTGATCGACGGCACCGCCATCGGCAAGCGGAGCGCGGCGTGACGGCGGGCGGCACTCCGGCAGAGGTGCGCTCTGCCTGCCCCTATTGCGGCACCGGCTGCGGCCTGCTGCTGCGTCCGGACGGCCAGGGCGGGCTGGAGGTGCGCGGCGACCCGGACCACCCGGCCAACCGCGGGCGGCTGTGCTCCAAGGGGCTGGCACTGGGGGAGACGCTGGGACAGGAGGGCCGCCTGCTGGCGCCGCGGGTGAACGGCCGGGACACCGGCTGGGACAGCGCGCTGGACCTGGTCGCCGCCAAGTTCCAGAAAGCCGTGGAGCAGCACGGCCCGGACAGCGTCGGCTTTTACCTGTCGGGCCAGATGCTGACCGAAGACTATTACGTCGCCAACAAGCTGATGAAGGGTTTTCTCGGCTCCGCCAATATCGACACCAACTCGCGCCTGTGCATGGCTTCGACCGTCGCGGGGCACAAACGCGCCTTTGGCACCGACACGGTGCCCGGCACCTATGAGGATCTCGACGAGGCCGATCTGATCGTGCTGGTGGGGTCAAACCTCGCCTGGTGCCACCCGGTGCTGCACCAGCGCATTCTGGCCGCACGGGCGGCGCGCGGCACCAAACTGGTGGTGATCGACCCGCGCCGCACCGCCAGCTGCGATCAGGCGGACATGCACCTGAAGCTAGGGGCGGGCAGCGATGTGGCACTGTTCAACCGCCTGCTGGCCGCGCTTTATGAGGGCGGCGCGCTGGATGCGGACTATCTGCGCCATGTGGAGGGGCTGGGCGCAGCGCTGGAGGCCGCCTTTGCCGCGGATGCTGCGGTGACCGGGCTGGAGGCGACCGAGATCGCGGAGTTCTGCGATCTGTGGAGGCGGACCGGAAAGGTCGTGACCATCTTCAGCCAGGGGGTGAACCAGTCCAGCTCGGGAACCGACAAGGTGAATGCGATCCTGAATTGCCACCTGGCAACGGGGCGGATCGGCAAGCGTGGCTGCGGGCCATTCTCAGTCACCGGCCAGCCCAATGCCATGGGCGGGCGCGAGGTTGGCGGGCTGGCCAATATGCTGGCCTGCCACATGGATCTGGAAAACGCCCGGCACAGGGCTGCGGTGCAGGACTTCTGGGGCGCGCCTGCGATGCCGGAACGCGCGGGCTTGAAAGCCGTCGACCTGTTCCGCGCCGCGGGCGACGGGCGGCTCAAGGCGCTGTGGATCATCCACACCAACCCGGCCGTGACGATGCCGGAGGCCGATGCCGTCTCCGCTGCCATCAAGGCCTGCGACTTTACCGTGGTCAGCGACATCACCGCCGCGACCGATACCGCGCGGCTGGCAGATGTACTGCTGCCCGCCGCCGCCTGGGCGGAAAAGGACGGCACCGTCACCAACTCGGACCGCACCATCAGCCGCCAGCGCGCGGTTCTGCCGCCGCCCGGCCAAGCCCGCCCGGACTGGGACATTCTGGCAGACGTTGGCAGGCGCATGGGCTGGGCTGCAGCTTTTGACTACCAGTCGCCGGCGCAGATCTTCCGCGAACATGCAGCACTGTCGGGCCTTGCGGGCCGTTTCGGGCTGGACTTCGATATCTCCGGTCTCAGCGGCCTGTCCGATGCAGGCTATGATGGGCTGGCGCCGGTGCGCTGGCCGGTCAGCCGCCGCCGGGGCGGGCGCTTCTTTGCGGACGGCCGGTTTTATCACCCGGACGGCAAGGCACGGATGCTGCCCGTCCGCTGCCAGCCGCCGGCGGCTGCCACTGACAGAGAGTTTCCGTTCCGCCTGAACACCGGCCGCATCCGCGATCAATGGCATACGATGACCCGGACGGCCCAGTCTCCGCGCCTGTCAGGGCATCTTGGCGAACCCTTCGCCGACATTCACCCGGACGACGCCGCGGACCTGGGGGTAAAGCCCGCGGACCTGCTGCGTCTGCGCAGCCCGCACGGGCAGGCGATCCTGCGGGCGCGGATCACGGCGGATGTCCAGCCCGGCGACCTGTTCGTGCCGATTCACTGGACCGGGGAAACAGCACCTTCGGCGCGTATCGCGTCTCTTGTTGCCGCGGTGACCGACCCGGTCTCCGGACAACCCGAAAGCAAGGCCTCTGTGGCGGCAGCCGAACGCTTTCAAGCGTCCTGGTACGGCTTTGCCGTGTCCTGCCGGCCCATGGCCCCCGGAACGACCCCCGGAACGGACTACTGGGCCTTGGCGCGGACACAGACCGGCTACCGCGCGGAGTTGGCAGGCGCGGCGCCGCTCCGCGATCCGGAGGCCGCAGCGCGCCAGCTGTTCGCCCTGCCGGATGCCGCGATCCAGATGATGACGGACAGCCGCAAGGGCATTGCCCGGGTGGCCCTCCACCAAAGCGGCAGGCTGGCGGCGGCGCTGTTCATTGCGCCGCAGCCAATTGCCGTCCGCCGCAGCTACCTGGCCGGACTGCCCGGCACCTGCACATCCGGCGTGCTGACCGGTCAGCCGCCCGAAGACCTGCCGGACGCGGGCCCGCTGGTGTGCGCCTGTTTCAATGTCGGGGCAAATACGATTCTGCGCGCCATCGAAACGGGCCGCCTCCTCAGTGCCGCTGATGTCGGTGCGGCGCTGCAAGCGGGCACCGGCTGCGGATCCTGCCGTTCGGAAATCACCGCGCTGCTGGCCCGCCGGCGCTGCAAACCGGCCGCAGAATAGAGCTTGCGCAGCCCCCTCCCCCGGTTCACGCGCTCTGCTCTGGGGTCCCGGCCCTAGTTCAACCGCCCCTTGCGGAGTTCAATCAGCCCCCGCAGCGCCCTCATGAACACGCCGCGGTCACGATGGCCGACTTGCGACAGCATGGTGAGCACTTCGCGCTGGTCCCGCTCCAGCGCATCGCAGGACCGGGAGTTCTCAGGCGACACCATGTGGGCCCTTGAAACCAGCAGCGCAAGCGACTTTTGGTCCAGTCCGTCGGTTAGTTCAGACCAAAAGCCAAGGCTTCTCCCCGAAGCCTCGCTGGCCTTCCTGAGAAGCTCAAGCTCGCGCCGGGAACAGCCCCTGCCGCTCCCTCCGGCGCGATGCATCTTTCCGTCTGTCCACTCCAATGGAAACTCACCCGCTGATAAACGCTACACACGCATTGATTGTTGATGCCTTGGCTGATACGTGTCAACTATTGGTTTAATAATTCACATATGTAAACTTTTGAGGTGCATATGATAGCCGACCGTATTGATGCCGCCTGCAAGATCGCAGGCGTAAGATTAAAAACAGCCTGCACGATTTCCGGGGTCAATTACGGCACCCTCAGAAGCCAGATGAGGAACAACCGGGAAATCCCCGCGTCCTCTTTGGCGCTGCTGTCCGCCGGCTTGTGCATCCCCATTCAGTTCTTTTTCGACCTGCCCGGCGGAAACCACGCCTCCGCAGCCAAACTCAACCGATGGCGGGCGGCCGAAACCGCCAATACCGAACTTGCCGCGTGCTCCAGGGCCGGATTCAATGTCACGACGGACCACATCCTGGACTGGTTCCACCAGGAGGGAGGGCAGCTGCAGAACTGGGAGTGGTTCGAGGACCAGGTTGACCTTTATGAGCCCCTCGAACCCACAGACCGGATTATGCACCCGATCCAGATCGGCAAACGCAGCGCCGCGGCAGAGCGGCTTATGCTTGCCGGGAACCGTGATTTCTACCGCATCGTCGGAACCTTCGAAGAGAGGATTATCCAGCGCGCGATGCAGTCGCACAGGATGCTCGAAGAGGTTCCCTACATTGTGACGGACGAAGTGCTGGACGTGATCATCAAGGGGCTGAGGGTGCGGGGCGGCTACCGCAAGGTGACGATGCGGGTGACCGGCCCCCAAGGGGCGCCGGTCACTGCGGTTTTCTCAAAGATTACCTGGCTCGACACTGCTGACAATGTGCGAGAAATGGACTGCGTTGAGGCCTAGGATCATCTGATCGTTTGCCAGGCCCTCCGGCACCGGATCCGACCAGCAGATCGCATTCCGGTACTTGCCGTTAAAGCCGTAATCGTCAGCAAGGCGGCGGTGCTTGTAGGCAATGATCGTGTACATCCAATCAAAATCCCACCGCGTGGCGGCCAGCAGCTTCACATATTGCGCAAAGTCGCCAAGCCTGCGGATGCCGCCCCGTTCGTCCGGCGCAACCTCGATGCCGCCAAAGTAGATCAGCCTGCCCCGCAGTTCATCGACCAGCGGCTGCGAGACGCTCGCTACAACCTCGTCGCGGCCGCCGTACCGGGAGGCCGCAAGGCCCCGGAAGTAGTTGCCGAAGTCCTTGCCGCCAAGGTCCACGCTCTTGGCTGAGATGCAGGTAATGCAACGGTCCTCCCGCTTCAGGAACAGCCAGAATGCCCGGCCTGACTCAAGGTCATCGTCACTGACTTCGGACATCGGATGGACGCGCTTCTTGCCCACATCCTCCAGCAGGGCTGGCAGCTCTTGAGGGTCTGTGCACACGTAAAGCGTCAGGCCCTCGGCGTTGAACCTGCCTTCAATGGCCCGCATGTGTGTGAGGATGCTCTTACGTTCCATGTTTTTCTCCTTACAAAAATGGAATGCTGCACTCGCAAGGCGGGTGCAGAAGTAAGATTCCCTCATTTTTGGTTGTAAAACAGGTCTTTCCCGCGGGATGCGGATCACCGGATCAGGGAAACACCAGGAATTCTGCAGGCCGCCCGGTTTCCAGCAGCGGGAAAGCAAATTTACCGTTCTTGAAGCGGGCGCCTGCGGCGTGGGATCCGGCGCAGGCGGCCCGAACCGGGCAGGTTTCGCCCCTGCCCGTCCGGTTTACGGGCGGGCCAGCCGGTGGAAACGGTCAATAGCTCTGGTTCAGCTCATCCGCGGCGGGGATTTCGCGCTCGCGCCGGGCGATATACTCCAGCAGTTCTTCGTTCTTCGCCTCGTCCAGCTTGGGCTCCTGGTATTCCGCCAGCAGCTTTCTGGCGCGCTTCAGGGCGCGTTCGGTGATCTCGGCGCTGCCCTCGGCCTGCCATTGCTCGATGGAGTTGTTGTCGAACAGCTCCGGCATGAAAAACGCCTCCTGGAAGTTTTCCTGAGTGTGCGGATGCCCCAGGTAGTGGCCGCCGGGGCCGACATCGGGCACCGCCGCCAGCGCCTGATCAAAATCGTGCCATTTCGGGCCTTCCGCCATCCGGCAGGCCATCGCGCATTGCTCCGCGTCCACGATGAATTTGGCAATCGAACAGTGCATGCCCGCCTCATTCCAGCCCGCCGAGTGCCAGATGTAATTGGCGCCCGCGTGAATGACCGCCGACAGCGTTGTGGCCGATTCATAGCCCGCCTGCGCATCGAATGTCTTGGCGCCGCCCAGAGTGTTGGAGGTCCGCCACGGCACCCCGTAATACCGCGCCATCTGGCCGATCATGAAGTTCATCAGGCTGATTTCCGGCGTGCCCGCCATAGGCGCGCCGGATTTCATGCTGACGGTCGACAGGTAGTGGCCATAGATCGCAGGCGCCCCCTTGCGGATCACCTGGGTATAGGCCAGCGCGCTCAGCGCTTCGGCGTTCAGCTGTGCCACGGTGGCCGGAACCGAGGCCGGGGTGTTGGCGCCGCCCAGCACAAAGGGCGAGCACAGCACCGGCTGGTTTCGCCGGCAGAACGCCCGCATCGCCCCCAGCATGGTTTCATCCCAGACCAGCGGCGAGTTGCCGTTGCAGTTGCCGGTGGTGACCGGGTGGTCCTCCAGGAAATCCGCGCCGAACAGGATCGCGCACATCTCCATCACGTCCTCGGCGTTCTTGGGACTGGTGGTCATGCCCATGAACGTCTTGTCGGAGTATTTCATCGACGAATAGGTGATCCGCAGATGCCGCTGGCTGATCGGGTGATCATAAGGCTCGACAATATGGTGGGCGGAGGAGTGCAGCGCCGGCATCATATGCGCCAGCTTGTGGAACATCGCCAGGTCGTCCAGCGTCGGATTGCGCCGCACATCGTCCAGGCCGCACAGGAACGGCGCGCCGGTCATCGGCACAAAGATCGAATGCTTGCCGCCCAGGCGCACGTTCTTTTCCGGGTCGCGCGCGTGATAGGTGAAATCGCTGGGGATGGTGGCAATCAGCTCCCGGACCAGGCCGCGGTCCAGATAGACCAGCTCACCCTCGACCTTGGCACCGGCGCGCTTCCAGTCCGCCAGCGCTACGGGATCGCGGAACTGAACACCCACATTTTCCAGAATGCCCATCGAGGCGTTGTCGATCATTTCGACCTGGGCGCCGTCCATTACCTCACACCAGGGGATATTGCGGGTGAGGCCCGGCAGCATGTTGAAATCCGGCGCGGTGCGCAGGGCGCGGCGGGCGGTGCGGCCGCCGGAGCGGACGCGGGGGGCAGTGGCGTGTTCAATCATCGCAGGGGTCTCCTTTGACGCCCAGTTTCACTGAATGTCTGCGGGTCCACCTGCAGGATTCCGAAATGCGGTTGCAAAAACCGACACTCCGCTAAAAGGATCCGCCGCGGAAAGCGGGACCGCTGCCCGGCAGCGGTGCCCGTTCCAGGGGGCACAGCGCCCGCCGGCGCAGGATTAGACCCTGAATAGAGCCTGATACTGCTGATCCGGCAGGACTTTCCGGGCGGCTGCGACTCGCCCTCCCCCACCCGCTTGGATGCTGCGCACGCGCCACGGATTTTGCAGACAGGGATTTTGCGCCCTCCCCTCCCCTGCCCGTTTGATGGAGGGTTTTAATGTTTAGTTTCATTGCCTTAAGCGAAAACTTGATGCGGGTTCCGCAATCCGGCAGAAATCCGCAGAACACGTCTGCAACCTGTAAATGAAGGAATCTATTGCAAAACGCTGTTCGCATTGCGTATAGAAACGATAAATAAAGCGCTGACGCAAAACAGCGTTACTACCGAGAGGGCAGCAGTTGGCAGTAGCACTCCACATCAATCAGCGAATCCGCGAGAACGCGGAGAACCTCAGTGCGGCCCTCGAAAGCCACATGCTGGCGAGTTTCGCGCCGGATGCAAGGAAGGAATTGCGGCTGTTCAGCGCCGGGGAAGCGGCGGAAATGCTGGGCATTTCCCCCAGTTTCCTGCGCAAGCTGCATTTTGACGGCAAATTCCCCGAGGTGCACACCACACCGGGCGGCAGGCGCCACTATTCCGCGGCCGATCTCTTGGAAATGCGAAAGGTCCTGGATGCCTCGGCCAAGACGCCGGGCACCTACCTGCGCGGCCGCCGCGAGGGCGACAAGGTGCAGGTGCTGTCCTTCCTGAACTTCAAGGGCGGATCGGGCAAGACCACATCGTCCATCCACACCGCCCAGCGGCTGGCGCTCAAGGGCTACCGGGTGCTGGCGGTGGATATCGACCCGCAGGCGTCGCTGACGACGCTTTTCGGCTATAGGCCGGAGGTCGATTTCCTTGAAACAGGGACGATTTATGACGCAATCCGCTATGATGACCCCCTGCCCCTGCGCCAGATCATCCAGCAGACCTATTTCACCGGCCTGGACCTGGCGCCCGGCGGGCTGATCCTACAGGAATTCGAGCATGAGACCCCGCAGGCGCTGATCAACAACGTGCAGCCCGCGTTTTTCGCGCGCATGGCCGCGGCACTGGAGGAGGTCGAGAAGGATTACGACGTGATCATCTTCGACTGCCCGCCGCAGCTGGGGTATCTGACAATGTCGGCGCTCTGCGCCTCCACCGGCGTGATCATCACCGTGGTGCCGAACATGCTCGACATCGCCTCGATGTCGCAGTTCCTGCAGATGTCAGCGGAACTGCTGGATGTTGTCTCGAATGCCGGGGCAGCTCTGGAGTTCGATTTCCTGCGCTTCCTGATCAACCGGTACGAGCCGAACGACGGCCCGCAGCAACAGGTGGTTGCATTCATGCGGCAGCTGTTCGGCGAGGAGGTCATGGTTGCCCCGATGCTGAAATCCACCGCGATTTCCGATGCGGGCCTGACCCAGCAGACGGTTTACGAGGTCGAAAGATCCCAGTTTCACAGGTCAACCTATGACCGTGCGGTCGATTCACTGAATCAAGTTAACGATGAAATAGAGTCGCTCCTTCAACAAGCATGGAGGCGTTGATGGCACGCAAAGGCATTCTCAGCACAGCACTCAGCAGCCCGGCAGCATCCGCTGGCGGGCCGAAACCCAAGATGATGCCGCGCGGCGCGGTCGGGGCACTGCAATCCTCGCTCAGCAAGCTGCAGGAAAGCGCGGTGCAGGAGATCGACACCGCGCTGATCGACGATGCCGGCTATGAGGACCGGCTGGGTATGGACGGGGCCGCCTTCAACCAGCTGAAGGACAGCCTGCAGACCTATGGCCAGCAGGTGCCGGTGCTGCTGCGCCCGCACCCGCAGACGCCGGGCCGGTTCGAAATTGTCTATGGCCGCCGCCGCCTCAAGGCGCTGCGCGAACTGGGTATGGCCGTCAAGGCGATGGTGCGGCAGCTGGACGACCACGCGCTGGTGATGGCCCAAGGCCAGGAAAACACCTCGCGCCAGGACCTCAGCTTTATCGAAAAGGCCGCCTTTGCGGCGCAGCTGCAGGCCGATGGCTATGGACGGCAGACAATTGCCGCCGCGCTGTCGATCGACCTGCCGATGGTATCGCGGATGCTGAAGGTCGGCACCGCCTTTGATCTGCCCTTCCTGCGGGCGATCGGCTCTGCCCCCGGTATCGGCCGCGACCGCTGGATGATGCTGGTCAAGCTGTTCAACGATCCCGCAGCACGGGCCCGGGCGATCACCCGGACAAACCGGCCCGATTTCACGGCCTATGACTCCGACGGGCGGTTCGAGGCCGTTCTGAAACACGCCCAGAACGTCCCGCAAGAGCCGGAACCGGCCCCTGCCCCGCCGAAAACCCGCACCCTCCCCGGCAGCAACGGGGCTGAGGTCGCGGGCATCAAGACCACCGCCAAGGGTATTACCCTGACGATCTCAGCCAAGGACGCGCCGGGCTTTGACACCTGGTTCGACACCAACGCGGAAGAGATCATGGCAGAACTTCACGGCCGCTGGCAGCAAGACCAGCCTGAGCAGCCGGAAGACTGAGCAAGAGCAGAAACAAAAAGGACAGGAGGCACGAGCAGCAGGCAAAAGAAAAGCCCCCCAGGACATTACATCCCAGAAGGCCGTTCTCAGATTTAGCACCTTTGGAATAGCCTCTCAGACTCGTCAGTGTCAACTCCATGCGCCGCATGGGGGCGGGTATTTTTTGTCTTTCGTGAAAAAAAGATGGAACATGCGTCCCAAATCGCGTTTGGGCGGATGGATCAGCGCGGCCGGCTGGCGGGTACTCACGACAAGTGGGACCTTCTGGCTGCGCTCACCCATGCCGCTGCGGAATTCGAACTGAGCCACCGCACCCTTGGGGTGCTCAAGGCCCTGCTGACCTTCCTGCCGGAACGCGCACTCAGCGCGGAGCCGGACAGCGCCATTGTCTTCCCCTCGAACCGCAAGCTGATGGAGCGGCTCAATGGGATGCCTGAAAGCACCCTGCGCCGCCATCTGGCAACCCTCACGCGGCTGGGAATTGTCAGCCGGAAGAACAGCCCCAACCGCAAGCGTTATGCCCGCCGCAGCGGCGATGACACGGCGCTGGCCTTCGGCTTTGACCTGTCCCCCCTCGCCCGCCACGCAGGCCAGATCTTTGACGCCGCGCTGGCGGCCAAGGCCCGGGCTGAGCATTTGGCGGTTCTGCGCGACCGTGTGGCCGTGCTGCGGCAGCAGCTGATGGACCTGGCGGACACTGCCGCTGACCTGTTGGAAGCCGCCCGCAAGCTGCTGCGCCGCAAACCCTGCGAGGCAGAGCTGACCCGGATGGCTGCGGCACTGCAGGAAGAAATTGCCCGCCGGACACCGGAAGACCCGCCCCGGCAAACCGCACTGCCTGCGCGCCAAATGAGCGGCAGCACCGGCCAGAATGAGCGGCACATACAGTATTCAATAAAAAAAGATTCTGACTCTGAAGGGCCGCAGGCCGAAGCCTCCTGCTCTGACCCGGTGCGCACTGAGGCAGAGGATGGGACTGCTGAGAAAACAAGTGACCTGAGCACCGTTGTGCGCGCCTGTCCCGAGGTGCAAAGCTATTACCCCGGCAGGCTGCGCAGCTGGCAGGATGCCGACAGGATTGCCGAGATGCTGTCACCGATGATAGGGATCGAATTGCCCGTTCTCAGCGACGCCCGTGCCGCGATGGGCCGCAAAGATGCGGCAACCGCCGTGATGTGCATCCTGGAAAAGCTGGCAACCATCCGCAGCCCTGGCGCCTACTTGCGGCGGCTGGCGCAAAAGGCCCGGGCGGGTCAATTCTCCACCGCACCGATGCTGAATGCGCTGCTGCAAAAGGGACAGCGGGCGGAAATTGTCAGCTGACAATTTTCAGTCCTGCGGGGGGTGCAGCCTGCCGGTCCCGGCAAACACCCTGCCCCGCGCCTTGGCTGAACTGCGTTTTTGCTGGCCCCTGCAGCGAAATTGTCAGCTGACAATTTTTCTCCCGGCCGATGTGCGCAGCTTACCGAACGGTCATGGTCCGCGCGTTTTTAGAGGCCGCCCCGCCCTTGTGTCGTGCAGGAGAACGCGCGCCGCTATAATTGTCAGCTGACAATTTTCCTCTGCCGCCGCGTCCGGATGATCCGGGCCATTGCTTTCCGGGCCAGCCCGCGGCCACAGTGACGGGACCGCTCCCAGCCAAGGATCCCGCCGCCCATGCTTTCCATCCTGCAGAACCGGACCTACCGGCATTTGTTCCTGGCCCAGATCGTCGCGCTGACCGGCACCGGGCTGGCAACCGTGGCGCTGGGGCTCTTGGCCTTTGACCTGGCAGGCGAACGCGCCGGGCTGGTGCTGGGCACTGCGCTGACGATCAAGATGGTGGCCTATGTCACCGTGGCGCCCATCGCCGCCGCCTGGGCAGAGCAGACGGACCGGCGCAAAATGCTGATCGGCCTGGACCTGGTGCGGATGGCGGTGGCGGTTTGTCTGCCGTTCGTTTCCGAGGTCTGGCAGGTCTATGTGCTGATCTTCGTGCTGCAATCCGCCTCTGCCGGGTTCACGCCCGCCTTCCAGGCCTCGATCCCCGATGTGCTGACGGAGGAGAAGGACTACACCCGGGCGCTGTCGCTGTCGCGGCTGGCGTTTGAGCTGGAGAGCCTGGCGAGCCCGATGCTGGCCGCGGCGCTGCTGCTGGTGGTCAGTTCCGGCACCCTGTTCTGGGGCACCGCGGCGGGGTTCGCCGGGTCGGCCCTGCTGCTGCTGACAATCGCGCTGCCGTCACCCGCGCCCAAGGCGCCGCGCCCGGTTTGGGAGCGCACCACCCGCGGCATCCGCAATTACTTGAGGACCCCGCGGCTGCGCGGGCTCTTGGCGCTGAACTGGGTGGTGTCCGCCATCGGCGCTATGGTGATCGTCAACACGGTGGTGCTGGTGCGCGCAGGCATGGCGCTGCCCGAAAGCTCGGTGGCGCTGGCGCTGGCGGCGTTCGGCGGCGGCTCGATGCTGTCGGCCATGCTGCTGCCGCGGCTGCTGGAGCGGCTGCCGGACCGGACCGTGATGCTGGCCGGGGCAGGGCTGGGCATAGCTGCCATGGCCATCCTCGCACTGGCGGCCTTGGCCCAGCCGCTCACGTTTGCACGGCTGGCAATCGGATGGGCGGTGATCGGCGCGGGCTACTCCGCGGTGCTGACACCTTCGGGGCGGCTGCTGGCGCGCTCGGCCCATGCGGCGGACCGCCCCGCGGTCTTTGCCGCGCAGTTCACCCTGTCGCATGCCTGCTGGCTGCTGTTCTACCCGCTGTCGGCCTGGCTGATGGCCGCCTGGGGCGGGGGCGCGGCGATGCTGGCGCTGGCGCTGCTGGCCGCGGCAGGGCTGATCGCCGCGCAGCGCCTGTGGCCCAGGGACAGCGCATCCCCCGTTGCGCACAGCCACCCTGATCTGCCGCCGGACCACCCGCATTTGCAGGGCGCCCGCCCGCATGCGCATCCGATCATCATCGACGATCTGCACCCGCAATATCCGCAGCAAACGCCGCGCTGACACACCATGGCAGGGGGCCCGGCCCCCATTTTTATGACTAGACATAACCGCCAAATTGCGTAGTTTATTGCCGCAACGGCAATAAAGGGAGTCGGGCATCCGATGACAGGGGAGTTTGTTCTGACAGGCGCGCGGCTGGCCACGTTGGCCAGTTCGGACACGCCCTATGGCCTGATTGAGGACGGCGCGGTCGCGGTCTCGGGCGGCAGGATCGTCTGGGCCGGTCCGCGGGAAAAATTGTCAGCTGACAATTTTCCGTGGGAGCAGCGCGACCTGGGCGGTCGGCTGGTCACGCCGGGCCTGATCGACTGCCACACCCATATCGTCTTTGGCGGCAACCGGGCGATGGAGTTCGAGATGCGCCTCAATGGCGCGTCATATGAGGAAGTCGCCAGGGCAGGGGGCGGCATCGTCTCCACCGTTTCCGCCACCCGCGAGGCCTCGCTGGAGCAGCTGGTGCAGGACGCGCTGCCGCGGCTGGATGCGCTGATCGCCGAAGGTGCTGCGGTGGTGGAGGTGAAATCCGGCTACGGGCTGGATCTGGACACCGAACTCAACATGCTGCGCGCCGCCCGCCGCCTGGGCGAGCTGCGCCCGGTGACGGTGAAAACCACCTTCCTCGGCGCCCATGCGACGCCTGCTGAGTACAAAGGCCGCGACGATGACTACATCGGCGAGGTCTGCATCCCGGCGCTGCGCGCCGCCCATGCGGAGGGGCTGGTGGATGCAGTGGATGGCTTCTGCGAAAACATCGCCTTTGCGCCTGCGCAGATCGAACGGGTGTTCAAAGTGGCGCAGGAGCTGGGCCTGCCGGTTAAACTGCACGCCGAACAGCTGAGCCATCAGGGCGGCACCAAGCTGGCCGCGGACTACGGCGCGTTGTCAGTCGATCACGTGGAATACGCCACCGAGGACGACGCCAGGGCGATGGCCGCCTCCGGCTCCGTTGCGGTGATCCTGCCCGGCGCGTTTTACACCATCCGTGAAACCCAGGCGCCGCCCATTGAGCACTTCCGCGCCCACGGCGTGCCGATGGCTCTGGCGACCGACTGCAACCCGGGCTCCTCGCCGCTGACTTCCTTGCTGCTGACCATGAATATGGGCTGCACCCTGTTCCGCATGACCCCGGAGGAGGCGCTGGCAGGCGTCACCCGCAACGCAGCCCGCGCGCTGGGTCTGCCAGACCGGGGACAGATCGCTGCCGGTATGCGCGCCGATCTGGCGGTCTGGGACGTGGAAACGCCCGCAGAGCTCGCCTACCGCATCGGCTTCAACCCGCTTTACACCCGTATCTATGAGGGCACCCAATGATCGAGATGATCCCCGGCACGGTAACGCTGGCCACGCTGGAAGATATCTACCGCAACCTGACCCCTGCCAAACTCGACGCCTCCGCCCGCGAGCCGGTGGAGGCCGCCGCGAAGATGGTTGCAGATGCCGCTGCCGGAGAGGACGCCGTCTATGGCATCAACACCGGTTTCGGCAAGCTGGCCTCAACCAAGATCGCACCGGAAGACACCGCCACCCTGCAGCGCAACCTGATCCTCAGCCATTGCTGCGGGGTAGGGGAGGCACTGCCGGAGGACAAGACCCGGCTGATGATGACGCTGAAACTGCTGTCGATGGGCCGCGGCGCGTCCGGTGTGCGCTGGCTGGTGATCGAGCAGATAGAACAGATGCTGGAACGCGGCGTGGTGCCGGTGATCCCGTCGCAGGGCTCCGTCGGCGCATCGGGCGACCTGGCACCGCTGGCGCATATGGCGGCGGCGATGATCGGGGCAGGGGAGGCCACATATGAGGGCACCCGCATGTCCAGCGCGGAAGCGCTGAAAAAGGCCGGGCTGGAGCCTATTGTGCTGGGTCCCAAGGAGGGGCTGGGGCTGATCAACGGCACTCAGTTTTCGACCGCCTGCGCGCTGGCGGGGCTGTTTGACGCCTGGCGCATGGCAGAGGCGTCGATGGCGATTGCGTCGCTCACCACCGACGCGATCATGGGCTCCACCGCGCCCTTGGTCGCGGACATCCACTCCCTGCGCGGCCATGCGGGGCAGATCGACGTGGCCCGCGAAATGCGCGCGATCATGGACGGTTCGGAGATCCGCGAGAGCCACCGCGAAGGCGACACCCGCGTGCAGGATCCCTATTGCATCCGCTGCCAGCCGCAGGTGGTGGGCGCGGCGCTGGACGTGTTGCGGATGGCCGCCAAAACGCTGGAGATCGAAGCCAACGCCGTCACCGACAACCCGCTGGTGCTGGTGAACGAAGGCCGCATCGTCTCCGGCGGCAATTTCCATGCTGAATACGTGGGCTTTGCCGCGGATCAGATCGCGCTGGCGGTGGCCGAAATCGGCGCCATCGCGCAGCGCCGGGTGGCGCTGATGGTCGATCCCACGCTCAGCCACGACCTGCCGCCGTTCCTGACGCCCGATCCGGGGCTGAACTCCGGTTTCATGATCGCCGAGGTGACCACCGCCGCACTGATGAGTGAGAACAAGCATTTGGCGAATCCTTGCGTCACAGACTCAACCCCGACGTCAGCCAACCAGGAGGACCACGTGTCCATGGCCGCCCACGGCGCGCTGCGGCTGTCGAAGATGAATGCGAACCTGTCGGTGATCCTGGGCGTCGAAATGCTCTGTGCCGCGCAAGGGGTGGAGGCGCGCGCTCCGCTGCAGACCTCAACGCGCCTGCAGGACGTGCTGGCAATGCTGCGCGAGGAGATCCCCTCGCTGGCCGAGGACCGTTACCTGGCGCCCGACATTGAAACCGCCAGCGCCATGGTCCGCGCAGGCCGGGTTGCAGCGGCTGCGGGCGTGGAGGTGACGGCATGATCGACGTCACCCAAGGCACCTCGCCGCTGGTGCTGGGGCTGCCCCACACCGGCACCGATGTGCCGCCGGAGGTCTGGGAGCGTCTGAACGAGACCGGCCGGGCGCTGGCCGATACGGATTGGCACATTCACGACCTGTACGAAGGGCTGGTGGAGGAGATCACAACCGTCCGCACCCCCATCCACCGCTATGTGATCGACGTGAACCGCGATCCCGCCGGTATCAGTCTCTATCCAGGGCAAAACACCACCACATTGGTGCCCTTGACCGATTTTGACGGGCTGCCGATCTGGCGCGACGGGCAAGAGCCGGACGAGGCCGAAATCACCCGCCGCCGCGACGCCTATCACGCGCCCTATCACGCGGCGCTGGCGGCAGAGCTGGAGCGGGTGAAGGCCATTCACGGCTTTGCCATCCTCTATGACTGCCACTCGATCCGCGGCGACATCCCCTTCCTGTTCGAGGGCCGCCTGCCGGATTTCAATGTGGGCACCAACATGGGCGAAACCTGCGATGCGTCCATCGAGGCGCTGACCGTGGCCCATTGCGAGGCGGCGGAGGGCTATACCTCCACCCTCAACGGGCGCTTCAAGGGCGGCTGGACCACCCGCCACTACGGGCGGCCTGCGGACGGCCTGCACTCCATCCAGATGGAGCTGGCGCAGGCCACCTACTGCCAGGAAAGCCCGCCCTGGACCTACCTGCCGGAGCGCGCGGAGCAACTGCGCGCCCATCTCACCAAAATTCTCACCGATCTTCAGACCTGGAGGCCCGCATGAGCGATCCCCGCAAGAACACCCGCGACATCTTCCCGCCCACCGGCCCGGAGCTCAACGCCAAGTCCTGGATGACCGAGGCGCCGCTCAGGATGATGATGAACAACCTGCATCCCGACGTCGCCGAAAACCCGCATGAACTGGTGGTCTACGGCGGCATCGGCCGCGCCGCGCGCACCTGGAAGGATTTCGACCTGATCGTCGAGACCCTGAAGAACCTTGAGGAAGACCAGACCCTTATGGTGCAGTCGGGCAAACCCGTGGGCGTCTTCCAGACCCACAAGGACGCGCCCCGCGTGCTGATCGCCAACTCCAACCTGGTGCCGCATTGGGCCAACTGGGACCATTTCAACGAGCTCGATAAGAAGGGCCTGATGATGTACGGCCAGATGACGGCCGGCTCCTGGATCTATATCGGCACCCAGGGCATCGTGCAGGGCACCTATGAGACCTTTGCCGAAGCGGGCCGCCAGCATTACGGCGGCGACCTCAAGGGCAAGTGGATCCTGACCGGCGGCCTGGGCGGCATGGGCGGCGCGCAGCCGCTGGCAGCCGTTTTTGCCGGCGCCTGCTGCCTGGCGGTGGAGTGCAACCCGGACTCGATCGACTTCCGCCTGCGCACCAAGTACCTGGACGAGAAGGCCGAAACCCTGGACGAAGCGCTGGAGATGATCGAGCGCTGGACCGCCAACGGCGAGGCGAAATCCGTGGGCCTCTTGGGCAACGCGGCAGAGATCTTCCCCGAACTGGTGGAACGCGCCAAGGCAGGCGGCATCCGCCCCGATATCGTGACCGACCAGACCTCAGCCCACGACCCGGTCAATGGCTACCTGCCGCTGGGCTGGACCATGGGCGAGTGGAAGGAGCGCCGGGTATCTGAGCCGAAAGCGGTGGAAACGGCCGCCCGCGCCTCGATGAAAGTGCAAGTGAAGGCGATGTGCGATTTCCACGCGATGGGCGTGCCCACCGTGGATTACGGCAACAACATCCGCCAGATGGCGCTGGAGGAGGGGCTGGAGAACGCCTTTGACTTCCCCGGTTTCGTGCCCGCCTACATCCGCCCGCTGTTCTGCCGCGGCATCGGCCCGTTCCGCTGGGCGGCGCTGTCCGGCGATCCGGAGGATATCCGTAAGACCGACGCCAAGATGAAGGAGCTGTTCCCCGAGAACGAAGGGCTGCACCGCTGGCTGGACATGGCGCAGGAACGCATCGCGTTCCAGGGCCTGCCCGCGCGGATCTGCTGGATCGGCCTTGGTGACCGCCACAAGGCGGGCCTCGCGTTCAACGAGATGGTCCGCAATGGCGAGCTGTCGGCGCCGGTTGTCATTGGCCGCGACCATCTGGATTCGGGCTCGGTGGCGTCCCCCAACCGTGAGACTGAGGCGATGATGGACGGCTCTGATGCGGTGTCCGACTGGCCGCTCTTGAATGCGCTCCTGAACACCGCCTCCGGCGCGACCTGGGTGTCGCTGCACCACGGCGGCGGGGTTGGCATGGGCTTCTCGCAGCATTCCGGCGTGGTGATCTGCTGCGACGGCAGCGAGGACGCGGAGCGCCGCATCGGCCGCGTGCTGTGGAATGACCCGGCGACCGGCGTCATGCGCCATGCGGATGCAGGCTATGACATTGCCAAGGACTGCGCGCGCGAGCATGGGCTGAACCTGCCCGGTATCCTGGGCTGATTGAGAGAAGGCTGAAATCCGGCGCGGATTTCAGCCATGAAAAATCCAATTTCCATGGCCGTTTCCCTGCAAGGGAAACGGCTTTGTTCAGTCTGCGCGCCAATGCAGCCCGTGCATCAGCAGCAGCCGCTGCACCCGCCCCGGGTAATCCGTGCAGATCGCATCGACGCCAAGATCAATCATCCGCTCGATGTCTTCCGGCTCATTCACCGTCCAGACCACCGTCACCAGCCCCAGTGCGCGGGCGCGGGCCAGGGAGTCTGCCGTGATGTCCAGGAAATAGGGGCACCAGAACTGGCCCCCGGCCGCGGCAACGCGGTCCGGCAGGTCCAGGGCGCTGCAGCCCGCCACCGGGTTCACCGCCTTGGAGGAATCCTCGCCCACGTCGTCGGCGTTGTCCGGCAGCTGGGTCAGGAAGGAGGCGGGCATTTCCGGGGCGATCCGCTGGCAGTCCGCCAGCAGATCCCAGTCGAAACTGTGCAGCACCGTGCGCGGCTGCATCCGGGCCTGGCGGACCTCTGACACCACTGCCTCAACCAGGGCCTGGCGCGCGGCGGTGTCGCCCAGCAGCTCCGGATCCGATTTGATCTCCAGCAGCAGATGCACGTTCTGATGCTCAGCCAGCTGCAGCAGCGCCAGCAGGTCCGCAAGGCGGGGAATGCGCACGCCGGTCAGAAACGCCTGGTCCGGAAACCGCTGGCCATAGGCGCTGCGGCCGTCCAGCCCGCCCGCGTCATAGGCCTGCAGTTCGGCATAGGTCAGCGCCGACACTTTCGGTTCTTCCCCCTGCAGCCAGCAGCCATCGGCGCCGCGGATCATCGACCGGGTCAGGCGGTGGTTGTGGGTGATCACCGCCACGCCGTCGCGGGTGGCGGTCACGTCCAGCTCCAGCAGTTCCACCCCGGCGGTCAGGGCAAACGCGAAACCTTCCATCGTGTTTTCCGGCAGCACGCCGCGGGCGCCGCGGTGGCCGATCAGGCGGATCAGGCCGGGCTGGGCGGCAAAGGCGGGGATCTGGGGGTACTGCATCAGGCCTCCAGCCGTTTGCCGGTGGCGGCATCGAACAGATGGGTCAGCTCCGGCGCCACCGCAAAGCGGCGGATGCTGCCGGTGCCGTCATTGGCATGGCCCGGCACGCTGGCGGTGATGGTATGCTCCGTGCCCGGCAGGCGGCCGTGGATCAGGGTGTTGGCGCCCAGCTGTTCCAGCAGCTCCACCTCGATGGCGATGGGGCCTGCGGGGTCCTCCAGCAGGTGTTCGGGACGCAGGCCCAGGGTGGCGGTGCCGTTATGGGCAGAGGCCACCTGCAGCACGCCGCCGCCGGGCAGGGCGGCCTGGCCGGCGCTGATTTCCGCCGGGAAGAAGTTCATCGCCGGGCTGCCGATGAACCCCGCCACAAACACCGAGGCCGGGCGGTCATAGAGTTCGATCGGGGTGCCGAACTGCTCCACATAGCCGCCGTTCAGCACCATCAGCCGGTCGCCCAGCGTCATCGCCTCAACCTGATCGTGGGTCACGTAGATCGAGGTCACCCCCAGCCGCTGCTGCAGCTTGCGGATTTCCAGCCGCATCTGCACCCGCAGCTTGGCGTCGAGGTTGGACAGCGGCTCGTCGAACAGGAACACCTGCGGGTCGCGCACGATGGCGCGGCCCATCGCGACCCGCTGGCGCTGGCCGCCCGACAGCTGGCGCGGCTTGCGGTCAAGGTACTGCCTGATCTCCAGGATTTCCGCCGCCTCCTCGACGCGGCGGTTGATCTCGTCCTTCGGCAGTTTGCGGATCTTCAGGCCATAGGCCATGTTCTGGCGCACCGACATATGCGGATAGAGCGCGTAGTTCTGGAACACCATGGCGATATCGCGCGCCGAGGGTTCCAGCTCATTCACCCGGCGCCCGCCAATGGCGATCTCGCCGGAGGTGACGCTTTCCAGCCCCGCCACCATCCGCAAAAGCGTGGACTTGCCGCAGCCGGAGGGGCCGACGATGACGATGAACTCGCCATCGTTGATGTCGCCTTCGACATGGTGCAGCACCTCGGTCGGCCCGTAGGATTTCACCAGGTCTTTGAGTTGAATATCAGCCATTTCGGGGCGCCTTACTTATCGGTTTCCGTCAAGCCCTGCACAAAGAGCTTTTGCATTGCGATGACCACGAACACCGGCGGGATCATCGCCAAGAGGGCCGTGGTCATGATGATGTTCCACTGCGGGCTCTGCTCCGCCGCCTCCAGCATCTGCTTGATCGACATCACGATGGTGGTCATCGAGGTGTCGGTGGTGATCAAAAGCGGCCAGAGGTACTGGTTCCAGCCGAAGATGAACAGGATCACGAACAGCGCCGCGATATTGGTGCGCGACAGCGGCAGCAGGATGTCGAAGAAGAACCTGAGCGGCCCGGCACCGTCGATGCGGGCGCTTTCCAGCAGCTCATCCGGCACCGTCAGGAACACCTGGCGGAACATGAAGGTCGCGGTGGCCGAGGCGATCAGCGGGATCGACAATCCCCAGTAGCTGTTCAGCATTCCCAGGTTGGCGACCACCTCGAACGTGGGCAGGATCCGCACCTCGACCGGCAGCATCAGGGTGATGAAGATCATCCAGAAGAAGGTCATGCGGAACGGGAACTTGAAATAGACGATGGCAAAGGCCGACAGCAGCGAAATGGCGATCTTGCCGGTGGAGATCATCAGCGCCATCGCCAATGAGTTCAGCAGCATCAGCCAGACCGGCGCGGTTTCGGTCCCGCTGAGGCCGGAGCCGAACAGGGTCTGCTTCATGTTTTCCAGGAAGTGATCGCCGGGCCACAGCGGCAGGGGCGCCTGGTTCATGCGGAACTGGTCATGGGTGGCGGCGACAAAGGTGATCCACACCGGCAGCGCGATGGCCAGAACGCCAAGGACCAGCACCAGATGGGTGAGGAAGGCGGTGAGGGGGCGGTTTTCGACCATCAGTATGCCACCTTTCTTTCAACAAAGCGGAACTGGACCACGGTCATGGCAATGACCAGCACCATCAGCACCACCGACTGCGCGGCAGAGCCGCCGAGGTCGAGGCCGACAAAGCCGTCGTTGAACACCTTGTAGACCAGAATGGTGGTGGAGGTGCCGGGGCCGCCCTGGGTCACGGCGTGGATGATGCCGAAAGTCTCGAAAAAGGCGTAGACCATGTTGATCACCAGCAGGAAAAACGTGGTGGGCGAGATCAGCGGGAAGATGATGGTCCAGAACCGGCGCGCCGGGCCTGCGCCGTCGATGGCGGCGGCCTCGATCACGGAGTTGGGGATCGACTGCATGGCGGCAAGGTAGAACAGGAAGTTATAGGCCACCTGCTTCCACGCCGCGGCCAGGATCACCAGCGCCATCGCCTGGGTGCCATTGAGGTAGTGGTTCCAGGTGATGCCCGCGAATTCCAGGAAATAGGGGAAGATGCCCAGGGTGGGGTTGAACATGAACACCCACAGCGCACCGGCCAGCACCGGTGCCACCGCATAGGGCCAGATCAGCATGGTGCGGTAGAACATGGCGCCGCGCACCACCCGCTGCGCAAAGCCCGCGAGGATCAGCGCAAAGCCCATCGACAGCGCCGCCACCAGCAGCGAGAACACCGCGGTGCGCTGGAAACTGGCCAGGTAGTGCGGATCGTTGGCGAGAACCTCAAAATTCTCGAACCAGACGAATTCGGTGCCAAGGCCAAAGGCGTCCTCGATCAGGAACGACTGATACATCGCCTGGCTGGCGGGCCAGAGGAAGAACACCAGGGTGATGGCGATTTGCGGCGCGACCAGCAGGTAGGGCAGCGCCGAAGTTGGGAAATGCACCCGTTTGAGCATGAAGGACCCCACTCAGGAAATTGGCCCTGCCGCCCGGGGGAGGGGCGGCAGGGCCGGGTCGTCAGGGATGGGTTACTTGGCGGTGCGCTCGAACTTGCGCAGCAGGTCGTTGCCGCGCTCAACCGCCGCATCCAGCGCCTCTTGCGCGGTCTTCTCGCCGCCCCACAGCGCTTCCAGCTCCTCGTTGATCACGTCACGGACCTGCACGAAGTTGCCATAGCGCAGACCGCGGCTGTTGGCGGTGGGGGTGTTCAGGCTCAGCTGCTTGATCGCGGTGTCGGTGCCCGGGTTGCTGTCATAGAACCCCTGCTCCTTGGACAGCTCATAGGCAGCCGTGGTGATCGGCACATACCCGGTCTCCTGGTGCCACCAGGCCTGCACCTCGGGCGAGGACAGGTAGCTGAGGAACTTGGCGGTGCCTTTGTATTCCTCTTCCTCGTGGCCTGCCAGCACCCACAGGGTGGCGCCGCCGATGATCGAGTTCTGCGGCGCGTCGGCCACCTTGGTGTCCAGCGGCAGCATGCTCTGGCCGAATTCGAACTCCGCCTGCGAGGAGATCGAGCCGTAATAGGCCGAGGAGTTCATCCACATGCCGCATTCGCCGTTGGTGAACATCGGCAGGCTGTCGCCGCGGCGGCCGCCGTAGACAAACAAGCCGTCCTTGCCCATCGACGCGACATCATCCAGGCGCGCGGCCAGCTTGTCGTTGTTGAAGGTCAGTTCGGTGTCAAAACCCGCAAAGCCGTTTTCCTGGGTGCCGGTGGGCAGGTTGTGCCAGGCCGAGAAGTTCTCGATCATCACCCAGGACTGCCAGCCGAAGGACACGCCGCATTTCATCCCGTTGTCGACCAGCTTCTGCGCGGCGGTTTTCACCCCGTCCCAGGTTTCCGGCACTTCGGCGCCGGCCGCGTCCAGCGCGTCCTTGTTGTACCACAGGACCGGGGTGGAGCTGTTGAAGGGCATCGACAGCAGCTCGCCTTCGGGCGTTTCGTAATAGGATACCACCGCGGGCAGGAAGGCGTCGCCGTCAAACGGCTCGCCTGCGTCGTTCATCAGCTGCTCGACCGGGTAGATCGCGCCCTTGGCGGCCATCATGGTGGCGGTGCCGACCTCGAACACCTGCACAATCTGCGGGTGTTCCTTGGCGCGGAAGGCGGCAATCGCCGCGGTCATCGTTTCGGTGTAGTTGCCCTTGTAGACGGGCACGACCTTGTACTCGTCCTGGGTCGCGTTGAAATCTTCGGCGATCTTGTTGACGCGTTCGCCATTGGTGCCGCCCATGGCGTGCCACCACTGAATTTCGGTTTCTGCAAATGCGGTGCTGCCGGCAACGGCCAGAACGGCCGAGGCGCAGAGCAAGGATTTAACGGACATGAGCTTCTCTCCCAGTTTTGTTCTGCAAAAGCTTTTGTCCGGCCAAGGGAATAATTCAAGCAAAAGTTTTTTGACAAAATTCATAACATCATGTTATGCGGCGGCGTGTTCACCGCCAGCCAAAGGCCGCTAACCCCTTGAAATTCAGTCTCAGACAGCTTGAGGCCTTTCAGGCCGTCGCCCGCACCGGTTCCGTCACCCGGGCTGCGGAATCGCTGGGAATCTCGCAGCCTGCCGCCAGCCGGCTGCTGTCGGATTTTTCCAAGTCGGTGGCGGTGGAGCTGTTCACCCGCCAGGACGGGCTGCTGATTCCCACCAGTGAGGCGCGCTATCTCTTGTCCGAGGTGGGGCGGGTGTTCGACAGCCTGAACCACCTGGAAGAACTCAACCGCGACTTGACTGAGCGCACCGCCGGCCATCTGCGCATCGCCTGCCTGCCGGGGTTTGCAACCGCGCTGCTGCCCAAGCTGCTGGCCCGGTTCCTGGAACACCGCCCCGGCGTGCGGCTGACGCTGGAGCCGGACCGGCCGGAGCGGATCCTGGAGTGGATCATCGGCGAGCAGTATGACTGCGGCATCACCGACGGCTTTGCCGCCCATCCGGCGGTGGAAAACATCGACATCCCGATCCGCACCGTCTGCGTGCTGCCCGAAGGGGATCCGCTGGCAGAACAGGATGTTATCACCCCCCGCGACCTGCGGGACCGCAAGATCATCCACACCCGGCGCGACAGCCCGTTTTACCGCAGGCTGCACAAGGCCTTTTCCGAGGCCAGGGTGGAGCTGAACAGCTGGATCGAGGTGCGCCAGTTCTCCACCGCCTGCATCATTATCAGCCAGGGGCAGGGGGCCTCCGTCGTCAGCGCCCTGGACGCCGAGCAGTTCCACGGCCAGGGCATCGCCATCGTGCCCTTTGCGCCGGAGCTGCACCACCGCCTGTCGATCCTGCGGCCGGTGTCGGGCAGCCGTTCGCTGCTGGCGCTGGATTTCCTGGATGCGTTTGTGGACAGCTTGAAGCCCTTCCGCGCCGATCCGCCTCAGCCGCCGCGGATCTGAGGCCGCGCCGGCGGTGCGGCACGCAAACTGAAATCCGGCGCGGATTTCAGCCGTGAAAAATCGGATTTTTCATGGCCGGTTTCCTCGCAGGAAATCGGTTACCCCTCGTTCAGCAGCCGTTCGGCGGTGTGTTTGGCGTCGCTCAGATGCTGTTCAATGGCGGCCTGCGCGGCCTCGGCATTACCTGACACGATGGCCTGGCAGATTTCCTGCATATGGGCGGGGCCGGGTTTCTGCCGCTCTTCGGTTGACAGTGTCACCGCCCGCAGCCTGCTGATGCGGCCGTTCAGACGCTGGGCGATTTCCCAGGCGACGTTGTGGCCGGCGCCTGCAAAGATGATACGGTAGAACTCCGTCGTGGCGCGCAGCATCGGGCCGGGCACGCCTGCTGCAACAGCCTCTTGCAGCTCAAGCAGCGCGGCGGTCAGCTGCTCTGCCAGTTCTGGCGTGATGTTCTGCGCGCAGGCGGTGGCGGCGGCGGTCTCCAGCATCTGGCGGATGTCGTAGATCTGCCGCGCGTCCTGCCACGTGAGTTTGGCCACTATCGGCCCTTTGCCGGGCAGGATCTCCACCAGCCCCTCCGCCTCCAGATAGCGGATCGTCTCGCGCACCACGGTGCGGCTGACGCCAAGCTGGTCGCACAGGGGCCGCTCCACCAGCCGCTCGCCGGGGGCAAACTGGCCCGAGATGATCGCCTCCCGCATCCGCTCCTGCACGATATCGCGCAGGGTCTGCGGGGGGTGGTCGATTTTGCTCATCACAGGCTGGTTCATTGGGCTGGTCATGTGACCTCCGATAGCAACAGGGGCAGGGCGGAACAAGGCTGCATTGACATACTGTATGATGGTATACCATATTACGGCAACTGGAATCAGACAGGAAAGACCCGCCCATGCCCGCCGAAATCCGCAAGACGCTGCTGCATGTCGAAGAGACCCTGATCGAGGGCGGCAAGGCGGCCGAGCAGCCGCTGAAGATGATTGCCGCGGTGGCGGTGATCAAAAACCCCTGGGCGGGGCAGGGGTTTGTCGAGGACTTGCGCCCGGCGATCCACGACTGCGCGCCGGGTTTGGGCGAGAAGCTGACCGCGATGATCCTGGAGGCCGCAGGCGGCGGTGACCGGGTGGAGGGCTACGGCAAATCCGCCATCGTCGGTGTCAACGGCGAGGTGGAGCATGCCTCTGCCCTCATCCACACGCTGCGCTTCGGCAACCACTTCCGCGAGGCGGTGGGGGCGAAATCCTACCTCGCCTTCACCAACACCCGCGGGCCGGCCAATGCACCCTTGCAGATCCCGCTGATGGACAAGAACGACGGCGGGCGGCGCAGCCATTACCTGACCATCCAGCTGTCGGTTGCCGATGCGCCGGGGCCGGATGAGATTGTGATCGCGCTTGGCGCCTCCATCGGCGGGCGGCCGCATCACCGCATCGGCGACCGCTATCAGGACCTTAAGGAACTGGGCCATGACGCCGACAACCCTGCCGCTGTCTGAGCCTTACGGGGCCGTCTCCTGCCTAAGGGCAGGGGAGGGGACGCCGCTGGTGCTGATCCATGGTGTCGGCATGCAGTCGGCAGCCTGGGGGCCGCAGATTGAGGCTTTTGCGCAGACCCATGAGGTCATCGCGCTGGACATGCCCGGCCACGGCGGCAGCGCGCCGCTGCCTGCGGGGGCAGACCTGCCGGATTACGTGGCCTGGCTGCACGAGGTGCTGCGGGTGCTGGATCTGGGGCCGGTCAGCCTGGCCGGCCATTCGATGGGCGCGCTGATTGCCGGCGGCTATGCGGTCAGCCGTCCCGAAGACGCGGCCCGCGTGGCGCTGCTGAACGGGGTGTTCCGCCGCTCAGCAGAGGCCAGGGCAGCCGTTGAGGCCCGCGCCGCTGAAATCCGGGCTGGCAGTTTTGACCTGGAAACGCCGCTGGCGCGCTGGTTCGGGGACCGCCCCGCCGACCGGCACGCGCGGGCGCAGGTGGCGGAATGGCTATCGGGGGTGAACCTGGATGGTTACGCTGCCGCCTATTCCGCCTTTGCCCGCGGCGACAGCACTTATGCGGACGGCTTCGGCGGCATCCGCTGCCCTCTGCTGGCGCTGACCGGCGACGGGGACCCGAACTCGACGCCTGCGATGGCGCAGGCAATGGCTGATGCCGCGCCGCGGGGCAGGGCGGTTGTCATCGAAGGCCACCGGCATATGGTCAACCTGACTGCCCCCGCAGAGGTCAACGCCGCCCTGCGGGACTGGCTGTACACGGAAGGAGCGACGTCATGAGCGATATCGACCCGAGATCCCTACGCAACGCGTTCGGCACCTTCATGACCGGCGTCACCGTGGTGACGGCGCAGGATCCGGACGGAAACCCCATCGGCTTCACCGCCAACTCCTTCACGTCTGTCTCGCTGGACCCGCCGCTGGTGCTGGTCTGCATCGCCAACTCCTCCAGCAACTTCGCCGCGTTTGAGCAGGCGGGCGGCTTTGCCGTGAACGTGCTGGCAGAGGATCAGAAGGACGTCTCCAACACTTTTGCGCGGCCCGTCGAGGACCGCTTTGCCGCCGTCCGCTGGCAGCAGGGACCGCAGGGCAGCCCGGTGTTCGAGGGTGTTTCCGCCTGGTTCGACTGCTCCATGCACAACCGGGTAGAGGCGGGCGACCATCTGATCCTGATCGGCCGGGTGGAAGCGTTTGAGACCTCGCCCGCGCCGGGGCTGGGATATGCCCGCGGCGCCTATGTGACCGCCGCCGCCGAGGCCGAGGCGCTGACACAGGGCGCCAAGCTGATCGTCTCGGCCCTCATTGAGCATGAGGGCAAGGTGCTGCTCATGGGCAACGGTCAGGGCAAGCTGACGCTGCCGGAAACGCGGGTCGGCAAGGAGGGCGCCTCAGCCGCGCTCGCCCGGCTGATTGCGGAAACCGGGGTCGAGGCGGAGCCGGGGTTCATCTATTCCGTTTTCGAGGACGAAGCGCGCGAGCATCAGCACATCTCGTTCCTGTGCCAGTCCGCCGGGGGCACGCCGGCCAAGGGCGCTTTCACCCAGCTCAGCCAGACCACGCTGATGGACATTGCCGACGCGGCGGTCTGCACCATGCTGGAACGCTTCGCCAGTGAAAGCCGGATCGGCAATTTCGGGGTGTATTACGGAAACCAGATCCGGGGCCAGGTGCGCCCGGTGGCGACAGGGAGCAAGGGCGCATGAAATTTTCCCTCTTTGCGCATATGGAGCGGATTTCTGAGGATCAGGATCAGAAGCGGCTTTATGACGAGTTCATCCAGCTGTGCAAAATCGCCGATGACGGCGGCATGCACGCGGTCTGGACGGGGGAGCATCACGGGATGAATTTCACCATCTCGCCGAATCCGTTCCTGAACCTGATCGACGTGGCGCGGCATACGAAAAACGTGCGCCTGGGCACCGGCACGGTGATTGCGCCGTTCTGGCACCCGATCCGGCTGGCCGGTGAGGCGGCGATGACCGATATCATCACCGATGGCCGTCTGGACCTGGGCATCGCGCGCGGCGCCTACAGCTACGAATACGAACGCATGATGCCGGGCATGGACGCCTGGGAGGCCGGCCAGCGGATGCGGGAGCTGATCCCGGCGGTGCAGGGCCTGTGGCAGGGCGATTACGCGCAGGAGGGGGAGTTTCATTCCTTCCCGGAAACCACGTCCTCGCCCAAGCCGCTGCAGGAAAACGGCCCGCCGATCTGGGTCGCCGCGCGCGATCCCAACAGCCATGAGTTCGCAGTGGCCAATGGCTGCAACGTGCAGGTGACGCCGCTGTGGAAGGGCGACGGAGAGATTGCGGACCTCATGGGCAAGTTCAATGACGCCTGCGCCAAGCACGCCGATGTGCCGCGGCCCAGGATCATGCTGCTGCAGCATACTTATGTGGCCGACAGCGCGGCGGATGTGAAACGCGGCGCGGAGGAGCTGAACCGCTTCTACTGCTACTTCGGGGCCTGGTTCATGAACCAGCGCGACGTCAGCCAGGGCCTGATCGACCCGCTGAGCGACGAGGAAATCGCCGCGCACCCGTTCTATTCACCCGAGGCGATGGAGCGCGATCTGGTGATCGGCGAACCGGCCGCGGTAATCGAGCGGCTGAAGAAATACGAGGCCCTGGGCTATGATGAATACTCGTTCTGGATCGACTCCAGCATGAGTTTCGAGCGCAAGAAAGCCTCGCTTGAGCGGTTCATCACCGAAGTCATGCCCGCGTTTCAGTAAGGAGCGCCATATGCCTCGCCTTTTTCTGATCGCCATAGCTGTAATCCTTGGAGGGTGTGGCGTCCAAGTCAGCGAGAATACTAACCCATCGCCAAGGTTCCCGGAGGCTCAGTACACGGCCACTACTTTCTGGTACTCGAACAACAAAGCGGTGCCTCGGAGGAAAATGCTGCGGGCAGCCGCGAGAACCTGCCATCTGTCTAAGGATGCAGCGGAGACATCGTTGCTCTGGCAAGAGCCGTATGGACTTGCAGGCACCTGGTGGTTGGACTTCGCCTGTCCCACCCCTGAGACGGATTAGGACATAGAGGAACCTGAACATGCAGACCTTCCAGCAGTATATCGGCGGCGCGTTTGAGGACGCAGGCAGCACCTTCGAAAGCCTCGATCCAGCCACCGGCAAACCCTGGGCGCGTATGCCTGCCGCATCTGCGGAAGATGTGGACCGGGCGGTCAGGGCTGCGGAGGCTGCCTTTTTCTCCAGCGAATGGGCCGGAATGACCGCCACCCAGCGCGGCAAGCTTCTGCTGCGGCTGGCGGATCTGGTGGCGGAACACGCACCAAAGCTGGCAGAGCTGGAAACCCGCGACACCGGCAAGATCATCCGCGAGACCTCGGCCCAGATTGCCTATGTGGCGGAATACTACCGCTATTACGCAGGCCTTTCCGACAAGATCGAGGGCGCGCATCTGCCGATTGATAAACCGGACATGGAGGTCTGGCTGCGCCGCGAGCCGGTGGGTGTGGTGGCGGCCATCGTGCCGTGGAATTCGCAGCTGTTCCTGTCCGCCGTCAAAATCGGCCCGGCGCTGGCGGCGGGCTGCACGGTGGTCCTGAAAGCCTCCGAGGAAGGCCCGGCGCCGATGCTGGAGTTTGCCCGGATTTTTGACCAGGCAGGATTCCCGCCCGGCGTGCTGAACGTGATCACTGGCGGGCCGGAGGCGGGGGCGGCGCTGACCAGCCATGCATCGGTGGCCCATGTCGCCTTCACCGGCGGGCCGGAGACCGCGCGTCATATCGTGCGCAACTCGGCGGAAAACCTCGCTTCCACCTCGCTGGAGCTGGGCGGCAAATCGCCCTTCATCGTGTTTGACGACGCCGATCTGGAAAGCGCGGTGAATGCGCAGGTGTCGGGGATCTTTGCGGCGACCGGACAAAGCTGTGTCGCGGGATCGCGGCTTGTGATCCAGAAGGGCATAAAGGACGCCTTCCTTCAACGGCTGAAAGAAAAGGCCGAAGCGGTGGTCATTGGCGCGCCGGACGACATGGCGACGGAGGTCGGGCCGCTCTGCACTCTGAAACAGCGCGACCACGCGCTGCGGCTGATCGAAGCCTCGGTCAATGCCGGGGCCAAGCTGGTCACTGGCGGCACAGTGCCTGAAGGGGAGGGCTTCTATTTCCTGCCCACGGTGCTGGACTGTTCGGACGCGCCGGAGGCGCCCTGCCTCAGCACCGAATTCTTTGGTCCCGTCCTGTCGGTGGTCACCTTTGGGACCGAGGCAGAAGCGATGGAAATTGCCAACAACACCGCCTTTGGCCTGGCCTCCGGCGTGTTCACGCAGAACCTCACCCGGGCGCACCGGATGATCCGGGGCATCCGGGCGGGCATCGTCTGGGTCAACACCTACCGCGCGGTCAGCCCGATTGCGCCCTTTGGCGGCCACGGCCTGTCGGGCCACGGGCGCGAGGGCGGGCTGCAGGCGGCGCTGGATTACACCAAGGTGAAGGCGGTCTGGCTGCGCACCAGCGACGATCCGATCCCGGACCCCTTTGTGATGCGGTAGGGCGGGACGGACCTTAACATCTCCGGCAGCGCCGCCTGACCTGGCGTTTTGTCCCTTTGCCTGCCGCAGGCACCGGATCCGTTCTTCATCTGGCTGAAAATATCCTCGGGGGAGCGCGAGGGGGCAGACAGCCCCCTCGTTCAAGCCCTTGAACTAAGACAGAAACCCCTGCTTAGCCCCACGCGAACCAGAGGTAAGCCATAGATTTCTTTTGCCCGGCCCGGCGGTGTGGAATTCCTGATGAGGAAGCGCGGCAGGCGTGCAGCCCGTGCCGCAGTGTCAGGAGAGGGTCTGGAGATGGCGATGGAAAAGATAGACACGCTGGTTGTTGGTGCGGGCCAGGCGGGCATCGCCATGAGCGAGCATCTGAGCAGCAACGGCGTGCCGCATCTCGTGCTGGAAAAGAACCGCATCGCCGAGGCCTGGCGGACCGGGCGCTGGGACTCGCTGGTGGCCAACGGCCCGGCCTGGCACGACCGCTTTCCGAACCTGGAGTTCACCGGCACCGATCCGGAGGCCTTTGCCGGCAAGGAGCGGGTGGCGGAGTATTTTGCCGAATATGCCGAGCGCATCAAGGCGCCGGTCCGCACCGGGGTCGAGGTTCTGAAGGCTGAGCGCGTCAATGGCAGCGGCGCGTTCCGGGTCGAGACCTCGGACGGGGTGATCGAGGCGCAGCGCATCGTTGCCGCCACCGGCGCCTTTCAGCATCCGGTGATCCCGCCGGTGGTGCCGGAGGGGGCTGGTATCAATCAGCTGCACTCTTTCCATTACCGCAACCCGGAGCAGCTGCCCAAGGGCGCGGTGCTGGTGGTGGGCGCGGGGTCTTCCGGCGCGCAGATTGCTGATGAGCTAAACCGGGCGGGCCGCAAGGTGTACTTGTCGGTCGGCCCGCACGACCGGCCGCCGCGCATGTACCGGGGCCGAGATTTCGTCTGGTGGCTGGGGGTGCTGGGCCTGTGGGACCAGGCCGCGCAGGAGCCGGGCAAGGAGCATGTGACGATCTCTGTCAGCGGTGCCTATGGCGGCCGGACCATGGACTTCCGCCGTCTGGCGGGTGAGGGCGTGACCCTGCTGGGGCTGACCGAGTCCTATGACAAGGGCACCATGACGTTTGCAGGCGACCTGCAGGACAATATCGCCAGCGGTGACGCCGATTACCTGAAGATGCTGGATCTCGCCGACGCTTATGTGGCGCGCACCGGGATCGGCCTGCCCGAGGAGCCGCAGGCGCGCGAGGCGTATCCGGACCCGGACAGCCTGACCCATCCGATCCGGGAACTGGATCTGGAGAAGGAAGGCATCACCACTATCCTGTGGGCCACCGGCTTCCGCCAGGATTTTGGCTGGATGAAGGTCAACGCCTTTGACGCGCAGGGCCGCCCGCAGCATCAGCGCGGCGTGTCGAGCGAGCCGGGGATCTACTTCCTGGGCCTGCCCTGGCAGTCGCGGCGCGGCTCCACCTTCATCTGGGGGGTCTGGCATGATGCCAGGCATGTGGCCGACCAGATCGCCATTCAGCGCCAGTATGAAGGCTACCGCAGCCCCGGCGAGCGCCGCGCGGACCAGGTTTGAGCGCTGGCTTAGCCGCAGCCGAAGCAAGGGGTAGCCAGAAGGTGCTTTGGCTGTCCCGCCGCGCGTGAGAGTTTTTCCGGCAACCGCACTGTCCGGCCGGCCCCGTCACATCAGGAGGATTTCATGGCCCATACCCGCATCCGCAAGTTCAACACCTCGGACACCTACCCGGAACAGAACCTGGACAACGACCTGTGCCAGGCGGTGGTGACCCAGGGCGGCAAAACCGTGTACCTGCGCGGCCAGTGCCCGCAGAACCTGGATGATGCCAAGAATATCGACAGCCACGATCCGGTGGAGCAGACCCATAAGGTGATGCAGAACATCCAGCAGCTGATCGAAGAAGCGGGCGGCTCGATGGCGCATCTGGTCAAGGTGGTGGTCTATATCACCGACGTTCGCCACCGCGAGGCGGTCTACCGCACCATGGGCGAGTATATCAAAGGCGTGCATCCGGTGTCCACCGGCCTGGTGGTGCAGGCGCTGGCGCGGCCCGAGTGGCTGGTGGAGATCGACGGCACGGCGGTTATCCCGGACTGATCCGGAAGCGGGGAGGGGGCTGTCTGCCCCCTCTTGAGCCTGCGGCTCAATTCACCCCCGAGGATATTTCCGGCCAGATGAAGAACGGATCATCTCCAGCGGCTGGTGAGGAGGAAAGACGATGACATTTTCGCTTGTGGCGCGCTGCGCGGAGACGGGCATGTTCGGGGTGGCGATTTCGTCCTCCTCGCCGGCGGTGGCGGCGCGCTGTTCCTTTGCCCGCGCGGGTGTCGGCGCTGTGGCCAGCCAGAATGTGACCGACCCCAGCCTGGGCCCCTTGGCGCTGGACCTGATGGAACAGGGCATGACGGCTGCCGCCGCGGTGGCCAAGGTGCGCCAGATCGGGCGGTTCATCGAATACCGGCAGGTGCTGGCGGTGGACAGCATTGGCGGCACCGCCATTCATTCTGGGCCGGAGTCCCTTGGCATCTGGACCCAGGCGGAAGGCAAGGATGCGGCCTCTGGCGGCAACCTGCTGGCCAATGACGGGGTGTGCCAGGCGATTGTGGACGGGTTTCAGGCGGCGGAGGGCCATCTGGGCGACCGGCTGATTGCCGCCTTGCGGGTCGGGCTGGCGGCGGGCGGCGAGGCCGGGCCGGTGCATTCGGCGGGCATAAGAATGGTCGACAAGGTAAGCTGGCCGGTGGCTGATCTGCGCTGCGACTGGACCGAAGACTGCCCGGTTGAGGCCGTCGCCACCGCCTGGGAGATCTACAAGCCGCAGCTGGACGCCTATGTCCAGCGCGCGCTCGACCCGCGCGAGGCGCCGTCCTACGGCGTTCCCGGCGACGAATGAGCGGCGGATCAGGGAGAAAGACATGCTGGACTACACATACGACGACTGGAAGAGCCGCGCCGCGGCGCTGACCTTCCGCGGGCAGGCGTTCATTGACGGGACGTTCACGGATGCGGCCTCGGGCAAGACCTTTGCCAGTGTGAACCCGGCGACGGGCGAGGTTCTGGCGCAGGTGGCTGAATGCGATGCGGAGGACGTGAACCGCGCGGTGGCCGCCGGGCGCCGCGCGTTCGAGGACGGGCGCTGGTCGCGGATGGCGCCGGGGGACCGCAAGGCGGTGCTGCTAAGGCTGGCGGATCTGATCCGGGAAAACCTGGAGGAAATGGCGCTGCTGGACAGCCTCGACATGGGCAAGCTGGTCACCGATGCCGCCACCATTGATGCGCCCGGATCGGCGCATTTCTTCCAGTGGTATGCCGAGGCCATCGACAAGGTATATGACGAGGTGGCGCCAACCGGGCCGGGCGATCTGGCGCTGGTCTCCCGCGTGCCCCTGGGGGTTGTGGGGGCGGTGACGCCCTGGAATTTCCCGCTGGACATGGCGACCTGGAAAGCGGCGGCGGCGCTGGCGGCGGGCAACTCCGTTGTGCTGAAACCGGCGGAGCAGTCGCCGCTGTCTGCGCTGCGTTTGGCGGAACTGGCGGCAGAGGCCGGGGTGCCGGACGGGGTTTTCAACGTGGTGCCGGGATACGGCGCCACCGCGGGCAAGGCGCTGGGGCTGCATATGGATGTGGACTGCCTCGCCTTCACCGGCTCCACCGCCATCGGCAAGATGTTCATGCAGTATTCCGGCCAGTCGAACCTGAAACAGGTCTGGCCCGAAACCGGCGGCAAATCCCCCAACCTGGTGTTTGCCGATTGCGAGGATCTGGATGCGGCTGCGGACATGGCGGCCTTTGGCATCTTCTTCAATCAGGGCGAGGTGTGTTCGGCCAACTCACGGCTGTATGTGGAGCGTTCGATCAAGGATGCATTCGTCGAAAAGCTGATTGCCCGCGCCGAGGCCACCCAGCCGGGCGACCCGCTGGACCCGGCCTCGAAAATGGGGGCCATCGTCGATGAGAAGCAGACCGAGGGCATCATGCGGTTTGTTGAGGCGGGCAAATCCTCGGCCAAGCTGGTCGCGGGCGGCGCGCGCGTTACCGTTGATGGCAAGGGCTGCTTTGTGCAGCCGACGATTTTTGATGACGTCAGCCACGATAACCCGCTGGCACGGGATGAGATTTTCGGCCCCGTCCTGTCGGTCATTCCCTTTGACAGCGAGGCGGAGGCCGTCGCCATGGCCAATGACTCGATCTATGGCCTTGCTGCCTCGGTCTGGACCGATAACCTCAGCCGCGCTTGCCGCGTGGCAGACAGGCTGCATGCCGGCACGGTTTCGGTCAACACGGTGGACGCGCTGTCGGCGCAGACGCCCTTTGGGGGCATGAAGCAATCCGGCTTCGGGCGGGATCTGTCCTTGCACTCGCTGGAGAAGTACACTGCCCTGAAAACCACCTGGATCAAGTACAAGACCTGATCCGCCAAAACCCGGGAGAGCCTGCCCTTGCCAGTCAGATACACGCTGCGCCAGCTGGAGTATTTCGTGGCCGTGGGGGAGGCGGGCTCCATCGCGCTGGCCTCGGAAAAGGTGAATGTGTCGTCGCCGTCGATTTCGGCGGCGATTGCGCAGCTGGAACAGGAATTCGGGCTGCCGCTGTTTGTGCGCCAGCATGCGCAAGGACTGGCGCTGACCCAGGCCGGGCGGGTGATGCTGGAGCAGGCCCGCACCGTGCTGCGCGAGGCTGACAGGCTGATGGATATCGCGGGCGATATCTCCGGCCAGGTGCGCGGGCCGCTGGCAATCGGCTGCCTGCTGACCTTTGCCCAAGTGGTGCTGCCTGCGGTGCGGCGCGGGTTCGAGGACCGCTATCCGGACGTGAACGTGCGCCAGATCGAGCTGGACCAGGCGGCGATCTTCAGCGGCATCCGGCGGGCGGAGCTGGACATTGCGCTGACCTACAACCTGGATATCCCGGCGGATCTGCGCTTTGTCACCCTGGCGGAGCTGCCGCCCTATGCGCTGGTGGCCGAGGGCCATCCGCTGGCGGATCTGCCGGAGGTCACGGTGAAGGATCTGCGCGAGCATCCGATGGTGCTGCTGGACTTGCCGTTCAGCGCGGAATATTTCCTGTCGTTCTTTCATGAGGCAGGCATCAAGCCCAACGTGGCCGAACGCACCCGCGACATGGCGGTGATGCGCAGCCTGGTGGCTAATGGCTACGGCTATTCGATTGCCAACATCCGCCCGGTCAACGACCAGTCCCCCGACGGCAAGACGCTGAAGTTCATCCCGCTGAAAGGCGATCTGCGCCCGATGCGGATGGGCCTGCTGATGGCGCCGGATTCGGAGAATTCGATCACTATCCGCTCCTTTGTCGAACACTGCGCGGAGCTGGTGAAGGACGGTGCGCTGCCGGGGCTGAACGCCGCGCCGCAGGGCCAGGCCACCGGCTTAGCGGCAGGCTAATCAATGCTTCCGCAAGCTGACCTTTAGCGCCCTGGCCAGTCCTGTACCCTTCGAGTGCTCTTGCACCGAAGGAGATGGAAATTGCGCGATCCCCGCTATGATATTCTGTTCGAGCCGATGAAGATCGGCCCGCTTACCGCCAAGAACCGGTTTTACCAGGTGCCGCATTGCAATGGCGGCGGCTACCGCGACCCCTCTGCCGCGGCGGAGATGCGGGGCGTCAAGGCCGAAGGCGGCTGGGGCGTGATCTTCACCGAACAGTGCGAGATGCACCACACCAGCGAAATCACCCCCTTCATCGAACTGCGCCTGTGGGAGGACAAGGACATCCCGCAGCTGCGCCGGATGTCGGAAAAGATGAAGACCCACGGCGCGCTGGCGGGCATCCAGCTGGCCTATTCCGGGATCAACGGCCCGAACCTTTATTCCAAGGAGGTGCCGCTGGCGCCCTCTGCGCTGCCGATCCGCACCTTCACCAATGACCCGGTGCAGGCGCGTGCGCTGGACAAGCGGGACATCAAGGACCTGCGCCGCTGGTTCGTGAACGCGGCGAAACGGTCCAAGGAGGCCGGATTTGACCTGATCTGCCTGTATGGCGCGCATGGGTTCGGCATCTTCCAGCACTTCCTGAGCCGCGCCACCAACCAGCGGTCGGATGAATACGGCGGCAGTCTGGAAAACCGCGCGCGGTTCAGCCAGGAAGTGATCGCGGATATGCGCGATGCGGTGGGCGACAGCATGGCGATCACCCTGCGGGTTTCCTTGGATGAGACCATTGGTGAACTCGGATTCTCCAACGCCGAGGTGCGCGACTATATCGAGATGAACAAGGACCTGCCGGATCTGTGGGATCTGGCGCAGGGCACGTGGGAGGATTGCTCCGGGCCGAGCCGTTTCAAGGAGGAAGCCGCGCAGGAGCAGCTGGTGCGCGGCATACATGAGCTGACGGAGAAGCCCATCGTCGGTGTCGGCCGCTTCACCAGCCCCGATGTTATGGCGAAGATGGTGAAATCCGGCACGCTCGATTTCATCGGCTGCGCGCGGCCCTCGATTGCCGACCCCTTCCTGCCGAAAAAGATCGAGGAAGGCCGCATCGAGGACATCCGCGAATGCATCGGCTGCAACATCTGCATCACAGGCGACATGACCATGTCGATCAGCCGCTGCACCCAGAACCCGACCTTCATGGAGGAATGGCGCAAGGGCTGGCATCCGGAGAAGATGAACACCAAGGGTGGCAGCGATAACGTGCTGATTGTGGGCTCCGGCCCCGCAGGCCTGGAAGCCGCCTGGGCGCTGTGCCGCCGCGGCTATGACGTGGCGGTTGCGGAGGCCAGGGACGTGATCGGCGGGCGGGTAACGCGCGAGCGCCAGCTGCCGGGCCTTAACGCTTGGGGGCGTGTCGTGGACTACCGCGACTATCAGCTGAGCCAGCGTCCGAATGTGGAGATCTACCGCGAAAGCCCGCTGGACGCGGACAGCATCCTGGAGTTCGGGTTTGAGAACGTCTGTATCGCCACTGGCTCCACCTGGCGCCGTGACGGGGTCTCCCGCCAGCATGTGGTGCCGATGCCGATTGGTGAGGGTGCCAAGGTCTATACCCCTGACGACCTGATGGACGGCACCATCCCCGAGGGCCGCGTGGTGGTTTATGACGACGACCACTACTACATGGGCGGGGTTCTGGCCGAGCTTTTGGCCTCGAAAGGCGCGCAGGTGACGCTGGTCACGCCGTCGGCCTATGTCAGCGACTGGACCAACAACACGCTGGAGCAGGTGGCAATCCATCCGCGTCTGGTCGAGGCCGGGGTGAAAATCGTGCTCAATCAGGGCATTACCGAAATCCACGCCGGTCACGTGGTCAGCAACTGCACCTATACGGACCGCACCTGGACCATCGAAGCGGACGCGGTGGTGATGGTTGCCTCGCGCATTGGCAACGACGCCCTTTATGAAAACCTCCTCAGCCGCCAGGCGGAATGGCTGGACGCAGGCATCAAATCGGTCAAACTGATTGGCGATGCGAACGCGCCGGGGCCGATTGCGTGGGCTACTTACGCAGGCCACCGCTATGCGCGCGAGCTGGACGGGCCGGACCTCGGCGATGCGCTGCCGTTCCGCCGCGAGATCACCGAGCTGGCCGCAGAGTGAGGAGAAAGGTGATGAGTGACGCAATTTACAAGACGGTCGATGTGGTGGGCAGTTCCGCCAGCAGCATCGAGGACGCGGTGAGCGGGGCAATTGCCCGGGCGTCCAAGACCATCGACCACATCAGCTGGTTCGAGGTGGGCGAGATCCGCGGCCATGTCGAGGACGGCAAGGTCGCCCACTATCAGGTCGGCCTCAAGATCGGGTTCCGGCTTGACTGACCTTGCCACGACGCTGGAGATCCTGGAGCGGCTGACCGCCTTCGACACGGTCAGCCGCAACTCCAACCTGGACCTGGCCGCCTATGCCGAGGGTTTCCTGACCGGGCATGGCTTTGCGGTGACGCGTATCCCGTCGCCGGATGGCACCAAAACCGGGCTTTACGCCGAAAAAGGCCCGGATGGACCGGGGGTTCTGTTGTCGGCGCATACGGATGTGGTGCCGGTGGACGGGCAGGTGTGGACCCGCGACCCCTTCCGCCTGACCCGCGAAGGCGAACGCGTCTATGGCCGCGGCACCACCGACATGAAGGGCTATGCGGCCAGTGTTCTGGCGCTGGCCGGGCGGGCGGCAAAGGCTGATCTGACAGAGCCGCTGAAGATTGTGCTGTCGTATGACGAGGAGATCGGCTGTGTTGGCATCCAGCAAATGCTGGAGCGTCTGGCGCCGCTGGCCGGCAGCCCACGCGCCTGTTTTGTGGGGGAGCCGACAGGGATGCAGGTGGCCACGGGCCACAAGGGCAAGGCCGCCCTGCGCGCCGTCTGCCACGGCCAGAGCGGCCATTCGGCCCTGGCGCCGGAATTCACCAACGCGTTGCACCTGGCGGCGGACTTCCTGACCGAACTGCGCGCGCTGCAGGCGGATTTCGCCGCCAATGGCGCGCAGGACGCAGCCTATGACGTGCCTTATACCACTGTGCACGCAGGGAAAATCACTGGCGGCACCGTGCTCAACATCGTGCCGGACCGGGCTGAGATCACATTCGAGTACCGCCATCTTGCCGCCGACCGGGCTGGAGATATTCTGGCCCGGATCGAAGCCGCAGCGGAGAAGGTCAGCGCCCGCTACCCGGCGCCGGAGGCGCGGATTGAGGTGGCGCAATACAACGCCTACCCCGGCCTTGACGTGGCGCCGGACAGCCCGGTCGTGGCCTATGCCCGCAAACTCGCCTGCAGCAGCGGCTCGGCCAAGGTGGCGTTTGGCACCGAGGCCGGGTTCTTTGCCCAGCTCGGCATTCCCACCGTGGTTTGCGGTCCCGGCTCGATGGCGGGGCAGGGGCACAAGCCGGACGAATACCTGGAGCTGAGCCAGCTGGCCGCCTGTGATGCGATGATGGACCGGATCCTGGAAGACCTGACCGGCTGAGGCCGGAGCTTAATGCTCCGGCCCTTTCAGCATGGCGGCATTGCGTAAAATCTTATCGGATTTGTCAGCTGACAATTTGCCGGTCTCCTCCAGCACTGCGCGGAGGCTGCGGCCGCTGGCCAGCGCTTCCTTGGCGATGCCGGCGGCGGCGTCATAACCCAGATGCGGCGCCAGGGCGGTGGCCAGCACCAGGCTGTTGTCCAGCAGCGCGGCGCAGCGGTCTTCGTTGGCGGTGATCCCGGTCACGCATTTCTCTGTCAGAACCTCCACCGCGTTTTTCAGAATACGGATGGATTCCAGCAGGTTGTAGGCCACCACCGGCTCCATCGCGTTAAGCTGCAATTGCCCGGCCTCTGCCGCCATGGTGATGGTCAGATCGTTGCCGATCACCTGATAGCAGACCTGATTGACCACCTCCGGGATCACCGGGTTGACCTTGCCCGGCATGATCGACGACCCCGCCTGCACCGCGGGCAGAGTGATCTCGCCGATCCCCGCCCTCGGGCCGGAGGACAACAGCCGCAGGTCGTTGCAGATCTTCGAGAGCTTCACCGCCACCCGCTTCAGAACCCCGGAATAGGTGACAAAGGCACCAAGGTCGGAGGACGCCTCGACCAGGTGGCCCGCCTGCGACAGCTCAAACCCCGACAGCTCCGACAGGCAGCGCAGCGCCAGCGGTGCATAGCCCGGTTCCGCATTGACGCAGGTGCCGATGGCGGTGCCGCCCAGGTTCACTTCGGTCAGCAGCCGGCTGACATCGCGCAGCCGGTCGATATCCTCGCCCACGGTGACCGCGAAAGAGGCGAACTCCACCCCCAGGGACATCGGCACCGCGTCCTGCAGCTGGGTGCGGCCCACCTTGGCGATGCCGTCAAAGGCCTGGGCGCGCTCGTCAAAGGCCTGCTGCACCTTGTGCAAGGCTTCGCACAGCGGCGCGGTGCTGGCCAGCACCGCCAGCCGGATGGCGGTGGGGTAGACGTCATTGGTGGACTGGCCGTGGTTCACGTCGTCATTGGGGTGCAGATGCGCGTAATCGCCCGGGCGGTGCCCCATCCGCATCAGAGCCAGATTGGCGATCACCTCATTGGCGTTCATGTTGGTGGAGGTGCCGGCCCCGCCCTGGATCATATCCACGCTGAAATGCGCATGATGCTGCCCGGCGATGATCTCTGCACAGGCGGCGGTGATCGCAGCGGCCTTGTCCGGCGTCAGCCCGCCGGTTTCTGCATTGGCGCGGGCGGCGGCGGATTTCACCATCGCCAGGGCCCGCACCAGCGCCGGGAAATGCGACAGCGGCACGCCGGTGATCGGGAAATTCTGCCGTGCCCGTTCTGTCTGGATGCCGTGCAGGCTGTCTGCGGGCAGGTCCAGCTGCCCGATCGTGTCTCGTTCCGCGCGGGTTGCGTGCATTGTCTCACCGTTTTGCTGTTGGGAATGCCGCCGCCAGCTTAGCCGTACCGGCACGCGGACCAAAGATGCTGTTTCCACCGCAGGGCTTAGGGGCAGGCAAAGCGGGTGCGCGTCGAGCTAAGGCGCTGAAAGTGCTGGAGTATTAAAGATTAGGCAAAGACTAACATTTGCTGAGGGAGTCAATTCTTAATGCGGCCTCCGGGCCTTCCTATGCTGGATCAAACGACACACGGCAGACGGGGAGGCGCAAGTGCCCGCAAACAAGACAGATGCGATTGATGTGCGCAACGCGGTCAAGCGCTACGGGGACTTCACCGCCCTCAAGCGCATTTCGCTGACCATCAGGGACAACGAGTTCTTCACCCTGCTGGGGCCGTCGGGCTGCGGCAAGACCACGCTGTTGCGGATGATCGCCGGGTTCGAGGATGTGACCGAGGGCGAGATCCTGCTGTTCGGCGACGGCATCGCAAGCCTGCCGCCGCACCAGCGGCCGGTGAACACGGTGTTCCAGAACTATGCGCTGTTTCCGCATATGACGATCCTGGACAACGTGGCCTTTGGCCTGGAGATGCGCGGCAAGTCCAAGTCCGCCGCCCGCGAACGCGCGGCGGAGATGCTGGAGCTGGTCCAGCTGTCGCAATTCGCTGCCCGCAAGCCGTCCCAGCTCTCAGGCGGCCAGCAGCAGCGTGTGGCGCTGGCGCGTGCGCTGGCGCCACAACCAAAAGTCCTGCTGCTGGATGAGCCGCTGTCGGCGCTGGATCTGAAGCTGCGCAAGCAGATGCAGCTGGAGCTGAAGCACCTGCAGCGGGAAACCGGGATCACCTTCATTTTCGTGACCCACGACCAGGAAGAGGCGCTGACCATGTCCGACCGCATCGCGGTGATGTCGGCGGGCGAGCTGCAGCAATTGGGTACCCCGACCGAGATCTATGAACGGCCGCGCAATATGTTCGTGGCGGATTTCATCGGCGAAACCAACCTGTTGGAGGTGTCGGTGGATCAGGTGATGAATGGCCGCGCGACCTGTCATCTGGGCGGCGGCCATGCGCTGACCTGCAATTCGGTCGACGGTATCGGCGCAGGCGCCAAGGTGCATATGTCCGTGCGGCCTGAGCGGCTGTTCATGTCCGACGTGCCGGTGGAGGCCGAAAGCCTCAAGGGCCGGGTTGCCGAAAACATATTCGTGGGCACCGACATCAGCACGCTGGTCGATCTGGCCGAGGGGCCGCAGTTCATCGTGCGGACCTCCAATTCCGACCGCGGCAACAAGCGGATCTTTGAGCCGGGCAGCGAGATTTTCGTCAACATGGAGCTGGGGGCCGGGCGCCTCCTGATGGACTGATGGCAGCAGGCGCAGCAACCGGCGGCTCAGTCCGCGCAGACACATACAAGGACGCCCGCGGCTGGCTGCTGCTGCCGTCCTGGGCGGTGCTCGGCATCTTTGTGCTGGGGCCCGTCTGCATGATGCTGGTCTATTCCTTCCTGACCAAGGAATTCCGCGGCGGGGTGATCTGGGAGTTCTCCCTTGCGGCCTATGACCAGTTCTTCTTTGACCGCGGGCTGTTCGGGGATGAGCCGCCCACCATCGAGTGGACCTATATCGCTATCTTCTGGCGCTCCATCTGGCAGGCGGGGGCGGCGACGCTCCTCAGCCTCCTGATCGGTTTTCCGACCGCCTATTTCATCGCCACGCGGCCGGAACATATCCGCCCCGTCTGGGTGTTTTTGATCACCATTCCCTATTGGGTGAACCTGCTGATCCGCACCGTTTCGATGAAGTTCCTTTTGCGCGACCAGGGGCCGCTGAATGACTTCCTGACCGGCACCGGGCTGATCGACAGCCCGATCCATATCATCAACACCGACTTTGCGGTGCAGCTGGGGCTGTTCTACTCCTACCTGCCGTTCATGGTGCTGCCGATTTACGCGGCGGTGGAGCGCTATAACTTCTCGCTGTCTGAGGCGGCGGCGGACCTTTACGCCAGCAAATGGACCACCCTGCGCCGGATCGTGCTGCCCGCGGTGAAACCGGGCGTGGTGGCGGGCTGCATCCTGGTGTTCGTGCCCTCGATGGGCTCCTTCCTGGCGCCGGATCTTCTGGGCGGGGCCAAAAACTTCATGATCGGATCGCTGATCGAGGAGCAGTTCAAGGGCAACGCAGGCAACTGGCCGTTCGGGGCCGCCGCCTCGATGATCCTGCTGACCATGGTGCTGATCATCCTGCTGTTTTCCGCCCGCCAGCAGGCCAAAGCAGACAAGGCAGGGGGCTGAGCGATGGCGTATGTGAACGAAAATATCAAAACGTACAAAGGCTTCCGCGCGATCACCCTGTTGTGCCTGGTGGTGCTGTATGCCCCCTTGGTGATCGTCACCATTTACAGCTTCAACGCCTCCCAATCCATCACCAACTGGGAAGGTCTGTCGTTGCGCTGGTACGCCGATGTGTTCACCGGGCCGGAAAGCGCCAAGTTCAAGACCGCGGCCTTTAACAGCTTCACCATCGCGATCATGGCGGCCACCGCCAGCACGATGATTGCCACACTGGCCGCCACCGCCATGGTGCGCGGCGGCCAGTTCAAACTGCGCACTGTGTCATTCGGCCTGATCAGCCTGCCGCTGATGGTGCCGGAGATCGTGACCGCGGTGGCCACTCTGATCTTCTTCAACGCCATCGGCTTCACCCGCGGCTATCTGACCATCCTGGTCGCCCATATCGCCTTTTGCATCCCCTTTGCCTACCTGCCGATTTCGGCCCGGATGCAGGGGATCGAGGACAGCTTTGAGCAGGCGGCGATGGACCTTTACGCGACCCGCAGGCAGGCCTTTACCCGGATCCTGATGCCCCTGATGGCGCCGGGCATCATTTCGGGCTTTCTCTTGGCCTTCATCGTCTCGCTCGACGACTTCATCATCACCAATTTCGTCAAGGGCGCGGGTGTCGAGACCCTGCCCACCGCGATCTTCGGCTCAGTCAAGCAGGGCATCAAACCCAACATCATGGCGATCTCGACCATGCTGCTGAGCGTCTCAATCGTGATGGTCACCATCAGCTACTTCGTCAGCAAATCCGACAGCAACAAATGATCCAACACGGGAGGACCCCCATGAAAACCCTGCTGAAATCCAGCGCCGCCGCGCTTGCGCTGAGCCTGGCCGCCAATGCCGCCGCCGCCGAGGGCAAGCTGGTGCTGTACCACTGGTTCGAATACATGCCGCAGGAGCTTTTGGAGAAGTTCACCGCCGAAACCGGCATCGAGGTGACGATGGACACCTATGACTCCAATGAATCCATGCTGGCGACGCTGAAGGCGGGCGGCATGGGCACCTATGACCTGGCTGTGCCGGGCGATTACATGGTCAAGATCATGGCCGGCGAGGGCCTGTTGGACACCATCGGCGAGGGCGAGCTGGTCAACAAGGGCAACATCGCGCCGGAATGGGCCGATCCCGGCTTTGATCCGGGCCGGGCGCATTCCATTCCCTACCAGTGGGGCTCAACCGCCTTTGCGGTGAACCGCGACATCTATGGCGGCGATATCCTGACCACCGCCATCCTGTTCGATCCCCCGGAGGAGCTGTCGGGCAAGATCAACGTGCTGGACAGCCAGGGTGAGATGATGGCTCTGGGATCGCTGCATCTGGGCATCCCGCAGTGCTCCGATGACCGCGAACAGCTGAAGGCGCTGAACGCGATGCTGCAGGGGGCAAAGCAGCATTGGGCCTCTTTCAACTCCGACACCGCCAAGGAAGTGCTGGTCTCCGGCGATGCAGCCGCGGGGATGATCTATGATGGCTTTGCCGCCAAGGCGCGGGCGGAAGGCGCCAATGTGGAATATGCCTTCCCCAAGGAGGGCTATGTGGTCTGGATGGACAATGTGGTGCTGCTGAAGGATGCGCCGAACCGCGAGAACGCGCTGAAATTCATGGATTTCCTGCTGGAGCCTGAGAATATCGCCGCGGTTACCAATTATGCCCAGTACAATGCGGGCGTGGCCGGAACCGGGGATTACCTGGACGCGAACCTGGCCGCCCTGCCGGAACGCAACCCGCCTGCGGCAGCGGGCGAGGGCGTGTTCATCGAGGTCTGCGGTCAGCAGACGCAGGCGGTTTACGACCAGATCTGGACCAATCTCAAGAAGTGACCGGGCAAGCGAGGGGGCTGTCTGCCCCCTCCGGGCTCTGCCCGTTCGGTCCTGAAACCGTCCCCCGGACGGTTTCCACCACGGACCTCACCCCCGAGGATATTTTCAGCCAGATGAATAAAGGATCTTGCTGTTCAGGGGGGTACGACCAGCCGGGCCGCAATTCATGCTGTCGGTGGCCCAGGCGGCCCGCCGCGCTATGTGATGGCGCAGCTATGGGTTGCTCCGCCCGGGCATATGCGCTGCCCGGGCAGGCCTGTGGCGGGACGGGGCCGGCAGCGGTCCGCGTCCGTTGCACGGGCTAACGCGGGGCAATGCGCCATGAAGACCAGCGTCCGGAATGTGATTGTGCTTGGCGGCACCGGGTTTCTCGGCCAGCGGGTGGTGCGCCGTCTGCAGGACCGCGGCTGCCCGGTCAGCGCCGGGACGCGGTCTCCGGACGCCGCCGCCTCCTATCGCAGCAGCTGGGACAGCGGGGTCGGGCTGGTTCGTGTGGATCTTGCGGACCCGGACGTGCTGGCGCGGGCGCTGGAGGGGGCCTCCGCCGTGGTCAATTGCATCGGGTTTTATGCCGAGACCCGCCAGCAGAGCTTTCAGGATGTTCATGCCGAGGCCGCCCGCCGGATTGCCCGTCTGGCGCGCGACGGCGGGGTGCAGCGGCTGGTCCACATTTCCGGGATCGGCGCCAGCCTGCAATCGCCCTCGGCCTATGTGCGCGCCCGCGCCGAGGGCGAGGCCGCGGTGCGCAGCGTCTGCCCCGGAGCCATCATCCTGCGGCCCAGCGTGATGTTCAGCCGCAGCGGCGCCTTTTTCGGTGACCTGCAAAAGATCGTCGATCACCTGCCGGTGATCCCGCTGTTCGGCAACGGGCACACGCGGCTGCAGCCGGTCTGGGCGGGCGATGTGGCCGAAGCCGTGTGCCGGATCCTGGATGGCGCCCGCGTGCCCCGCAAGGTGTTTGAACTGGGCGGGCCGGATGTCTTTACCTACCGGGAAATACTGCGGCGGCTGGCGGCCCGCTCAGGCCGCAGGCGCCTGCTGCTGCCGGTGCCCTTTGCGCTGTGGCGGGCGGGGGCGGCGCCGCTGTCGCTGCTGCCGCGGCCGCCGGTGACCCAGGCGCAGATCGCGCTGATGGAGCACGACAATACCGCGGGCGAGACAATGGCGGGATTTGCCGATCTCGGGATCACCCCCCAGTCCGCCATTGCCATGGGGCTGGTCTGAGACGGGGCGGTCAAACCCTTTCACTTAAACGGATTTCCCCGCACCGGACCTGTTGTCCGGCGCGGGGAGAGGGTCAGGCGAAGCTGACGCCGTTCAGGATCATCGGCAGCTCAGTGACCCGCGGGCCGTTCGCCGCGATGGCATTGGCCAGCGCCGGAGCGGCGGGCGGGGTGCCGGGCTCGCCCACGCCGGTGGGCATCTCGGCAGAGGGCACGATATGCACCTCGATGGCGCCGATATCGCCGATCCGCAGCGGCTCGTAGTCCGGGAAGTTGAACTGGTCCACGACGCCCTCGGTCAGGGTGATCTCGTTGCGCATCGCGTGGCCCAGGCCATAGCCGATGCCGCCCTCCATCTGCGCCTTGACCACGTCCGGGTTGACCGCGATGCCGCAGTCCACCGCGCAGGTGACCTTCTCGATCTTCACGCCGTCATCGGCAGTGCCGGAAATCTCCACCAGCTCGGCCACATAGCTGCCAAAGCTTTTATGGACGGCGATGCCCTGGCTGCGGCCCTCCGGCGCGCTGCTCCAGCCGCCCTTGTCCGCGGCCAGTTTCAGCACCCCCGCCAAGCGCTGCTGATCGGCGCCGCCGCCCTCCAGCAGGGCAAGGCGGAACGCCACCGGGTCGCGGCCCGCGGCGCGGGCGGCTTCGTCCAGCATCACCTCCATCACATAGGCCGTATGGGTGTGCCCGACCGAGCGCCACCACAGCACCGGGGTTGCCTTGGCCACATCGCTGAGGCCGGTGAACTGCCCCGGGATCCGGTAGGGGGTGTCTGCCGCCCCCTCGACCGAGCTGTGATCGACGCCGCCGTGCACCATCATGCTCTCAAACGCGGTGCCTTTCAGGATCGACTGCGCGGCGATGCGGTGGTCCCAGCCGGTGATATTGCCCTCCGCGTCCAGACCAACCCGCACCCGGTGCGCAACGGCGGGGCGGTAATAGCCGCCGGTGATGTCATCCTCGCGCGACCAGACCAGTTTAACCGGGCGCGAGCGGTCGGTGAGGGCAAAGGCCAGCGCCGCCTCCACCTGGTAATCCGCCGTCGGCGTGGCGCGGCGGCCGAAGGAGCCGCCGGCAAACATCGTGCTGATGCGGACCTTGTCCATCGGCAGCTGGAAGATCTGCGCCATCGCCATATGCGGGCCGGAGGGGAACTGGCAGCCGTCGTGCAGGGTGACGCCGCCGTCAGCGTCGGCCTCAATGGTGCAGGTGAGCGGCTCCATCGGCGCGTGCGCCAGCAGCGGGAAGTAGAAGGTCTGCTCCACCACCTTCGCGGCCCCTGCGATCTGCTCTGTGGTGGCGGCGTGGTCCGCGCCGGTCACGTTGTATTCCGGCTCCGCGTTCACGGCGGCCAGCAGCTCCTCGCGGATCTGGTCCGAGCTGCGGTGTTCGGCGTTTGAGAAATCCCAGTCCACGGTGATCGCGTCGCGGGCCTGGAACGCGGCCCAGGTGTCCTCGGCATAGACCGCGACGCCTGCCTGGTTGGGCAGCACGGCGGCGCGGATGTAGCCTTTGACCGTCTTGGCGCCGGCATCGTCGAACCCGTTGGCCAGCCCGCCCATCCGCGGGCTGCGGATGATCACTGCAACCATCTGGTCCGGCAGATGCATGTCCATGGCAAACTTCGCGGTGCCGTTGGTCTTGGGCAGCGAGTCCTTGCGCTTGACCTGCGGGTTGCCGATCAGGCGGAATTCGCTGGGGTCTTTCAGCCGCGGTTCTGCCGGGGCCTCCATCTGCGCGGCGGCGGCGACAAACTCTGCCAGCGGCGCCTCCTGGCCTGCGCCCTTGAGGATACCGTCCTCCAGCGTCAGCTCTGCGGCGTCCGCGCCCCAGGCTTCGGCAGCGGCCCTGATCAGCATCTCGCGCGCGGCGGCCCCGGCCTGGCGGTACTGCATAAAGGAATTGGCCATCGCGGTGGAGCCGCCGGTGCCCTGCATCTGCCCGAACGCCAAGTTGGCATAGCGCGAGGCATCGGAGGGCGCGAATTCGTATTGAATGTCCTCCATCGACACGCCCAGCTCCTCGGCGATCAGGGTGGTGAGGCCGGTGGCCGGGCCCTGGCCCTTCTCGAAATGCTTGACGATGGCGGTGACGGTGCCGTCTGCGCCGATCTTCACAAAGGGGTTCAGCTGCGCAGGCGCGGAGCCAGCGGCCAGCGCGCCGTTCGGACGGACGCCGACATAAAGAACCGCAGCAGCGGCGGCAGCGGACGTGAGGAAGCCGCGGCGGGAGGTGGTGAGAGTCATATCAGGCCTCCATCATCTGGGATGCGCGCTGGATCGCGGCGCGGATGCGCTGGTAGGTGGCGCAGCGGCAGACGTTGCCGTTCATGTAATCGTCGATCTCCTCAACCGTCGGCTTGGGGTTTTCGCTCAGCAGGCCCACGGCGGACATGATCTGGCCCGACTGGCAGTAGCCGCACTGCACCACGTCCAGTTCGACCCAAGCGTCCTGCACGGCCTTGGAAGCCTTGGACTCCAGCCCTTCGATGGTGGTGATCTCGGCGCCTTCCACGTCTTCGACATAAGTCTGGCAGGAGCGCACGGGTTCGCCGTCCAGATGCACGGTGCAAGCGCCGCAGGCGGCTACGCCGCAGCCGAACTTGGTGCCGGTGAGCTTCAGCTCATCGCGGATCACCCACAACAGCGGTGTTCCGGGTTCGGCCTCGACCTGATGCGTCTGGCCGTTGAGTTTCAATGATATTGCCATGGCTATGGGGCCTCCCCTTGGCTGGAATTTTTGGGTCAGGAATTTTCGAAGTCTGCGAAGGCATCCGCGTAATCGGGATGCCAGCGCGACAGGGCCGGGCGGTTTTCCAGAATGTCGCCCAGGGCCCAGGCGACCCGGCGCCGGTCGCGTTCGGGCGTGACGTCGTTGTCGGGGCAGAGAATGTAGAAATCACCCGCCGCCATGCGGGACAGCAAGTGATCGACGGTCTGCCCGGACGTCCAGGCAGAGGCGGGTTTTTCCGGCATGAAGCTGGCGATCATGCCGGTATAGGTGAAGCCGGGCACAAACAGATGCGCGGAAACCGGTGCGCCGGCCTGGCGCAGGTCGTGGGCCAGCATCTCAGTCAGCACCTTCACGCCCGCCTTGGAGACGTTGTAGCCCGGGTTGCCTGGCGGCGTGGTGATGCCCTGTTTGGAGCCGGTGTTGACCACCACCGCGGGGCGCGCGGCGGCGATCATCCGGGGCAGGAAGGCCTGGACGCCGTTCAATACGCCGAACAGGTTCACCTCGATCATCGCGCGCCAGGCGTCAGGGTCCTCCCAGCTGCCGGAGGGGCGGGCGATGCCTGCGTTGTTCATCAGCACCGCCACCTCGCCCGCGTCAAAGGCCGCATCGGCCAACGCCTGAACCGCCTCTGCGTCGCTGACATCTGTGGGAACGGCCAGAACCGGCGCGCCGGCCTTTGCCTGGTTGCGCAGCGTCTCTGCCGCCTGGTCCAGCGCCTCGCCCGGAAGGTCGGCCAGCACCACCCCCAGCCCGGCCTGGGCAAAGCGTTCGGCGGCGGCATAGCCAACCCCGCTGGCGCCGCCGGTCACCACCGCCACGCCGCCTGCTGCAACTGCGTCTTTGTACATGAAATCTCCTCCCGCTAGCATTGTGCCGCCAGGGTTTGCCGCCGCCCCGGCTGTGCTGCTTGCAAGAAAAAGATAGGGCGGGCGGGGCGGATTGCCTTGCCTGATCCTCCGGATGATCTGCCTGATCCTCCGGCGCGCCGGGAATTACGGTTCTTTCGCCGCCGCCGCCCGCCTATATTCAGGGCGAAGAGGAGGGCCGCCCATGGTGCCGCTGGATCTGATCGACGACGTTGCCGCCTTTGTCCGCGCCAGGGGCACGCCGGAGGACGGCTGCGAGACCGGGGTGGAGGGGCTTCTGGCCTTTTGCCGCGAGACCCCGACTGCGTTTCAGACGATGGTCTATGAGCCGGTCATGTGCCTGGTGCTGCAGGGCGCCAAAGAGGCGCATCTGGACGACCGGGTGATCCGCTATGGCGCGGGCATGTCGCTGATCGTCAGCCATGCGCTGCCGGTGACGGCCGGGGTGATCGACGCTGCGCCGGATAAGCCCTATGTCTCGCTGGTGCTGCGGCTGGATCTGGCCACTGCGCGCAGCCTTTATGATGAGGCGGGCGCGGCGCAGGGGCAGCGGCGGGGCACGCATTCGATGAGCGTGGCGGACAGCGATGCGGCGCTGACCGATGCGATGGCGCGGCTGTTCCGTCTGTCGCAGGACCCGGCCGAGGTGCAGGCGCTGGCGCCCCTGGTGCTGCGGGAGATCCATTTCCGTCTGTTGCGCGCCCAGCACGGCGGGATGCTGCGGCAGCTGCTGCTGCACGAAAGCCCGGCCAGCCGGATTTCCAAGGCAATTGCGCTGATCCGCTCCGGCTACAAGGCGCCGATTGCGGTGGCCGATCTGGCCGCCGCGGCGGGGATGAGCCAGTCGACCTTCCACGAGCATTTCAAGTCGCTCACCTCGACGACGCCGCTGCAGTACCAAAAGGAACTGCGCCTGCTGGAGGCGCGCCGCCTGCTGATGAGCGGGGGGAAATCGGTGGCTTCGGCGGCCTATGACGTGGGCTATGAAAGCCCGACCCAGTTCAGCCGGGAATATGCCCGCAAGTTCGGTATCCCGCCGCGGGATGAAAAGCCGGCGCCAGCGGAAGCGTCTTAGCCTTCCAAGTAAAATATTGTCCCGCCCGGCCGCAAGCCGGGCAGCACCCGACCTCCCCGTCAAACTAGAGGTTTGCCTTCGGCAAAACGGGAGGGCGCTTCGCACCCACCCGAGGCCGGGCGCCGCCCTCAGCGCGTTGTTTAGCCGTTGCTTTTCTTCACCCAGGGCCGCTCCTGCCCCCGCGCCTCGCGGAGGGTCCGGCCATAAAGCCCGCTGTATGACCGCCCCAGCGACGACGCCGAGGAAAACCCGCAGCGCAGTGCGATCTGTTCCAGGCTCAGATGGGTTTCCTCTGACAAATAGCGGGCATGCTGAAGCCGCAGCATCTTGTAGTATTTGCCCGGCGTCATCCCCAACTCGCGCTGAAACGCCCGCGCCAGTGTGCGCTCCGACAGCGACACGCGCTTGGCCAGTGCTGCCGTGCTCAGCGGGGTTTCGATGGTTTCCGCCATCAGGTTCGCCGCCTTCAGCACCTTGGGCGAGCCCTTCTGCTCCAGCCGCGCGGCGCCGCGGTTCAGCTCTGACTGGCGCGACGGGTCATAGACAAACATGGTGGAGGCGCCAAAGGCGGCCGCGGAGCCATAGAGGTCCTGAATGAGGCTCAGCATCATGTCGAGCGCGGTGCTGGCGCCGCCGCAGGTGAGGAACGGCCCCGAGCGCACAAACCGCGCGGTGGAAACCTCGACCTTGGGGAAGGTCTCGGTAAAGGCCTCCAGCTCCTGCCAGTGGATTGTCGCGGTATGGCCGTCCAGCACGCCAGCGGCGGCCAGCAGCCAGGCGGCGGTGTCCAGCGCCAGCACCCGCTCTGCCCGCCGCACCGCGCTGCGCAGCCGGGTCAGCAGCGCAGGCGTCACCTGTTCGCGCACGTGGTAGCCCGCAACCAGCACCAGGGTGCGGTTGCCCTGATCCTCGCTGAACGCCCCGTCGGGGGTGATCTGCAAGCCGCTGGAACTGGTGACGGGCGCGCCATCCAGGGTGCTGACCCGCCAGCCGGCGACCTCCTGGCCGGAGTTCATCCGCACATCGCGCAGCGGCTCCATGGCGCTGGCCAGCACCATGTTGGAAAACCCGTCGAACAGCAGAAATTCGAAGATTGGCGGCGATTTTGGCTGCATCTGTGTAGTATCTGACCGAAACTGTATAAACGTAAGGTCAACTCCTGCGCTAATCACGCCTTAAGTCAAGCCTCTTGACGATCCGCTCACGACGCCCGCTCTCTAGCCACTGAGATTTCCATGACAACCGCGCCCCTTCTCTGGCAGCCGGATCTTTCGGCGCGCCGCAAACCTCTAATGTCCGACTTTCTGGCGCAGGCCAGGGCCGCCTCCGGTGCGGGGGTGGAGACATATGCCGATCTGCACGCCTGGTCGGTCTCCCGGCCGGAGGAGTTCTGGCCGCTGGCCTGGGATTTTTGCGGGCTGGAAGGGGAAAAGGGCGCGGTGCCGCTGTTGGCGGATGCCGATCCGATGCAGGTGCGCTTCTTCCCCGAAGCGCGGCTGAACATCGCGGAAACCTTCCTGAAGAATGCCGACGGACGCGAAGCCATTGTATTTATTGGCGAGGATGGCCGCCGCATGGTCTGGACCCGCGCCGACCTGAAGCGCGAGGTGGAAATGCTCGCCGCCGCCCTGCGGGACGCCGGGATCGAAGCGGGCGATCACGTTGCAGGCTATGTGCCGAACATGCCGCAGACCGTGGCGGCGATGCTGGCCACGGCGTCGCTGGGGGCGGTCTGGTCCTGCTGTGCGCCGGAAAGCGGGCCGGATGTTGTTGTCGACCGCTTCGGCCAGATCGCGCCCAAGCTGATGTTTGCCGCCGACGGCTATTTCTACAACGGCAAGACGTTTGAGACCCGCGCCGCGATTGCCGAAGTTGCCGCCCGCGTGCCGTCGGTCCGGCAGATCGTGGTCTGGCCCTATGCGGGCGATGCCGCGGACCTGCCCGAGGGCATGACCGCCTATGAGGCTTTCAAGCAGGCGGACGCCCCGGTGCTGGACTGCCGCGTGATGGGGTTCCGCGATCCGCTCTATGTGATGTTCTCCTCCGGCACCACGGGCAAGCCCAAGTGCATTGAGCATTCCGGCGGCGGCACCCTGCTCAGGATGCTGGTGGAGCAGCAGCTGCACTGCGACCTGCGCCCCGGTGACCGGATGTTCTATTATACCACCTGCAATTGGATGATGTGGAACTGGCAGGTGGCGGCGCTGGCCTCCGAGGCGGTGATCGTGCTGTTTGACGGCAACCCGATGTATCCCGGCATACGCCGCCTGTTTGACCTGGCGGAGGCCGAGATGGTCACCCATTTCGGTATTTCCGCCAAATACATAGACGCCTCGCAAAAGCGCCGGAACCGTCCGGTGGAGAGCCACGATCTGAGCGCCTTGCGGGTGGTGCTGTCCACCGGCTCGCCGCTGTCGCCGGAGGGCTTTGCCCATGTCTATGCCGACTGGAAAGCGGATGTGCAGCTGGCCTCGATCTGCGGCGGCACCGATATTCTGGGCTGTTTCATTGGCGGCTGCCCGCTGCTGCCGGTCCATCAGGGAGAGATCCAGGCGCCGGTGCTGGGGCTGGATGTGGCGACCCTGAACGATCAGGGCGAACCGGTGGAGGGCGTCGCGGGCGAGCTGGTTTGCCGCAACGCGCATCCGTCGATGCCGGTGCGGTTCCTGAATGACCCCGGCAATGCCCGCTATCGCGCCAGCTATTTCGAGACCTATCCGAACATCTGGCGGCAGGGCGATTACACCATCCGCACGGAGCACGGCGGCTATGTGGTGCTGGGACGCTCAGACGCGACGCTGAACCCCGGCGGCGTGCGGATCGGCACGGCAGAGATCTACCGGCAGCTCGACAAGATCGGCGAGGTCGCGGATGCGGTGGTTGTCGGCCAGAACCTCGACAACGACGTGCGGGTGGTTCTGTTTGTGATTCCCGCCGAGGGCGCAGCGCTGAACGATGTTCTAACCAACCGGATCAAAACGGAAATCCGCAAGAACGCCTCGCCGCGGCATGTGCCCGCCAAGATCATCGCCGTCGCTGACATCCCGCGCACCAAGTCCGGCAAGACCGCCGAGCTGGCGGTGCGCGATGTTGTGAACAACCAGCCTGTCCGCAACCTCTCCGGCCTCGCCAACCCGCAGGCGCTGGCGCTGTTTGCGGATCACCCCGAATTGCAAGCTTAACCTCAAAGGAGCGAGACCATGCCCCTGACCATGAACCGAGACGTTTTCATCACCGCCGCCGTGACCGGCTCTGGCGGCACCCAGGATAAATCCCCCCACGTGCCGCGCTCGCCCAAGCAGATTGCGGAGTCCGCGATTGCTGCCGCCAAGGCCGGGGCGGCGGTAGTGCACTGCCATGTGCGCGACCCGGAAACCGGCGCGCCGTCGCGGAAACTTGAGCTTTACCGGGAGCTTACCGACCGCATCCGCGATTCCGAGGTGGACGTGGTGCTGAACCTGACCGCGGGCATGGGCGGCGATATTGTGTTCGGCTCGACGGAAAACCCGCTGCCGGTCAACGAAGCGGCGACCGACATGATCGGCGCGACCGAACGCATGGCCCATATCGCCGAATGCCTGCCGGAGATTTGCACCCTCGACTGCGGCACCATGAACTTTGCCGAGGCGGATTACGTGATGACCAACACGCCCGGAATGCTGCGGGCGATGGGCCGGATGATGACCGATCTGGGTGTGAAGCCGGAGATCGAAGCCTTTGACACCGGCCATCTGTGGTTTGCCAAGCAATTGGTAAAAGAGGGAATTCTGCAACCGAACGCGCTGGTGCAGCTGTGTATGGGGGTGCCGTGGGGGGCGCCGAATGACCTCAACACTTTCATGGCGATGGTCAACAACGTGCCGTCGGACTGGACCTGGTCGGCGTTCTCCCTTGGCCGGGACCAGATGCCGTACGCGGCGCAGTCGGTTCTGGCGGGTGGCAATGTGCGCGTGGGGCTGGAAGACAACCTGTTCCTGGACAAGGGCGTGCTGGCGACCAATGCGCAGCTGGTGGAGCGCGCGGCGGGGGTGATCGAGGGCATGGGCGCCCGGATCATCGGCCCGGAGGCGGTCCGTGAAAAGCTGGGCCTGACCAAGCGCGCGCCGGTGGCGAAGTAAGCGGGGCAGGGAGTGGCATGCGTGCACCGCCTGTACACCCCCTGTGCACCGCTGCGCTGCGGCAAAAGGGGTAGATTGGGGGCTGGCCCCCAAACCCCCAGGATATTTTCGGCCAGAAGAAGAGCCGGGCGTTTTGTAAAGGACATCAGATGAAAACAGCAGCAATCATCGGCGGCGGCGTGATCGGGGGCGGCTGGGCCGCGCGGTTCCTGCTCAACGGCTGGAAGGTGCGGGTGTTCGACCCGGACCCGGAAGCGGAGCGCAAGATCGGCGAAGTGCTGGCCAATGCCCGCCGCTCGCTGCCCTCGCTTTATGACAAGGCGCTGCCGGCCGAGGGCGAACTGACCTTCCATTCGGAGATGGCGGAAGCGGTGGCAAATGCGGCCTGGGTTCAGGAAAGCGTGCCGGAGCGGCTGGACTTGAAACACAAGATCCACGCGCAGGTCCAGGCGCACGCGCCGGAAAGCGCGGTGATCGGCTCGTCTACGAGCGGTTTCAAGCCGTCGGAGCTGAACGCCGAGGGGGCCCGCGTTGTAGTCGCGCATCCGTTCAACCCGGTTTACCTGCTGCCGCTGGTCGAGCTGGTGGGGGATGCGGAGACCTGCGCGCAGGCCTCTGGCCTGCTGCGCGAAGTGGGGATGTACCCGCTGACCGTGCGCAAGGAGATCGACGCGCATATTGCCGACCGTCTGCTGGAGGCGGTCTGGCGCGAGGGGCTGTGGCTGATCAAGGACGGCATCTGCACCACCGAGGAACTGGATGAATCGATCCGCATGGGCTTTGGCCTGCGGTGGGCGCAGATGGGATTGTTCGAGACCTACCGGATTGCCGGCGGCGAGGCGGGCATGAAGCATTTTATGGCGCAGTTCGGCCCGGCCCTGAAATGGCCCTGGACCAAACTGATGGATGTGCCGGAGTTCACCGGGGAGCTGGTGGATCTGATCGCGGGCCAGTCGGATGCGCAATCGGGCCACATGCCGATCCGCGCGCTGGAGCGGCTGCGGGATGACAACCTGGTCGGCATGATGCGGGCGCTGAAGAAATCCGGCAGCGGCGCTGGCGGTGTGATCAACAGCCATGAGGCCACGCTGCCCGTGCCGGACGCGGTGGAGCTGCCGGTTACTGTCAGCCGCCCGGTGCCGCAGAGCTGGACCGATTACAACGGCCACATGAACGAGGCGCATTACACCGAGGCCTCAGCCCAGGCGACCGACCGGTTCATGGAGATGATCGGCTGCGATGCGGCGTACATTGCCGCGGGCGGCAGCTATTTCACCGTCGAGAACCACGTGCGCTTTCTGGATGAGCTGCACGAGGGCGATGCGCTGAAAGTAACCACCCAGGTGCTGACGGGCGAAGGCAAGAAGATGCATCTGTTTCACCGCCTGTCCGGCCCCGAGGGCACGCTGGCAGCGACCGTGGAAACCCTGCTCTTGCACATGGACCTGAACGCGCGCGGCACCTCGCTGCCGTCGCCGGAGGTGGCGGACAAGCTGGCCTCCTATGCCGCGGCCCATGCCGGGCTGCCGCTGCCGGAGGGCGCCGGGCGCCACGTCGGCCAGCGCGGATGATTTGGAAACCGGCGGCGTGCGGGCTGCCGGTTTTCCTTTGCGGGCCGGGCATCCTCCCCGATCCGGCCCGCAATTTTTGAACTGCGGCCGCAGGGGACGGCCGGAATTTGGCAGCCCGGTCAGCCGGGCAGCCCCCGCGGCGGAGGATCCCCGGGGGCATCGGAACAGGGTCAAGGGAGGACCAAATGTCTGAGAGCAATTCCAACAGCCACCTGGTGGCGAAGTCCGGTTTTTTCGCCGGTCTTCACCCGGGGATGGGCACGGCGGCGAAGGGGATGATCGCGTTTTTCGTCATCTTCACCGTTTTGAACGTGGATCTGGCGGGCGGCCTGTACAAGTCGGTGCGTGCCTGGATCGAAGGCTGGTTCAGCTGGTATTACATTTCGCTGCTGATCGGCATCATGTTTTTCTGTTTCTGGCTGATGGCCTCGAAGTTCGGCAAGCTGCGGCTGGGCGACGACGACTCGCGCCCCGAGTTCGGCAACTTCAGCTGGTTTGCGATGCTGTTCTCGGCCGGGATCGGGGTTGGCATCCTGTTCTTCGGCGTGGCTGAGCCGATCTTCTATTTCGACAACTCCGGTGCCTTCGGCTATCCGAACAACCCGCATGCCGATATGGCGGGCCACACGGAGATGGACATGCTGCGCGCCCGGGATGCGATGCGGGTGGCCTTCTTCCACTGGGGCTTCCATGGCTGGGCGCTGTATGTGCTGGTCGGGCTGTGCCTGGCCTATTTCGGGTTCCGCAAGAAGCTGCCGCTGACCATGCGCTCGACGCTGTACCCGATCCTGGGCGAGCGGATCTATGGCCCCTGGGGGCATCTGGTGGATCTGCTGGCGGTGTTCGGCTCTGTCTTCGGGATTGCCACCTCGCTGGGGCTGGGGTCCACCCAGATTGCCACCGGGCTGAACGTGCTGTTCGGGCTGGAGGTGACGCTGACGCTGAAGATCGTGCTGATCGTGATCGTGTCGGTCATTGCCACGGCCTCGACCGTCTCTGGCGTGGCGCGTGGAATCCGGCTGATTTCCGAGTGGAACATCTGGCTGTCGATCGCGCTGCTGCTGGCCTTTGTGGTGATGGGGCCGGGGCAGTGGCTGATGGCGTTCTTCATCACTTCGCTGGGGGACTACCTGTGGAACTTCATTCCGATGGGGTTCTGGACCGCGACCGAAGCGCCGGATGTCGCCTGGCAGGGCGGCTGGACCATCTTCTATTGGGGCTGGTGGATCGCCTGGGCGCCGCTGGTGGGCATTTTCATCGCCCGCATTTCCTATGGCCGCACCATCCGCGCGTTCATGGTCGGGGTGCTGTGCGTGCCGACCGTGGCGGTGTTCTTCTGGCTGTGCATCTTCGGCGGCACCGCGATCTGGCAGGAAATGCATATGGCGGGCGGCCCGGCGGCTGACGGCGGCGCGGGCGTCATTGCCACCGTCCGCAACTGGGAACTGCCCGGGGCGCTTTACGGCACCATTGCCAATATCGGCCAGACATCCTGGATGGGCGATATGAGCTGGACCGCCTGGCCGCTGTCGCTGCTGGCGACGGTGCTGCTGGTCAGCTGGTTCGTGACCTCGGCGGATTCCGGCACGCTGGTGATCACCACCATGCTGTCGATGGGCGACGAGAACCCGCCGAACAAGTTCCGCGTCATCTGGGGGGCCGGGATTGGCGCGACTGCCATCGCGCTGCTGATGTCGGGCGGGCTGAGCGCGCTGCAGACGGCGCTGATTGCGACCGCCTTTCCCATCTCCTTCCTGCTCATCGCGATGGTCTGGGGCCTGTGCAAATCACTGCGCGAGGATCCCTCGGCCGCGCCGATCAAAGCGGAGCCGGTGGCAACGCCGGATGGCACCCATCTGACGCAGGATCTGACCGCCTGAGGCGGATACCCATGCTGAACGGAAATGCGCCGGGCCTTTGGAGGGCCCGGCGCAGGCGTTTTATCTGAGCTTGATCACCGCCATCTTGTCCTGGGTCATGTCATGCATGGTGTAGCCGATGCCGCCGGTGTTGTAGCCGGACTGGCGGCGGCCGGCGAAGGGCATCCAGTCGACGCGGAAGGCGGTGTGGTCGTTGACCATCACGGCGGTGGCATCGAGCCCGCGCACCGCCTGCATCGCGGTGTCCAGGTTTTGGGTGAAGACCGCAGCCTGGAAGGCATAGGGCAGGCTGTTGGCGGTCCCGATGGCCTGCGGGATGCTGTCCGTGCTGTAGACGCAGATCACCGGACCGAAAATCTCCTGCTGCGAGACGCGGGCATCCGCGGGCGGGTCCAGCAGCACGGTGGGGGCATAGGTGGTCTCGCCCAGCCGCTTGCCGCCGGCCAGCACCCTGGTGCCGCCGTCGACGGCTTCCTGCACCCACTCCTCGACCCGGTCGACCTCGGCGGGGCGGATCAGCGGGCCGCAATCGACGCTGGGGTCGGTGGCGTCGCCCACTTTCAATGCCTGTGCCGCCTCTGCCAGTTTCTGCGCGATCTCTTCGGCCTTGGCGGCGGGGGCAAACACCCGCTGGACCGAGACGCAGACCTGGCCCGAGTGGTAGAAACCGCCCTTGGCCAAGAGCGGGATCATCGAGTCGATCTGTGCGTCCTCGGCCACGATCACAGGTGCTGCGCCGCCATGTTCCAGGGCGCAGCGGGTGCCGGGGGCGAGTTTCGAGCGCAGCATCCAGCCGACGCGGGCGGAGCCGATGAAGGAGAAGAAGCCCACGCGCGGGTCGGTGATCATCATCTCCGCCACCGTGTTGGAGCAGACCACATCGCGGCACCAGTCCTGCGGCAGCCCGGCCTCGTGCAGGATGCCGACAAAGGCCTGGCAGGACAGCGGCGTGTCCTCCGCGGGCTTCACGATCACCGGGCAGCCGGTGGCGACGGCGGGCGCGACCTGATGCACGATCAGGTTCAGCGGGTGGTTGAAGGCACTGGCGGCCACCACCACGCCGATCGGCTCGCGCTGGGTAAAGGCGATGCGGCCCGATCCGGCCTCGGTCAGGTCCATCGGGATTTCGGTGCCGGTCATCTGGCCGATCTCATGCACGCAGAGTTCGACCCCGTCGATGGCGCGTTTGACCTCCACCTTGGCGTCGACCAGCGGCTTGCCGCCCTCGCTGGCGATCAAGAGGGCGAGCTCGTCAAAGCGGTCCTCCATCAGCCGGGCGGTTTTCCTGAGGATCTCGATACGCTGATACGCGGGCAGCCAGGCATCGCGGTTGCGGAACAGCCCGTGTGCGGTGTCCAGCATCGCATCGATCCGGTCCCAATCGCTGGTTTCGACCGTGCCGATGCGTTCCAGGCTGAACGGGTTCACGACGTCTATGGCATTGGTCATATCAGGCACACCTTGTCGGCCAGTTCCTCGATCAGCACGCGCTGGTTTTCGCTGTAGTCGACCGGCACGTCGATCAGATGCACGCCACCTACGTCAAAGGCCTTGCGGAACGTGGGCAGCAGGTCTTCGGTGCGCTCGATCCGGTGGCCGGTGGCGCCGTAGCTGCCGGCGTACTGGACGAAATCCGGGTTGTTGAATTCCAGCCCCCAGTCGCCGAACCCGGCATGCGCCTGTTTCCAGCGGATCATGCCATAGGCGCTGTCGTTCAGCACTGTCACCACCAGATTGAGGCCAAGGCGGACAGCGGTTTCCAGCTCCTGGCTGTTCATCATAAAGCCGCCGTCGCCGCAGATCGCCATCACCCGGCGGTCCGGGTTCAGCTTGGCTGCCATCATCGCCGAGGACAGCCCTGCGCCCATAGTCGCCAGCGCGTTGTCCAGCAAAACGGTGTTGGGCTGATAGGCCTTGTAGTTGCGGGCGTACCACAGCTTGTAGATGCCATTGTCCAGCGCGATGATATCGCATTCGTCCATCACCTTGCGGGTGTCGGCCACCAGCCGCTGCGGGATCACCGGAAAGCGCGGATCATCGGCGCCTTCGGAGATATGTTCGTCGGTCTCCCGCTTGACGCGCTCAAAATAGCTGCGGTCGAAATCCAGCGGGCCGCCCAGGATCTTGCCCAGCCGGGTGATCGACTGGGCCAGATCGCCAACCACCTCCAGCTGCGGAAAATAGACCCGGTCGACCTGCGCCGCCTTGTAATTCACATGGATCACCTTGGTGCCGCCTTCCTCCATAAAGAAGGGCGGTTTTTCGACCACGTCGTGGCCGACGTTGATGATCAGGTCGGCGCGGTCGATGGCGCAGTGCAGATAGTCGCCGTCCGACAGCGCCGCAGTGCCCAGGAACAGGTCAGAGCGTTCGTCGACCACGCCCTTGCCCATCTGGGTGTTGAAGAAAGGGATCTGGATCAGGTCGGTGAAATCGCAGAGCGCGGAGCGGGCCTTGCGCCGGTTGGCGCCCGCCCCGACCAGCAGCAGCGGCATCTTGGCACTGCGGATCATTTCCGCTGCCTCGTTCAGCACCTCGTCGCCCGCCACCGCGTAATGGCGCGGGTGGGGCTGCAGGACAGAGGTGTCGGTTTCCTCGGCCGCGATATCCTCAGGCAGTTCCAGCAGCACGGCGCCGGGGCGTTCCTCCTCGGCGGTGCGGAAAGCCTCGCGGATCAGCGACGGGATGGTGTTGCCGTGCACGATCTGCTTGGACATCTTGCAGATCGGATCAAACAGGTTGACGATGTCGATGATCTGGAACTGGCCCTGTTTCGACTTCTTGATCGGCTTCTGCCCGGTGATCATGATCAGCGGCATCGCCCCCAGGTGGGCATAGGCGGCGGCGGTGGCCAGGTTGGTGGCGCCGGGGCCAAGCGTTGCCATGCACACCCCCGCCTTGCCGGTCAGGCGGCCATAGGTCGCCGCCATAAAGCCCGCGCCCTGCTCGTGGCGGGTCAGCACCAGTTCGATGCTGGAGGTGCGCAGGGATTCCAGCAGGTCGAGGTTCTCCTCGCCGGGGACGGCAAAGATGTACTCGACGCCTTCCCTCTCCAGCGCGGCAACAAGCAGATCGGAGGCTTTGGACGGAGCTGAAGCGGAGGGATGAGTGTCGGGCATGGGGGCTCCTGTTGGTTAAAAGGTCTTGGGGGCGGCTTACTGCGCGGCGTGCTGCTGTTCCGGCGTCGGATACAGCTCATCCATCGAGACGGAACGGCCGTTATCCAGCACGATGCGGGCGTGGTAGCGTTTGAGCAGCCGCGGCTCTGCCACGCCGCAGCTGTGGGCGATGATGCCGGCTTCCTTTTTCATGTTTTGGGCGTAACAGGCGACGCGTTCCGATTTGCTGGCCGGGTCGAGGCCGAACTGCAGCCTGCGGTCGTGGGTGGTGATGCCGGTGGGGCAGGTGTTCTTGTTGCACTGCAGGGCCTGGATGCAGCCGAGCGCAAACATGAACCCGCGGGCGGAGTTGACGAAATCGGCCCCGGCGCAGAATGCCCAGGCGACCTCTGACGGGTTGATCAGCTTGCCGCTGGCGCAGACCTTGATCCGGTCGCGCAGGCCATAGCGGATCAGGGTGTCGATGGTCAGCGGCAGGCTTTCGCGCAGCGGCATCCCCATGTTGTCGATCAGGCTCATGGGGGCGGCGCCGGTGCCGCCGTCGGCGCTGTCGATGGTGATGAAATCCGGGGCGCTTTCGATCCCGCGGGAGAGGATTTCCTGGCAGAGCCCCTCGGTAAAGCCATAGGCGCCCAGCACCGCCTTGAAGCCCACCGGCTTGCCGGTCACCTCGCGGACATAAGCGATCATGTCCAACAGGTCGCCGACGCAGTCGATTTCCGGGTGGCGGTTGGGGCTGATTGCGTCCTCGCCGGGGGTGAGGCCGCGGATTTCGGCGATTTCCTGTGTCACCTTGGCGCCTGGCAGGATGCCGCCCTTGCCCGGCTTGGCGCCCTGGCTGAGCTTGAGTTCAAACATGCGGACGGTGTCATGGGCGGCCACCGCGCGCAGCTTGTCCTCGTCAAAGCCGCCTTCGGGCTTGCGCACGCCGAATTTGCCGGTGCCGATCTGGAACACGAGGTCGCAGCCGCCTTCCAGATGGTAGGGCGACAGGCCGCCTTCGCCGGTGTTGAGCCATATGCCGGCCTTCTTGGCGCCAGACGACAGCGCCCGCACCGCGGGGACGGAAATGGCGCCATAGCTCATGCCGGAGATGTTGAAGATCGAGGCCGTGGTGTAGGGATGGCGCGCATAGGGGCCGATGGTGATTTCGGCCGGGGGCGAGGCCTCATGCGACAGCGACGGGAACGGGCAATTGGCGAAATAGATCGTGCCGGGCCGCCGCAGATCGCGGGTGGAGCCGAAGGCAATGGTCGAATCCACATTTTTTGCGGCGCGGTAGACCCAGGAGCGTTCGGCGCGGTTGAACGGCATCTCCTCGCGGTCGAGGGCAAAGAAATACTGCCGGAAGAACTCGCCCAGATGCTCGAACAAATAGCGGAAGCGGGCGATCACCGGGTAGTTGCGGCGCAGGGTGCTGTCGGTCTGGGTCTTGTCGCGGACATACAGAACGATCAGCCACAACAGGCCCGCCCCGATGGCGAAGATGAACGCATATGACAGGAATTCGAGCAGCGCCAGGACGGTGCTGGATATCTGGGACATGGTCTCTGTCGCTCCTTCAGGGGCTGGCGGCGCGGTTGGCTCCGCACGCCTGGCTTATGCCGTTACAGAATGCGCATTGGCCGCCGCGATTGCATTCACGGGCCGATCACATCCTCAGGAGCCGCGCCGGCGGCGGTGTGAGGGCAGGCTGCCCGCGGGGCTGACGTGCCCACAGGATAACGGCTGGCAGGCCGGTTTGGTTCCGCCCTGCGGCGCAGGCGTGGCTCCTGTTCGGGATACTGCGCCGGCGGGGTGAAAGTTGTCCAGACTGGAGACAGGCCGCAGGCAGGCTGCAGGCAGGTCACTGGGACGCGGCGGGCGCGGGCTGGCAGGCGGTGCGGACGTCCTGGACGAACAGCTCCACCGCGCGCCGGTGGACCTGGCTGCGCCGGGTGGCGAGCGAAAACGCCGAGTGCCAGCGCAGCTGCGGATGGCTCAGCTCGCGCAGCCGGCCCGCGCGCACCCGGCTTTCGGCATAATGCACCGGCAGCGGGCCCAGGTAATGGCCGGTTTCGATCAGCATCGCCATCGCCTCCATATTGGCAACCACCGCCTGGGGGTCGGGGCTGCCGAGGTCGGGGGAAACCAGCATGTCATAGGAACGCTGGCAAAGCGGGTGCCGGGCGATCTCCTGCGGGCTGACCTGGTGCTGCGGCTGGGTGAACAGCGGGTGGCCCTGGCCGCAATACAGCCGGTGCTCCTCGCTGCACAGCGCCTCATACGCCAGGTCGGCAATCTGATTGCGGAACGGCGCGATGGCCGCGTGCAGCGCGCCGGTGATCAGCTGCTGGGTCAGGTCTGAGGGCGGGGCGACAACGATTTCCAGCTGCACGCCGTTCGGGCGGGAGAGGAATTTCTGCAACGCTCGCGGCAGGTTGAGACCGGGCAGGCTGCTGACCGCGTCCACCACGCCGATGCGCAGGCTGCCGGTGACGGCATCGCGCAGCTCCAGCAGTTCGGCGTCGAAATCGCGGGCGCTGCGCAGGATTTCGCGGGCCTTGCGGTAGGCGATTTCGCCCCTTTCGGTCAGGCGGAAACCGCCGCGGCCGCGCTCGCAGACCCGGTAGCCGAGCGAGGTTTCCAGGTCGCGGATGCGGATGCTGATCGCCGGCTGGGTGATCCCCAGCGCATATTGCGCGTCAGAGAACCCGCCGCAGTCGGCAACAGTGACAAAGGTTTCCAGCAGCGTGTTGCGCAGCAGTTTCATGGCGCTGATCCTCCCCGGCTGACATGGCGGTAATACATTAAGAACGTTTATGTGACGATAAGCATCATGATATTCTTTCATGAAAGCGTCCGTGCTCAACTGCCCTGAAACCTGGCTATGGAGACGCGGATGTCTGCACACAGTTACGAAACCGGCCGCCTGAACCTGCCCTTTGTCGGCATCGCCACCTTCGGCAAGAAGCCCTATGTGGAGGATTGGGACAGCATCAACGCCGACGTGGCGATCCTGGGCGCGCCCTTCGACTTCGGCTGCCAGTTCCGCTCCGGCGCCCGCTTTGGCCCGCGGGCGGTGCGCGAGGCCTCGACACTGTTCAGCTTCGGCCATGCCGGCGCTTATGACCACGAGGATGACGCCACCTACCTGGGCGCGGATGTGCGGATCGTCGATCTGGGCGATGCCGACATCATCCACACCAAGACTGAAGAGAGCCACGCCAACATCGAATACGGCGTCAAGAAGATCCTGGAGGCAGGCGCGCTGCCGGTGACCATCGGCGGCGATCATTCGATCAATATCCCCTGCATCAGCGCCTTTGCGGAAGATTGCGCGAAAAACGGCCCGATTCATGTGGTCCAGATCGACGCGCATCTGGACTTTGTCGACGAGCGCAAGGGCGTCACTGACGGCCACGGCAACCCGATGCGCCGCGCGATCGAGAAGGACTATGTCTCCGGCATGACCCAGCTGGGCATCCGCAACGTGTCCTCCACCGCCAGAGAAGGCTATGCTGACGCGCGTGAACGCGGCTCTGACATCCTGTCAGTGCGGCAGGTGCGCAAGCTGGGCACCGGGGCAGTGCTGGACCGCATCCCCAAAGGTGCGCGCTATTATGTGACCATCGACATTGACGCCTTCTGCCCCTCGATCGCGCCCGGCACCGGCACCCCCAGCCACGGCGGGTTCCAGTATTATGATGTGCTGGAAATCCTGCAGGGCCTGTCCAAGCGCGGCGATGTGGCGGGTATCGACCTGGTCGAGGTCGCCCCGGCCTATGACCCCTCCGAAAGCACCCAGATCCTGGCCGCGCAGCTGTTGCTGAACTTCATCGGCTTCATTTTTCACAACAGGGGATAAGGGCCTGCTCCCGGTGCTGTGCCAGGCCGGGCGGCAGAGGCTGACGTATCAGCGGTCCATCTTGCCTTCTGCAAACGCCCGGGCGGCTGCCACGGCCTCCGGGTCGGGCTCCACCCCGGTGAATCCCAGCAGATAGCCCTCCAGCCGGGCGGTGCGGGCCTGCATCGGCTCGCGCACCTCCAGCGCGTGGTAGCCGCATTGCATGAAGTAGAGGATACGGGCACGGGCGTCGGCCTCATAGGGCGTATAGCCGTGGCGCTCGAACATGGCGGTCACCGCCTTGAGCCGCAGCGCGTCCGCCGCGTCGATCCGGTTGCGCACCTTGCCGTCGCGCCGCGACCATTCGCGCACCGCAAAGTCCAAGGACGCGTCGAACAGCGCTGGATCGACGAAGCAGCGGAAGAAGTTGCAGACCGCCCAGGTGATATTGTCAGCTGGCAATTCGCAATGGGTCAGGACCGGTGCGGTGTTGCGCGCCTCCCAATCGTCCAGCAGCGCCTCCAGCAGGTGTTTGCGGCTTTTGAAGTACCAGTAGAAGCTGGAACGCGAGACGCCCAGACGCTCGCCGATGGCCAGCACCTTGACCCCCGCCACCCCGTCGCTGACCAGAAGATCGCGGGCCACGTTCAGCCAGTCCTCGGGGGTGACTTTCACGTGGCCGCTGAGCGGTTCCTTGTCCGGGTTGTCCCGGTGCAGCACGGGGGCGGCGCGTCTGGCCATGTCAGCTCTCCGGCGGTGCGCCGCCCTCGGCGGTGCGTTTGGCGATGAAGGCTTGCAGCGCTTCAGCGCGGGTTTCATCTGTTTGGGGCCGGTTATCATGGGCCAGGATGTCCTTCCAGACCCGGGTGGCGCGGCTGTTGGCATCCAGGCTGCCGCGATCGGTCCAGGTGCCGAAATTGGCGTAGTCATGCACAACCGGCTGGTAGAACGCTGTGCTGTAGCGTTCCATCGTCTGGGGCGCGGCAAAGAAATGCCCCTGCGGCTCCACTTGCGACAGCGCGCTGGCGTAGCCGATTTCCTCCGTCCCCGCCTGGGCGCCTGCACAGAGTTCGGCGATCATGTTGAGAACCTCGGCGTCGGTGATCAGTTTTTCGTAAGAGACCGACAACCCGCCCTCCAGCCAGCCGGCCGCGTGGATGATCACGGTGGCGCCCGCCATCAGGCAGCCCCAGAGGCCCATCTGGTTTTCATTGGCGGCCTGCACGTCGTTGCAATTCGAGGCCGACCCTGCGGCGGACCGCCAGGGCAGGCCGAGGAAGCGCGCCAGCTGGCCAGCCGCCAGCGAGGCCTGGAAATGCGCAGGCGTGCCAAAGGCAGGTGCGCCGGATTTCATGTCCACGTTGGAGGTGAAGGTGCCGTAACACACCGGCGCGCCGGGCTTGGCAAGCTGGGTCAGGGTGATGGCGGCCAGAACCTCGGCATGGCTGAGGGTGATGGCCCCTGCAACCGTGATCGGTGCCATTGCGCCCATCAGTGTGAAGGGGGTGACAATCGAAACCTGCCCGTGGCGGGCAAAGTCGATCAGACCTTGCGCCATCGGAATGTCCAGCGTGCGCGGGCTGTTGGTGTTGATGATGGTATAGCAGCGCGGTTCCGCCATGAATTCCGCATCTGTCAGCCCGCGGAAGTCGCGGATCATCTCGAAACAATCCATCACCTGCGGCGTGCCGCGCGAGAAGATGAAGGGGAACTTGTCCGTCCGGGTCATCTGCGCCTCGGTGGTGAAGTAATGGCGCAGGTGAATAGAGACGTCCTGCGGCTCCACCTGGGGCGAGATCATGTGGAAGACGTCGAAGTGATGGGTGAGCTGCAGGTATTCCAGGTAATCCCGGGCTGAGCCGGGGCGGCGGCCGCGCTCCAGATCGGTGGCATTGGGGGCGCCTGCACCGGCCTGGAACACCAGGCTGCCCAGCTCCAGCGTGATGTCGCGCGCCCGCGCACCTGCCCGGCAGGTGATCGAGCGGGGGGCGGTAGCCAGTGCCGCCTCCACCATATCGCGGCCGATAAAGACCATCTCCGCATCGTCATCGATGCGGGCGCCGCCCTTGGCATAAATCCGGCGCGCTTCGGGCAGCAGCACCTTCATGCCCAGCTCTTCCAGTATGTTCAGCGCGGTTTCATGCATGTCCGCGATCTGATGCGCCGGAAAAACCTCCATCAGCGGAAAGGGGTTCTTCAGCTGACGGTAATTCACCTGGCGTTTCAGGGCCTGGGCCGCAGCGGATTTACGGCCGCGCCGCCGGGCAGAGGGTTCAGGGGTCATGCCGGGGTCTCCGCTGGGTGAAAACGCACCATCTGGCGCGTCACATTGTCAAAATTCGCGTTCACGCCCAGTTGCGGCGGTGCGGTCAGCTCAACACGGCTGGTGCGGGTGAGAATGGCGTGTGCGGCGATGCGGGTTTCCATCCGCGCCAGCGCGGCACCGAGGCACATGTGCGCTCCCTGGCCAAAGGCGAGGTGCCGGTTCGGGCTGCGGTCCGGCTTGAAATCATCCGGGTCATCAAACACCGCCGGGTCGCGGTTGGCTGCGGTCAGCCAGACCACCACGCGGGCGCCCTTGGGGATGGTGACGCCGTGCATTTCCACGTCCTGCAGCGCAAAGCGGTCGATATTGCGGATCGAGTTGCGCATCCGCAGGGTTTCCTCAACCGCGCCATCGGCCAGGGCGGGGTCCGCGCGCAGCCGGGCGGCCTGATCCGGGAAAGCATCCAGCAGCCGCACGAAATTGGTGATCAGGTTGGTGGTGGTTTCGTTTCCTGCCAGCAAAAGAAGCATCGCCATCGACAGCAATTCAGCCTCGGAGAGCTGTTCGCCTTCCGGGCCGGCGTTGCGGAAGGCGGCAAACAGTGCCTCGCCGCCCCAGCCGGGGCGCGAGAGGAAGTCGCGGAAATAGGCAGTCATCTCCCCTCCGGCCAAGCGCCCCCGCTCGGCCAGCGCCGGATCCAGCTCCGGCAGCCAGGTGACCGCGCCGGAGTTGTCGCCCAGCACCGCGGTCCATTGCCGGATCTGATCCATGTCTTCCGGCGGCAGGCCAAGGACTTCGCAGATCATGGCAACGGTGATTTGCGCGGCGAAATCCTCGACCAGGTCGAAATCCCCGGTTTGCAGCGCGATCTCCATGCGTGTGTCCACCACATTTTGCACTGCCGGGCGCAGGGCTTCGTTCGCCTTGGCCATAAAAGCCCGGTTGGCGATCATCCGGAGGCGGCGGTGCTTGTCCCCGCTTGCGGAAATCATGTTGTTGAACAGGAAGCTGAGGTTGGCGTCTGCCATGTCGCCGCCGCCCTGCAGGCCGCGGTCGGAGGAGAAGACATCCGGTGACAGCAGCACCTGGCGCACATCTTCGTAGCGGAAGATGTGCCAGCTGTCAGTCAGGCCCGGGGACAGGTGATACACCGGGTGTTCTTCCCGCATAAAGGCCAGAACCGGATAAGGATCAGCCCTGAATTCCGGGCTGGTGAGCGCGTTGAACTGATTCAGGAAGGACATGGGGTTAAACCCGCATTGCCGTGCCGGCGGGGTCGTAGGGGGAGGGGGCAATCACGCGTGCGGAACGTTCCTGGCCGACGATATGCACGGTCAGTTCCTTTCCTTCCGCAGCTGCATCCCGATCCACCATCGCCATGGCGAGCGATTTGCCCACGGTGTGCCCATAGCCGCCGGAAGTCACAAAGCCGACGCGGGTTTCGCCCTGCCAGACCGGCTCAAAGCCGCTGGCATCGGCGTCCGTGGCGTCCACCTGTAATGTCACCAGCACCTGCGCCGGGCCGCCTGCCTGGCGCTCTTTCAGCGCCGCATCGCGGCCGATGAAGTCCTTGTCCCAGTCGATCCAGCGGTCCATGCCGGTTTGCGCGGCGGTGTAGCCTTGGGTGAATTCGGCGCTCCAGATCCCAAAGCTCTTTTCCAGCCGCAGGCTCAGGAGTGCGTTGAAGCCGACCTCGCGGATGCCGAGGTCCGCGCCAGCCTCCAGCAGGGTTTCGCGCAGGGTGATGTGTTCGGCGGCGGAGCAGTGGAGTTCATAGCCCAGTTCCCCCGCGACCGAGAGGCGGCCGACCTTGAGGCGCAGCATGCCGATGTCGAACGTGCCGCAACCCATGAAAGGCAGGTCAGCGATGGGGCCGTCTGTCAGCTTTTCCAGCACCTTACGGCTGTTCGGCCCGGAGAGGCTGAAGCCGGTGACGGCATCGGTCACGTCCCGCACCCCGACGCCCTCGCCCATGTGGTCCTGGAACCAGCGCAGGTGCCATTCGCGCAGGTAGTAGCTGCCCATGATCCACCATCTGCCATCGCCCCAGTTGAAGACGGTCAGATCGCCCTTGAGGCGGCCCTCGGGCGACAGCATCGGTGCCAGCTTGGCGCGGCCCGGTGCGGGGAGTTTTGAGGCCATGATACGGTCAAGCCAGGCCTCGGCCCCTGCGCCCGAGATTTCGAACCGGGAAAAGGCGGAGATGTCCAAAAGGCCGACGGCCTCGCGTACCGATTTGCAATCATCCGCAACGATGCCGAAGGCGTTGGAGCGTTTCAGGGTCGGGGTTTCGGCGAAGTCTTCCGAGGGCGCAAAATAGAGCGGGATTTCAAGCCCGTAGCTGGCGCCCCAGCGGCAGCCTGCGCGGGTCATGTCCGAATAGGCGGGGGCCTTTTTCAGCGGACGGCCTGCGGGCAGCTGCTCGTTCGGGTAGGTCATCACGAAGCGGCGGGTGTAGAACTGGCCGGTGGTTTCCTTGATGAACCGCTTGTTCTGAGCGTAGTCGCCGAAGCGGGCCACATCCATGCCAAAGACATCCGCCTCCGGCTCTCCGTGGATCATCCATTCGGCCAGCGACTTGCCAACGCCGCCGCCCTGCAGGAAGCCCGCCATCACGCCGCAGGCGCACCAGTAGCCGGGCTTGCCGCGCACCGGGCCGACCAGCGGGTTGCCGTCGGGCGCAAAGGTGAAGGCGCCGTTGACCCAGGTTTTGACGCCAGTGGTTTGCAGGGCCGGGTAGCGTTCAAAGCCGAGGGTGAGTTCGCGTTCGATGCGGTCCGGGTCTTCCTGCTGCAGTTCGAAGCCGTATTCCCAAGGGGCCCCGTCCATCATCCAATGCTCGTGGTCGATCTCGTAGATGCCCAGAAGGATTCCCTTCTGGTCCTGCCGCATATAGGTGAAGCCCTCCAGATCCACGGTCATTGGCACCTCGAAGTCGAGCTGTTCCAGTTCGGGGATGGTGTCGGAGATCAGGTAGTGGTGGTTAAGCGGCGACACCGGCAATTCGATCCCCGCCATGCGGCCCACTTGCTTGGCCCAGAGGCCCGCGGCATTGACCACATGTTCGGCGTGGATGGTGCCCTTTTCGGTGACAACCTGCCAGCCGCCCGCGACCTGATGCAGCTCCAGAACGCGGTTGTGTTCTATCACCTCCGCACCGCGTTTCCTGGCGGCCCCGGCATAGGCGTGGACGGTGCCAGTAGTGTCGACATACCCCTCCCGGTCGGCCCACATGCCGCCGAGGATGCCCTCGGTGGACATGATCGGGCACAGCTCGCCCGCTTCCTGCGGGGTGATCAGGCGGCAGTCGTCGATGCCGATCGACTGGAAGGTGCGGTAGGCAGATTGCAGCCATTCCCAGCGGTCCGGCGTGCCCGCCAGCGTCATGCCGCCGGTCATGTGCATGCCGACGGACTGGCCGGACTCCTGTTCGATCTCGGACAGGAGGTCGATGGTATAGGCCTGCAGCGAGGCGATGTTCGGGTCCGCGTTCAGCGCGTGAAAGCCGCCCGCGGCGTGCCAGCTGGAGCCGGCGGTCAGCACCGAACGCTCAATCAGGCAGACGTCGGTCCAGCCGAACTTGGCCAGGTGATAAAGGACGGAGGCGCCGACAACGCCGCCCCCGATGACAACGGCACGATAGTGCGTCTTCATGGCTTTGCTCCCTGTCTGACACCGCCGGGTCAGCGGGGAGCCTCCCCGAATCCGCCCTTTGGACATTTCTGTCCAATTCATCGGCGATCCTGGACAGTCTTGTCCAGAGAAATCTTGCGCGGGCGGTATCAGGCGCGGGACAGGGTCAGAGATCCAGCTCGATCGTGTCCGTTGCCGGAACGGCGCAGCAGATCAGCGCGCTGCCGTCCTCGGGCGCGGCGGAGGGCGGGGTGCGGTAGGCGAGTTCGCCTGCGAGAAGCCGGGTGGCGCAGCTGCCGCAATTGCCTGCACGGCAGCTGAACTCCGGCGTCAGCCCGTGGCGTTCGGCCAGCTCCAGCAGGGTGCCGTCCGCCGGGGTCCAGGGCTGTTCGAAACCGGATTTCGTGAAGCGGACGATGGCAGAGTCTGCTTCGGGAACAGCGTCCTGGAGGTTCGGTGCGTCTGTGGCGCGTTTCAGCGCGGACGGCCCGAAAGCCTCGGCATGGATATCAGCGTCCTTGACCCCAAGGCCCAGCAGCCCGTCATAGGCCGCCTGCATGAACCCGCCCGGGCCGCAGAGGTAGATATCGGCGTCCGCCGGCGGCAGCACCTTTTGCAGGACGCCTGCGGTGAGCCGTCCGGTGAGATCGAAGTCCCGGCCTGCCGTGTCCGTCGCAGCGGGCGCGCTGATCAGCGAGACATAGCGGATCTGGCCGCCGGAGGCCTGCTCAAGTCTGCGGAACTCGCGGGCAAAGGCGCGCTCCCCCAGGGTGCGGGCCGCGTGCAGAATGGTCAGCGGGCGCAGGTGCCGGGTGCGGACCCCCTCCCGCAGCGCATGGCGCGCCATGGCGATCATCGGGGTGACGCCGACGCCGCCGGCGATCAGAACCGCCGGGCGGTCCTCTGCGGTGTCGAGGAAGAACCCGCCGCGGGGCGCCTTGGCCTCGATCACGGCGCCTGTTTGCAGGTGAGCGTGCAGGTGGCGGGACACGGTGCCGGTCTCCTCGCGCTTGACCGAGATGCGGTAGTGGCCCTCGCCGGGGGCGGAGGACACGGTGTAGGTCCGCACCAGCGGCTTTTGTGCATCGGGCGGCGTGATGCGGATGGTCAGGAACTGCCCGGCCTCAAAGGGCAGCAGCGGCCCGCCGTCCTCCGGCTCCAGGTAGAAGGAGCGGATCACGGTGCTTTCCATCTCTGTCCGGGTCACCCGGTAGCGGCGCCAGGTGCTGCGCTGCTGTTCCAGCTGCGCGCGGGCCTCAACCTCTGCCCAGGTTCCGGTCATCAGCGTATTGGGTGAAAACGCACCGCGTTCGGCGCGCAGGGGCAGGATGCCTTCCAGCCAGGTGCCCTTGTGCAGGGTGAACCGCCAGCCGCGCTCAGCACCGTCGAAGGCGGTGACCTCCGGATGCGTCTCGTCCAGCAGCTCGACAGTGCCGGTGAGCAGCAGCAGGCTGCCGGTGGTGAAATCCGGGAACACCAGGCCCGCGCGCGGGTTCAGCAGGAAATTCCCCAGCGTGTTGAAGTGGTTGTTGCCCGGGAAGTCGGGGATGGTCAGGCGGTTGCCGTCGATGCGGACAAAGCCGGGCCGCCCGCCGCGGTGCGAGACATCGACGCCTTCGCGTTCCGGGCGGCTGGCGGCGGGGATGTGGCTGGCGACAAAGAACATGTCGGCCCCGGCGATCAGCGCGGTATGGCTGCTGCCGAAATCTGTGAAGTGCTGAGGCTGAGCGGGGGCGTGTTCTTTTACAGGTTCCAGCCCGCGCAGCTGGATGTATTGCGGGCAATTGCCGAAGGACTGGTCGACCCGCAGCGTAAAGCCATCAGGTCCGGCGGCAGACACCCGGCCGTTGACCCGGTTGCGGCGGCGGCTGTGCAGTTCGATCCCAAGCATCCCAAGCGCGGCGCCTCTGCGGACCGCGGCCTGCACCGGATCGCGGGTATCCGGCTGCAGCGCGATATCCAGGTGCTGCGGGTCCGGCGAAGCGGCAAAACCGGGCGGGCCGGCCAGCAGGCTTGCCCAGGGCCAGCCTTCGCTGTCCACGGCACCCGCTGCCAGGACCGGCAGCTGGGCATAAAACAGCCGGTGCTGGTCCGGCATGAAGGAGCGGATCACCCGGCGGCCAAAGGTCTCCATCATCTCGCGCTTGCCGGCGCGGTGCTGCATTTCCTGTTCGCCTTCGTGGAAGGGGGAGGGGGTGTTTGCATCGAGGGGAGTCATGGAAACCTCCTGGTGTCTGAGACGGGTTCGCGGCGGCCCGTGAAAAGGCCGCCGCGCTGGGGCAGGGCGCGATCAGGCTGCCAGGCCGACCTTGGTGATGGGCATCGGCTTGAAGCCCTTCAAGCCTTCGATATTGGCCAGCAGGGCGCGCACGTTGGGGTAGGGCTCCAGCGAGATGCCGCCTTCGGGCGCGTGGGCGACATAGGAATAGATCGCCACGTCGGCGATTGTGGGGGCGTCGCCGACCAGGAAGCTGCGGCCCTCCATATGGGCGTCGATCTTGCCCAGCACGCGGGCCGCAACGGTGGCGCAGAACTCAGCATCGAGCGGCGCATTGAAGACGTTGATCAGCCGTGCCGCCGCCGGGCCGAATGCGATCTCACCCGCGGCCAGGGTCAGGAATTTCTGCACTTCGGCTTCCTTCACCGGATCGGCGGGCAGCCAGGCCGGGGCGTATTTGCGGGCGAGGTAGACCAGGATGGCGTTTGAATCGGACAGCACGGTCCCGCCGTCCTCGATCACCGGCACCTGGCCCGCGGGGTTCAGCGCCAGGAACGGCGGCTGTTTGTGCTCGCCCGCGGCAAGGTCGACGGTGACGACGTCATGGGCGATCCCGGCGAGGCTGGCGAACAGCTCCACCCGGTGGGAATGGCCGGACAGGGGGAAGCCGTGGATGCGGATGGAATGGGGCATGTCTTGGGTCCTTTTGCTTGGCATGTGCCGTGGGTTTGTGAAGACACCCGGAAGATACGCTGCGTTACGGTTGGCGATAATATTCCTTGTTGTGGAATAATTATGTACGGTACGTTCATAAACAGGGCGACTGGAGCACCCGCGATGGACAAGCTGGACTGTATGCGCACCTTTGCCGCGGTGGCGGCGCAAAGCTCCTTTACCGGCGGCGCCCGGCAGGTGGGGATCAGCACCAAGCTGGCCAGCAAATACGTCGCCCGGCTGGAGGAGCAGCTGGGCGCGCAGCTGCTCAACCGGACAACCCGCAAGGTGACGCTGACCGACACCGGCCGGGCCTATCTGGAGCGCTGCCTGCCGCTGCTTGATCAGTTCGACGAGCTGGAGGACGTGGTGCAGCTGCGCCAGCAGGAGCTGGCAGGCCCGGTCCGCATCACCGCGCCCACCGGCCTGGGCAGCCGCGAGCTGGTGGAGGCGCTGCAGCCCTTCCAGCAGGCGCACCCCAAAGTGGCGGTGGAGCTGGTGCTGTCGGACCGCCACCTGCCGATTCTGGAGGAGGGGGTGGATCTGGCAATCCGGTTTGGCGCGCTGCGGGATTCGACGCTGGTGGCGCGCAAGCTGTGTACCATGCGGCGGGTGGTGGTGGCCTCGCCGGAGTATCTGGCGGCGCATGGCGAGCCTGCCGAGCCGGAGGCGTTGGCCACCCACAACTGCCTGCTGCTCACCACCGCGCCGCAGCCGGACGTATGGGCGTTCGGACGCGGCAGCGGGGCGGGAACCATCACCGTCGGCGGCAGCTTCAGGGCCAACTCGCCGCGGGCGGTGGCGCATATGGCGGCGGGCGGGCTGGGCATTGCCCGCTGCCCCCATTACACCGCGCTGCCGTTTCTGCAGGACGGCAGGCTGCAAGTGCTTTTCGAAAAACAGGAAACCGATCCGATCACGCTGTATGCGGTGTATCCGCCCAGCCGCCATCTGACGGCGCGGATCCGTGCCTTGATCGACCATCTGGCGGCCCATTTCGGGCCGGGCTGACCGGTGCGTCCCGCATCGCCTTTCCGCCAGTGTTTCAGCTTTCTGCAAATACTCCGGGGAGCGCGAGGGGCCGGCCCCTCGCATCCGCCGCTGCCGCATATGAAGGGGCAGCCGGTAAATACGGCAACAATATTGCCCTATTTATTTTATGCTTGAAATAATAATCCAAGACTGCGTAGGCTCACCTTCAGGGCTGGCGCAAGATCAGCCGGGGAGATGCGGGCTTATGGCGGTCTTGGCTTCTGCGGCTGCCGCGGTAAAGTCGTAAGCATTTGATCAAGAACCCTGGTTTTGGGCCGGGGCACATTCTGGGAGGATTGAACGATATGAAGACCATTCGGATGCTGGCGATGGCGGCCGCAATTCCGGCGCTGGCAACGGCCGCGCAGGCGGAGACAAAAATCGGCATGATCACCACCCTGTCCGGCGGCGGCGCGGGGCTGGGCGTGGATGTGCGCGACGGATTTATGCTGGCGATCGAACAGGACGGCCGCGACGGCGTCGAGGTGGTGATCGAGGACGATCAGCGCAAGCCCGACGTGGCGGTGCAGATCGCCGACCGGATGATCCAGTCCGAGAAGGTGGACATCATGACCGGCATCATCTGGTCCAACCTGGCAATGGCGGTGGTGCCTGCTGCAACCGCGCAGAACGTGTTCTACCTGTCGCCGAACGCCGGCCCCTCGGCCCTTGCGGGCAAGCGCTGCCATCCGAATTACTTCAACGTCGCCTGGCAGAACGACAACCTGCACGAGGCTGCGGGCGCCTATGCCAATGAGGCGGGGCTGAAGAACAGCTTTATCCTGGCGCCGAACTACCCGGCGGGCAAGGACGCGCTGACCGGCTACAAGCGGATGTACGACGGCGAGCTGGCCGGTGAGATCTACACCAAGCTGGGCCAGACCGATTATGCCGCTGAAATCGCACAGATCCGCGCTTCGGGCGCCGACTCGGTCTATTTCTTCCTGCCCGGCGGCATGGGGATTTCCTTCCTCAAGCAGTATGCAGGCAGCGGCGTCGATCTGCCGGTGGTCGGCCCGGCGTTCTCCTTTGACCAGGGTATCCTGCAGGCGGTGGGTGATGCCGCGCTGGGGGTGAAGAACACCTCGCAGTGGAACAAAGACATCGACAATGAGGCCAACGCCGAATTTGTCGCCTCCTTCCAGGAAAAATACGGCCGTCTGCCCTCGCTGTACGCGAGCCAGGGCTTTGACACCGCCAACCTGATCCTGAGCGCGCTGGACAAGGCGGAGCCCGGCGACCAGGACGCGTTTCGGGCGGCGCTGAAGGCGGCGGAGTTCGCCTCCGTGCGCGGTGACTTCAAATTTGGTGACAACCACCACCCGATCCAGGACATTTATGTCCGCGAAGTGATCAAGGAAGGCGATGTCTTTACCAACAAGATCATCGCCACCGGCCTGAAAGACCACGCCGACGCTTATGGCGGCGAGTGCAAGATGTAAGCTAAGCCTCTGAGCGGAGACGCCCTGTCCGGCGTCTCCGCAAGCGGTCAAGCTTCCCCGCGGAAATCCGAAAATGACTTATATTCTTGTTCTGGAGCAGATCCTGAATGGGCTCCAGCTCGGGGTGATGCTGTTCCTGATGGCAGCCGGGCTGACGCTGGTGTTCGGGGTGATGGGGCTGATCAACCTCGCCCATGGTTCGCTATATATGGTGGGCGCCTTTGCCGCTGCTGCAGTGGCGGGCTGGACCGGCTCCTTCGTGCTGGCGCTGGCGGCCAGCCTCGCTGCCGCCGCCGCCGCGGGTGCGCTGATGGAGCTGGTGGTAATCCGGCGCCTGTACCGGCGGGACCATCTGGATCAGGTGCTGGCGACCTTTGCGCTGATCCTGATCTTTTCCGAAGGCACCCGCTGGCTGTTCGGCTCCTTCCCGCTGTTCCTGGATGTGCCGTCCTATCTGTCGGGGCCTGTCAGCCTGCCGGGGGGGATTGAATATCCGCTGTACCGTCTGACCATCATCCTGATCGGATTGGGCATTGCCGCCGGGCTGTTCCTGCTGATCGCCCGCACCCGCATCGGCATTCAGATCCGTGCAGGCGAGGCCGACCGCGAGATGATTGCCGCGCTCGGCGTCGATATTTCCAAGCTTTACACGCTGGTCTTTGCCCTTGGCGCGGCGCTGGCCGGGCTGGCGGGGGCGCTGGTGGGCGCGATCCAGTCTGTGCAGGTCGGCATGGGTGAGCCGGTTCTGATCCTGGCCTTTGTGGTGATCGTGATCGGCGGCATCGGCTCCATCAAGGGGGCCTTGGCGGGTGCGCTGCTGGTGGGGATGACCGATACTCTGGGCGGGGTTTTCCTGCCGCAGCTGTTCGGCTTGTTTCTGGACCCGGCCAGCGCGGCCTCTGCCGGGGCGTCGCTGGCGTCGATGCTGATCTATATCCTGATGGCGGCAATCCTCTTGGTGCGCCCCTCTGGCCTTTATGGAGGGAGCGCATGATGCTGACGCGCGAGAGCCTGCTCAACTGGGCGATGATTGCGGCGCTGCTGATCGTGCCGCTGGCAGCGTGGTCGCTGGATGAGCCCTTTATCATCACTTTGGCCACCAAGGCCGCGATCCTGGCGCTGGCGGGTGTGGGACTGAATATTGCCCTTGGCCTTGGCGGGCTGATCAGCCTGGGCCATGCGGCGTTCTTCGGGATTGGGGGTTATGCTATGGGCATCCTTGCCGCCCATGCCCAGAATTATGAGCCGCTGTTCGACTGGCCGTTCCTGTTTGAGGGCAGCAACCAGATGCCGCTGATCTGGCTGGTGGCGGTTGTGTTCAGCGCGCTGGCGGCGCTGGTGATCGGCGCGCTGTCCTTGCGCACCTCGGGTGTCTATTTCATCATGATCACCCTCGCCTTCGGGCAGATGCTGTATTACTTCGCGATCAGCTGGAGCGCCTATGGCGGCGAGGACGGGCTGTCGATCTGGGTGCGCAACGAATTTCCGGGTCTCAACACCCTCGATCCGATCCAGTTCTTTGCCATTGCCTATGTGATCCTGTGTCTGGCGCTGGTGTTTGCCGCGCGGCTGGCGCGCTCGCCCTTCGGGCTGGCGCTGGCGGCGGCGCGGCAGAATGAGGAGCGGGTGCAGGCGGTGGGCCTGACGCCGTTTACTCTGCGGCTGACCGCATTCGTGATTTCCGGGGCCATCACCGGGCTGGCGGGGGCGCTGTTTGCCGATCTCAACCGCTTTGTCAGCCCCACCATGCTCAGCTGGCACACCAGCGGCGAGATCATGATCTTCGTGATCCTTGGCGGGGTCGGGCGGCTGTATGGCCCGGTCGCGGGGGCGGCGCTGTACATCATGCTGGAGCATCTCTTGGGCGGTGTCAGCGATTACTGGCAGATCTTCCTGGGCGTGCTGCTGCTGCTGATCGTGCTGTTTGCCCGCGGCGGGCTGATCGGGGCGCTGGCAGGACGGGAGAAGGCGCATGGCTGAGGCGGTTCTGAAAACCAAGGGCCTGTGCAAGAGCTTTGGCGCGCTGCAGGCAAGCAAAGATGTCTCGCTGGACCTGCGGCCCGGTGAAATCCACGCGCTGATCGGACCGAACGGGGCGGGCAAATCCACGCTGATCAAGCAGATCGCGGGCAATATCGCGCCGGACAGCGGCCAGGTGGAGCTGCTCGGCCGGGATGTCACCGCGCTGGACACCGTGGCGCGGGCGCGGATGGGGCTGGGGCGGACGTTCCAGATTTCGGCGCTGGCGATGGAATACACCGTGCTGCAGAACGCGGTGCTGGGGGCGCTGGGGGGCCGGGGCCGGCCGTTCCATTTCTTCCGCAACGTGATGAAGGATCCGGAGCTGCTGGCGCAGGCGCGCGACGCGCTGGAGCGGGTGGGGCTGACAGACGATGCAAACCGCCGCACCGCCGACCTGTCGCACGGCCAGCGCCGCCAGCTGGAGGTGGCGGTGGCGCTGACGCTGAAGCCCAGGCTGTTCCTGATGGATGAGCCGATGGCGGGCCTGGGCGCGGCCGGGTCCAAGGCGCTGACCGGGTTCCTGGATGGCTTGCGGCAGGAGGCGCCGATCCTGCTGGTGGAGCATGACATGGACGCGGTCTTTGCGCTGGCGGACCGGATCAGCGTGCTGGTCTACGGCCAGATCATTGCCACCGGCACCGCGGACGACATCCGCGCCAACGCCGAGGTGCGCCGCGCCTATCTGGGAGAGGAGGACGCCGCATGAGCCTGCTGACCTTACACGGCGTCGAGGCCTCTTACGGCCCGGCGCAGGCCTTGTTCGGCGTCGATCTGGAGATCGGCGAGGGCGAGGTGGTGGCGCTGATGGGCCGCAACGGGATGGGCAAATCCACCACCATCAAAACCATCTGCGGGATGCTGGGAACCTCCAAGGGGGAGCTGACGTTCGACGGCCATGACCTGCGCCAGCTGCCGTCTTACAAGATCGCGCGGCTGGGTGTCGGTCTGGTGCCCGAGGGGCGGCGCTGTTTTGCGCCGCTCACAGTGGAGGAGAACCTGATTGCCGCCGCCCGGCCCGGGCCCTGGGACATGAAGAAGGTCGCAGAGCTGTTCCCGCGGCTGGAGGAGCGGCGCAGCCAGACCGCCGGATCGCTGTCGGGCGGCGAGCAGCAGATGCTGACCATCGGCCGCGCTCTGATGACCAATCCGCGGCTGCTGATCCTGGACGAGGCAACCGAAGGCCTGGCGCCGGTGGTGCGGCAGGAGATCTGGGCCGCGATCGGGCGGCTCAAGCGCGAGGCGGGGCTGGCCATTCTGGTGGTCGACAAATCGCTGAAGGAGCTGTCGGCCATCGCCGACCGCGCGGTGATCCTCAACAAGGGCAGCAACGCCTGGGGCGGCAGCATCGGCGAGCTGCCGGCAGAGGTGGCGGACCGGTATTTGGGGGTGTGACCCCCGGGGCCAGTCAACGGCGCCTTTGGGCGTAAAAGGTGATGCATTTTTGCAAGTTTTGAACCTTAGGAACGGCTGTTCCCGGCACCCTTCGGGCCTTTGGCCCGGCAGGCGGCGATTGGCGCTTGACCACGCGCCTGATCCTTACTAGCCCGCACTTACCCAGCAATACGTCAGGCAGAAATTGCAACCGCACATAGCGGAGATGGGACATGATTCTGCGACGTACTGCTGCGTCAGCTTGTGCCCTGCTGGCAGCCATGCCGGCACTGGCCGAAGTTGTCGAGCTTGAACAAATCAACGTAAACCAGCACAGCGGCGAGGGCTTCTTTGGCGAGAGCATCTCGCTGGAGACCGGCGCCATTGCCAAGACCGGCGACCCGATTGCGGAAACGCCGCGATCGGTGACGGTTGTGACCGCCCAGGAAATCGCTGCGCGCGGCGCCCAGAACGTGGAGCAGGCGCTGCAATACTCCGCGGGCATCGTCGGCGGCCAGTGGGGGCTGGACAACCGCGCTGACTGGTATCTGGTCCGCGGCTTCAGGGCCAGCACGCTGCATGACGGGCTGCCTGCCCGCTATGGCTTCTACAATGACACCAAGCCTGAGCCCTTCCTGCTGAACAGCATCGAAGTGCTGAAAGGGCCGGCCTCCGGCCTGTATGGCAGCGGCTCGGTCGGCGGGGTGGTGAACACCACCTCCAAAACCGCGGCGCAGGACGCCGAAAACCTGCTTCAACTGCAGGTTGGATCGCATGACCGCAAGCAGGTGGCCGCAGATGTCAGCGGTGATCTGAACGAGAGCGGCACCCTGCGCTACCGGTTTGTTGGGGTGCTGCGGGATGCCGAGACCCAGGTTGATCATTCGCAGGACGACGTGCTGGCGCTGGCGCCGTCCATCACCTGGCGGCCCAATGAGGATACCGAGCTGACGGTGCTGGCCAACTATCAGGAGACCGAAGGCAGCCCGCTGATCCAGTTCGCCTCGATTTATGGCACGCTGCTGCCTGCGACGGGGTTCGGCAATGGCGATTTCCTCCCCAGCAGCGTTTTTGTCGGTGAGCCGGGGTTCGACAGGTTCGACACCGAGCAGCGCGCCATCACCGCGATGTTCAAGCACCGGTTCAACACGGTCTGGAGCCTCAACGCCAATGCGCGCTATCTGGACGCCGAAGCCCTGTACCAGCACGCCTGGTGGGCTTTCGACAACACCGGCACCGGCCGGTACAATCCGGACGGCACCATCAACCGCACGTTCTACCGCGCGGAAAACCGGCTGAAGACCTGGGCAATCGACGCCTATGCCACCGCGGAATATGCGCTTGGCGGCTTTGATATGCGGACCTTTGCCGGGGTGAGCTACACCCGCGGGCATTATGACAGCGATACCGGTTATGGCGCCCAGGTTGGCCCCATCGACCCGTTCAACCCGGTCTATGCCGGCTATCCTTCGATCACCGTGGCAGACACGCCCGGCACCTCGATCACTGAGGCGGGCGCTTATGTCCAGCATCGCGCTTCCTACGACGGGCGGCTGTTCGTTGATCTGGGCCTGCGTTACGGCGACATCGAAACCGGGGCGAGCAACGGCAGCTTTGGCGCGACGAGCATCGCCGCCAAGGACAGCGAATGGACCACCAACGCGGCGGTTATGTACCGGTTCGGCAACGGCGTGGCCCCCTACATCAGCTATGCCGAAAGCTTCCGCCAGGATGCGATCGGCACCGATGTGAATGGGACCCCGTTTGAGCCGACACGCGGCGAGCAGGTAGAAATCGGCGTGAAATACCACCCGCTTGGTACCGATACGCTGCTGACGGCGGCGGTGTTCGACCTGACCAAGTCGAACCTGACGGTGGCCGATCCAGGCAATCCCGGCTTTCAGGTGCAATCGGGCGAAGCCACCGCCAAGGGGCTGGAGCTGGAAGCCTATCACCGGTTCGGCGATCTGACGGTTGATGCGGCCTATACCTATCTCGACACCGAAGATGCCGAGGGCGATTACATCGCCCAGGTGCCCAAGAACGCGGCGTCACTGTGGCTGAACTATGCGCCGCGGCAGGGCCAGTTGCAGGGTTGGACATTCGGGGCCGGGGTTCGCTACAACGGCGAGGCCTGGGGTGGGTCCAGCACCTACCTGACTCCGTCCTACACGCTGTATGACGCAGCGGTGTCTTACGGCCAGGACAACTGGCTGGTGTCGCTGAACGTGCGCAACCTGAGCGATGAACGCTATGTCACCACCTGTGCGGGCGGTGCCTGCTATTTTGGCGACGGGCGCAACGTGGCGCTGACGCTCTCCACCAAGTTCTGAGCCCTTCCGCAGCGGTTCAAAAAGGAAAAGGCCCGCGCACGGCGCGCGGGCCTTTTTTGCCGGGTCAGACACTGTGGCGGGTTTATCTTGAAAAGCTCATCGGCAGATTGAAGGTGAGCTGGCTGAGGCTGAGTTTCTTGGGGGGGAGGGGAATTTTCCGGCCCGCGTTACCGCCTGCAGCGCCGCCTGGTCAAACACGGCGCTGCCGGAGGATTTGGCAATCCGGTACCCGAGAAGCTGACCGGAGCGGGACACGGTGATCCGCACCACCGCTACGCCGCTGCCGCTGGCGCCAGAGGGGTAACGCTTGCGGCGTTCGATGCGGGCGCGGATTTTTGCGCCCCAGACCGCTTGCAGCCTGGCCCGCTGCCCGGCCTCGGCAGTGGCAGCAGCAGAGCCGCCCGCCTGCCCGGCCTGTGCGCCGCCGCCAGACCCGGCGGCGCGCTGCCCGGCCCGGCTGGCTGAAGTCTGCTCCGCCTTACGCGCCTGCTGCGGTTCGCGCGTGCGCTTGGGCTTCGGGCGCGGCTGCGGCTCAGGTTTTGCCTCCGGCTCAGGCTTTTGCTCAGGCGGCGGCGGGGGCGGCGTGGTGTCTATCTCCAGCGTTTCGGCAGGCGCGGGCCGGGCCAGTGCAATCTGCGCGGCCGCGCGCGGCGCCTGGGCCAGCTCGAACTGCGGTACCGCGGGCGCCGCGGAGACAGTAGGCGGCCGGGTCAGGTCTGGCTGCAGTTGCGGCACGGCCTGCGGCGGGCGCTGCCAGGCTTCGACCATTTCGGCCATGGTGGCATCCGCGGCCTGGACAGAGACCAGCGCATCGCCGCCCGCGCCGCTCGACTGTGTGCCGGAGCGGGGCGCGGCGGCGAACAGCGCGGCGTGGATCAGCGCGGCGATCCCGGCAAAGACGGTGAGTTCGGCGGCGCGTTTCATTGCGGGCGCACCGCCAGTTCGGCCCGGCTGAGCCCGGCGGCTGCCAGCTGCCGCAGGATCCGCGCCAGCACCGCGGCCTCCAGCCCGGCATCGGCCCGCAGCTGCACCGCGGCGCTGTCGGTGCTGGCGGCGGCCAGCCGGGCAATCGCCGCCTCGCCCCCGGCTCCGTCAAAGTGCATTTGGCCATCCGCATCAATATACAGCACAGCGTCTGCCTTGGCCTCGGTGTCCAGCGCGGCCTCGGGCGGGGTGACGTCGAAGGGCTCGGGCTGGGCCAGGCGGGAGGTCATCAGGAAGAAGATCAACAGCAGAAACACCACGTTGATCATCGGCACGATGGATTCAGCCCGCGGGCGGCGGGGGGGATCGGTCAGGTCCATGCGCGTCTCCTCATTCCACCAGCACGAAATTGGTGAAGCCCGCCTGCCGCAGCAGCGCGGTCACGTCGGTGATGCGCTGCAGGCTGGCCTTTTCGCGGCCGCGCAGCACCAGCAGGTCAGCCGGGGTTTCCATCAGCGGCGCCAGCGCCTGCGTCAGGTTGCTGCCGGCCACCGGAACGCCGTTGATGTCCAGATTGTTCGGCCCGATCCCGATCAGCCGCGGCGGGCCGGTGTAAGTGCCGCCCTGACCGGCCAGCGGCAGGTCCAGCACGGCCTCCATGCCAAAGCGCGAGGCCAGCATGAAGAACACCAAGAGCAGGAACACCACGTCGATCATCGGCGTCAGGCTCGGCTTGCGCCGGGGTTTGGCGGGCGGGTCCAGCAGCATCGTCTCACTCGGCCGCCAGTTTCAGGTCCGCAGGCGCGGCGGCCACGAACAGCCGGGTGGCGCTGTCTTCGATATCGCGGCGGATGCGGCTGATCACCGCCTCGAACCAGGTGAGCGCGGCGGAGGCCGGGATTGCCACCGCCATGCCCGCGGCGGTGGTCAGCAGCGCCTCCCAGATGCCGCCCGCCAGCAGCGCCGGATCGGCGCGAGAGCCTGCCGCCTGCAGCGCCTGGAAGGCGGCGATCATGCCCAGAACGGTGCCGAGCAGGCCCAGGAGCGGCGCGATGGTGGCAATCAGCTCCAGCGCGCCCAGCCCGGTGGCGGCACTGCCCAGATGCAGCTTGGCCACCCGGGCGGTTTCCTCGCGGGCGCGGTTCTCGGGCAGGGTGGCGAGGGCGGTCAGGGCCGTGGCCACCACCCTGGAGCGGATGCCGATGCGCCCCTTGACGATGGCCAGCGCGGCGCTGGTTTCGCCGCGTTCATAGGCCTCCACCGCGCGGCCTGCCTTGCCGCGCGACCAGGCGCCGATCAGCGCCAGGCGCCAGATTTTCCACAGGATCAGCGCCAGGGTGATTACAGACAGCGCCGCAATCGCCCAGATCGACGGGCCGCCGTCGCGCAGGAATTTCACCGCCTTGGCAGCGGCATCGCGGGCGGTCTGCGCCAGTTCCTCCTGCCGGGTCAGCGGTTCGGCGGGCGGCAGCGCCTGTGCCGCCGGCACATCATCGGCGGGTTCAGTCAAAGCAGCGTCAGTGCCGGACGGGGCCGCAGGCGCGGCGGCTGCCGGGACGTCCACTGCGTGTGCCGCTGGGGTGACAGGCGAGGATACCGCCGGGGCCTCGGCGGCGATTTGCGGCACCGGTGCCGCGGGCGATTCCTGCGCGGCAACCGGACCTGCAAACAGCGGGGCGGTCAGAAACACTGCGGCAACGGCCGCATGGGCGCGGTTGGTCATGATTGGCTCCAATATGCGGCGATATAGCTGGTTCCGGGGGCGGGTTTGTCCTGCCGAAGCGCTGCGCGCAGGCGCTGAACTTCGGCCTTCTCGCAGGCGAACCACAGGTAATGGCCGGGCGCGTGCTTGCGCGCCGCCAGCGCCCGGTCTGCCAGGCTGTGTTTGTCCTCGCGGCGCAGCCAGGTCAGCGTGACGCCCTCTGGCGCGGTCACTGGGTAGCCGCAGCCTTCTCCTTCGTTGCTCAGCAGAACGGCCTCGCCCGCGCTGTTCTGCGGCAGGCTTTCCAGGATGCGGGCCGCGGCGGGCAGGGCGGTTTCGTCGGCGTAGAGCAGGATGTTCGAGGCCGCGGGAATGCCGCCGCCGCCGGGACCTGCAATGGCGAGCCGGTCCCCGGGGCGGGCCCGGCGCGCCCATTCGGTGGCGCGGCCCCCGTCGTGCAGGAAGATATCGAACTCCATCAGCCCGGCCTCATGGCTGATCCGGCGGGTGGTGTAGACCGGACGGTGCAGCGCGGCCTCTCCCCCGGGCCAGACAGTGGCGCCGGTTTCCGACAGCCGGGGCCATTCCGGCGCGGCACAGTCCGGGGGCGGCAGCAGCAGGCGGAAGTGGATGGCATCGTCCTGAAAGCTGGCGAGATCCGGGGATTTGACCTGAACACGCAGAAAGGCGTTTCCGATTGGCGTAACCGACTGGACCGTGGTGAAATGGACGTTGGGCGGCAGCGCGCCAGCGGCGGCGTCCGGCCAGCGCAGGGCCTTGGAGGCACCGGGCCGGATCTCGTCCAGGTGGCTGGCGATGCCGTCCTTCAGCATGTGCAGCCGGTCCGGCATGGCTGCCGAAACGCGGATCGCTGTGCCGCCGTCCCGGGCGGCAAAGCTGTAGTGACCGAAGCCTGTGATTTCCACCGTCACTGCAACGGCGCTGTTTTCAATCACCGGCAGCTCATGCTCCTGCGCCATGGCAATGATGGCCTGGCGGACGGCGGCAAAGGGCAGCTCAGGCAGTCCGGCGTTTGCCTGCAGCGGGAAAGCGGGGCGGATGGTCATGGCGGCCTCGTTCATTCGGGGATGACATGCGGGGTGCCATGCACCGGATCGGCGATGATCCGGCAGGGCAGCGCAAAGACGGACTTCATGACCGCTTCCGTCACCACCTCGGATGGCGAGCCCTGGCAGAACACCCGCCCGTCCTTGAGCGCGATCATGTGGCTGGCAAAGCGGGCGGCCAGGTTGATGTCGTGCAGCACCATTGCCACGGTGCGGCCGGTTTCGCGGTTGAGCCTCTGCACCAGCTTCAGCAGCTCAATCTGGTGCGGCAGGTCCAGGTAGGTCGTGGGCTCGTCCAGCAGCAGGATGCCGGTTTCCTGCGCCAGCGCCATGGCGATCCAGGCCCGCTGGCGCTGCCCGCCCGACAGTGCCTCCAGCGGTCTGGCCCCGTGCCCGGCCATGTTGGTGAGGTCCAGCGCCCGGGCGACCGCCTCCGCGTCCTGCCGCGACCATTGCCGCAGCGCCGACTGATAAGGGGTGCGGCCGCGTGCCACCAGGTCGCGCACCGTCAGCCCATCGGGCGCGGACGGGGTTTGCGGCAGGATCGCCAGGCGCTGCGCGACTGAGCGGCTGCTTTGCCGGTGGATCGCCTTGCCGTCCAGCACCGCCTGGCCGCGGCCGGCGGGCTGCAGCCGGGCCAGGGTCCTGAGCAGGGTGGATTTGCCGCAGGCGTTGGGGCCGACAATGGCGGTCAGCCCGCCATCGGGAATGGCAGCGGTCAGGCTGTCCAGCACGGGCATTCCGGCATAGCCGGCCGAGAGATCCTCGGCCCGCAGGCGGGCGGTGTCAGGCATCAGAGCGTTCCTTTGCGAGAATGCGCCAGCAGCAGCCACAGCAGCACCGGGGCGCCGATGAGCGCGGTAAAGACGCCGGCGGGCAGCTGCACCCCCGGCACCATGCGGGCGGCGGTGTCGGCCAGCAGGGTCATCAGCGCCCCGGCTGCGGCGGCGGCCAGCAGCGCAGGCCTGCCGCCGGGGATCAGGCGGCGGGCGATCGGCCCTGCGGCAAAAGCGACAAAGGGCAGCGGCCCGGCGGCGGTCACCGCCAGCGCGGTCAGGAGAATGCCAGCCCCGGTCACCGCCAGCCGCAGGCGGGAGACGGGCAGCCCCAGGCCGGTTGCGATGCCGTCCTCCATCGCCAGCCGCGCCAGCGGGAAATGCAGCTGCCACAGCACCGGCGCCAGCAGCGCCAGTCCGGCCCAGACCCGCGCCGCGTCCGTCCATCTGCGGCTGTGCAGCGAGCCGGTGAGCCAGCCGATCATGTCGGAGGCGGTCTGCGGGTCGATGCGGCTGATCAGCAGATCCGCAGCGGCAGTCAGCGCCAGGCTGGCGCCGATACCGGTCAGGATGAGGCGGCCCGGGGCCAGGCCGTCCTTCCAGCTCAGCAGGATGACCAGCGCTGCGGCCAGCGTGGCGCCGGCAAGGGCGCCGGCCAGCATCATGCCGCCGGTCAGGGTCACCGCGGCCAGGGCGCCGCAGCTGGCGCCGGCGTTGAAGCCGATCACATCCGGCGAGGCGAGCGGGTTGCGCAGCATCGTCTGGAACATCGCGCCTGCCAGGCCAAAGGCAGCGCCGGCGCCAAGCGCGGCGGCAATCCGCGGCAGCCGGTGGTCCAGCAGGATCATCTGCTCGATGCCGGTGCCCTGGCCGCGCACCACAGCGGCCATCTGGCTGCCGCTGAGGGGGTAGCTGCCGGTCAGACCCGCCAGCAGGGCGGCGGCCAGCAGCATGGCCATCAGGCAGAGACCGGCCAGCAGCGCCCGGCGTGATACCTGCACCGACAGGGCAGCGAAGCGGAGGGTCCAGGTCATAGGCTGCGCACTCCGTTCCGGCGCACCATCCAGATCAGCACCGGTCCGCCGATCAGCGCGGTCATCACGCCCGCCTGCATATTGCCGCCGAACAGCGGCAGGCGCCCGGCCAGATCGGCGGCGATCAGCAGCAGCGGTCCGAACACCGCAGAAAAGGCCAGCGTCCAGCCCATGTCCGGCCCGGCGGCCCAGCGGGCCAGATGCGGCACGATCAGCCCGGCAAAGGCGATCGGCCCGGCCATCGCCACGGTGGCGCCGCACAGGAGCACGATGGCAATCCCGGCGGTGGTCCGCGCCAGCCCGGTGCGCACGCCCAGCCCCCTGGCGGTGTCCTCGCCCAGCTGCAAGGCGTTCAGCCCGCTGGCCGCCACGGCGGCAAGCCCTGCGCCCAAGCTTAGAAAGGGCAGCAGCGCATAAAGGGTCGCCGTCTGAATACCGTCAAACCCGCCCAGCACCCAGAAGCGGAAGACATCCAAGGTTTGCGAGCTGACCAGCAGCAGCGCCCGGGTGAGGGCGAGGATCAGCGCGCTGAGCGCCGCGCCCGCCAGCACCAGCCGCAGCGGGTTGGCGCGGCTGCCGCCGCCCAGCAGGAACACCAGCACCGAGGCCGCCAGCGCGCCGCCAAGCGCCACCCAGACAAAGGCTGCCGGATCTGTGATGCCGAAGCCCAGGATGCAGATGACCACCCCGAGCGCGGCTCCGCCGTTGATGCCCAGCAGGCCCGGATCGGCCAGCGGGTTGCGGGTCATGCCCTGGATCAGCGCGCCGGAGATGCCAAGCGCCGCGCCTGCAAGCACGGCACCGGCCAGCCGCGGCAGGCGCATCTCGCGGATCACGATATGGGCGGCATCATTGGGGTCATAGGCTGTCAGCGCGGTCCAGACAGTCTCCCAGCCGGCGGGCCGGAAGCCAAAGCGCAGCGCGGCGGCTGACAGCAGCACCAGCCCCAGCAGGGCTCCGGCGAGTCTGAGGCCGCGCAGGCTGGCGGCAGGCCGGGCCGGGGAGATGGCAACGGCAGAGATGCTCATGTCATTTTCCCTCCGGCAGCAGACCGGCCTTGGCCATGCTGGACACGGGCGTGGCCGGGTCGCCATCCAGGGCGGCCTCCAGCAGCGGCACCAGCTGATCCAGCGCGGCGTCCAGGCTCAAGGGGCTGGAATGAGACAGCGCCGAGGACAGCAGGCGCCCGGCATAGATCTCCCGCCCCTCCCGGGAGGCGCGCAGGGTATGGCGCAGGGGCAGGCGCTTGAGCCGCTGAACAGACCCGCCGGCGTCGATCCAGATCAGCACATCGGTGTCGATGGGAGAGAGATCCTCCTCAGGAACCAGGGCATAGTAGCTGTTCGCGGGGGTGAACGGGTCGGATACCTCAGGGACTTTGAAGCCCAGGGCGGCCAGGAACTGTCCGCGGATGTCGGTTGCGGAATAGGCGCCGGTCCGGGTGGCCGAGACCATGACGGCGCTTGCGCCCTGCCACTCGGGGTGGGCGGCGCGGATGGCGGCGAAGCGGCCCTCGATCCGGGTGATGATCCGGTCGGCCTTGGCAGCGTTTCCGGTTGCCGTGCCCAGGGTGCGCAGCATGGCCTGCCAGGGGGAGCCGTAGCTGCCGTGGGCGGCCTTGGGCGGGATGGTGGGTGCGATTTGCGACAGCAGCGCATACTCGCGTTCGCTCATGCCGGACCATTGGCCGGTGATCAGGTCCGGTTCCAGGGCGGCGATCCGCTCGATGTCGATCTGGCCCTGCAGGACGATGGGCGTGGCATCGCCCAGGGCCGCCTGCGCCCAGGGCCAGACACCATGCGGATGGTTGCCGAACCACTTGCGCAGAGCATAGGGCGTTTCCCCCAGCGCCAGCAGGAAATCATGGCCGATGTAGCTGAGCGAGACGATGCGCTGCGGTTTGGCGGGCACAGTTGTGGCGCCGTAGCGGTGTTCGATCACCGCCGGGAAAGGTTCCGCCGCGCTGGCCGCGGGGGCAAGCACCGCTGCGGCCAGCAGCAGGTATGCGCCGAGCCGGGCACGCGTATCTGGAAATATCAGAGCCAGCTTCACAATTCACTCCAGCCTGCGGCGCGGACAGGAACTGCGCCGGGATGTTGATCCGATGATGGCTGGACTGTGTGCCGCGCCAATGGCGCGGAGCGTCTCGCTGAAGGGCGCCCGGTTCAGGCGCGTCCGGACGCTTAATTAACCTTAGTTCTTTTGTCAAGTTATCTGGCCGCCCGGTCCGCAACTGAAACGGACGGCCTGCTGGTCTCAGATGTGCAGCGCGTGACCCAGCGCGCGCAGGCACGCTTCCTGGAGGCCTTCCGACTGGGTCGGGTGCGCGTGGATGGTTGCGGCGATGTCCTCCAGGCAGGCGCCCATTTCGATGGCGAGCGAAAACGCCGCCGACAGTTCGGAGACACCGGCCCCGACCGCCTGCAGCCCCAGCACCGCCTGGTCGGCATCGCGCCAGACAACGCGGATGAAGCCGTCCTCGCGCTCTGTCGTCATGGCGCGGCCATTGGCGGCAAAGGGGAATTCGGCGCTGCTGCTGCCCTCCACTTCGCCCGGCAGGGCGCCGCAAGTGACAATCTCGGGGTCGGTGAAACAGACGGCTGGGATCGCGCGCTTGTCCCATTCGACTGCGTGGCCTGCGATATGCTCGGCCACCATCTCACCCTGGGCCATGGCGCGGTGCGCCAGCATCGGCTCGCCGGTGACGTCGCCGATGGCGTAAATGCCCCGCATCGAGGTCTGGCAGGTCTTGTCGATCCGGATGTAGGGGCCGTTCAGGGTCAGCGCCAGCTCATCAACGCCGATGCCTTCGGTGCGCGGGCGGCGACCGACGGTGACCAGGACTTTCTCTGCCTGAACCCCGCCCTGGCTGGTGGTCAGAACGCCATCGGCGAAACCTTCGGCCCTGGCGCCGGTCATCACCTTGACGCCCAGGGTGTCCAGCCGCTTGGCAACCGGCCGGGTCAGGGCCTGATCGTAGAGCGGCAGGATGCGGTCTTCGGCCTCGACCACGGTGACCTTGGTGCCGAGCTTGGCAAAGGCGGTGCCCAGCTCAAGCCCGATATAGCCTGCGCCGACCACGGCGAGGCTGCCGGGCACGGCGTCCAGTGCCAGCGCCTCTGTCGAGGACAGGATATCACCGCCGAACGGCAGCGAGGGCAGCTCGACCGGGGCGGAGCCGGAGGCGATCACCACGAACTCGGCCCGGATCTGGTCCTCTTCGTCACCGCGTTTGACAGAGACGGTCTTGCCATCCAGGAACCGGGCGCGGCCCTGTACCAGACGCACGCCGGCTTTGCGCATCAGCCCGCTTACACCGGTGGTCAGGCGCGAGACGATGCCGTCCTTCCACGCGACAGTCCGGGCGAGGTCGATCTGCGGGCTGCCTGCAGAGATGCCAAGCGGCCCGTCGGAGGCATGGGCGATCTTGTGAAATTCGTCGGCGGCATGGATCAGCGCCTTGGAGGGGATGCAGCCGACGTTCAGGCAGGTGCCGCCGGGCTGGGCCTCGTCCACCACGATGGTGTCGATCCCCAGCTGCCCGGCCCGGATGGCGCAGACATAGCCGCCGGGGCCTGCGCCGATGATCAGCAATTTACACTTCAGATCAGTCATTCAGCCCTCGACAAACAGCATGGCCGGATTTTCCAGCAGGGATTTCAGTTTCTGCACAAAGACCGCCGCGTCCCAGCCGTCGATCACCCGGTGATCGAAGGAGCAGGAGATGTTCATCATCTTGCGCGGCCGGAACTGCTGGCCGTCCCAGACCGGGCGGATCTGCATCTTGTTCACCCCGACGATGGCCACTTCGGGGTGGTTGATGATCGGCGTGGTGGCAATCGCGCCAAGCGGCCCCAGCGAAGTGATGGTGATGGTGCCGCCGGTCAGCTCTGCGCGCTGGATCGAGCCGTCGCGGGCGGCCTCGGCCAGGCGGGCAAGCTCGCCTGCGTTGTCCCACAGGCTGTTTGCCTCCGCATGGTGCAGCACCGGCACGTTGAGCCCCTGAGGGGTCTGGGTCGCGACGCCGATATGCACACCGCCGTGGCGGTGGATCACACCTGCCTCATCGTCGAACCGCGCATTCAGCGCAGGCTGCTCCCGCACCGCCTCGACGATCGCGCGCATCAGGAACGGCAGCAGGGTCAGCTTGGGCCGCTCGCCCTCGTGCTTCTTGTTCAGCGCCGCGCGCAGGTCCTCCAGTGCGCCCATCTCCACCTCTTCGACGATGGTGATATGCGGGATCTGCCGTTTCGACAGCGCCATCTTCTCCGCGATCTTGCGGCGCATGCCGACAACGCGGACTTCCTCGACGCCGGTGTTGCGGCCGCGGGTCACGCTGCCCTGCTGGATGCCGCCGGAGGCGATCCAGCTGTCCAGATCTTCATGGCTGATGCGCCCGGCCGGGCCGCTGCCGGGGACCTGGCGCAAATCGACGCCTTCCTCCCGGGCGCGGGCCCGCACCGACGGCGAGGCCAGCGGTTTGGTGCCATTTGCGCGCGGCACCGGAGCGGCGGGCGCGGCAGGGGGAACGGGCGCTGCCGGTTCCGGGGCCGGCGCAGGCTGTTCCGCCGCGGCAGCGCCCGCTTCGGGGCGTGTCTCAGCCTTGGGCTGCGGGGCCGGTTCCGCCTGTGCGGCGGCATCGGCGGATTCGTTGCCCTCTCCCTCCACCTCGATGCGGATCAGCACCGAGCCGATCGCCATCATTTGGCCGATCTCGCCGCCCAGCTCCAGCACCTTGCCGGACACCGCCGAGGGCACCTCGACCGCGGCCTTGTCGGTCATCACGGCCGCCAGGATATCGTCCTCGCGCACGATGTCGCCGGGCTTGACGTGCCACTCGGTCAGCTCCGCCTCGGCAATGCCTTCCCCTACATCGGGAAGACGCATGGCAAACACACCCATCCGGTCAGCCCTCCATCACTTTTTTCAATGCCTCGCCGACCCGGGCGGGGCCGGGGAAATATTCCCATTCCTGCGCGTGCGGATAGGGCGTGTCCCAGCCGGTGACGCGGATGATCGGCGCCTCCAGGTGGTAAAAGCAGTTTTCCTGCACCAGGCTCATCAGTTCGGCGCCGAACCCGGAGGTGCGCGTCGCCTCATGCACGATCACGCAGCGGCCGGTCTTTTCAACGGATGCGGTGATTGTCTCCAGATCAAGGGGCAGCAGGGTGCGCAGGTCGATCACCTCGGCGTCGACTCCGGCGGCCTCTGCCGCAGCTTCCGCCACATAGACCATGGTGCCATAGGCCAGAACCGTGACGTCCGCACCCTCGCGGGTGATGCTGGCCTTGCCCAGCGGCACGGTCTCTGCGCCCTCCGGCACGTCGCCCTTGGGGTGGGATTTCCAGCTGGTGACGGGGCGGTCGTGGTAGCCGTCGAAGGGGCCGTTATAAAGCCGCTTCGGCTCCAGAAAGATCACCGGATCCGGGTCCTCGATGGCGGCCAGCAACAGCCCCTTGGCGTCGCGCGGATTGGAGGGCACCACCACCTTCAGCCCCGACACATGCGTGAACAGCGCCTCCGGGCTCTGGCTGTGGGTCTGGCCGCCGAAGATGCCGCCGCCGGTGGGCATGCGGATCACCAGCGGGCAGGTGAAATCGGCGTTGGAGCGGTGCCGCAGGCGCGCCGCCTCAGAGACGATCTGGTCATAGGCCGGATAGACATAATCGGCGAACTGGATCTCGATCACCGGCTTCAGCCCGTAAGCCGCCATGCCGATGGCGGTGCCGACGATGCCGGATTCGTTGATCGGCGCGTCAAAGCAGCGTGATTTTCCGTATTTCTCCTGCAATCCCGCGGTGCAGCGGAAGACGCCGCCGAAAAATCCCACATCCTCGCCAAAGACGACGACGCGGTCGTCTGCCGCCATCGCCACGTCATGGGCCTCGCGGATGGCCTCGATCATGGTCATGCTGGCCATCTCAGTACCCCGCTTCCTGGCGCTGCCGGATCAGATGCGGCGGCATGGTTTCATAAACGCCTTCGAACATGTCGCGCGGGCTGGGGGTCTTGCCGCCGCCCAATGTGCCGATCGCCTCGGCCTGCTTCTGGGTGGCGATGACGCCGTCCAGAATTTCCGCCTCAGCCTGGGTGTGGCGGTCCTCGCTCCACTCGCCAATGGTGATGAGATGGGTCTTCAGCCGCTCGATGGGATCGCCCAGGGGCCAGGCCGCAGCCTCGCGCCGGGAGCGGTAGGCGGAGGGGTCGTCGCTGGTGGAATGGCCGCCCGCGCGGTAGGTGACATGTTCGATCAGGGTCGGGCCATGCCCCAGGCGGGCGCGTTCGCAGGCCCATTTCGCCACTGCGTGCACGGCCAGGTAGTCGTTGCCGTCCACCCGGATCGAGGCGATGCCAAAGCCGTGGCCGCGGGCGGCAAAGGTGCCGACGCCGCCGCGGGCAATGCCCTGGAAGGTGGAAATTGCCCATTGGTTGTTGACGATGTTCAAGACCACCGGCGCCTTGTAGGTGGAGGCAAAAACCATGGCGGCGTGAAAATCGCTCTCAGCCGTGGAGCCGTCGCCGATCCAGCCGGTGGCGATCTTGGTGTCGCCCGAAATGGCCGAGGCCATTGCCCAGCCGACCGATTGCACGAACTGGGTGCCCAGATTGCCGGAAATCGAAAAGAACCCGTGTTCCTTGGAGGAATACATGATCGGCAGCTGGCGCCCGTGCAGCGGGTCGTCGGCGTTGGAATAGATCTGGTTCATCATGGTCAGCATCGGATAGCCGCCCGCGATCAGCAGCCCGGCCTGGCGGTAGGTCGGGAAGTTCATGTCGCCCGGCCTCAGCGCACGGGAAAAGGCGCAGGACACGGCCTCTTCGCCCAGATGCTGCATGTAAAAGCTGGTTTTCCCCTGGCGCTGCGCATTCAGCATCCGCGCGTCAAACGTGCGCAGGGTCAGCATGTGCCGCAGGCCCTCGCGCAGCTCGTCAGGGCTCAGCGCGCCGGCCCAGTCGCCAACCGCCTCGCCGTCCTTGTTCAGCACCCGGACAATGGAAAACGCCATGTCGCGGATCGAGTCGGGGTCCGCATCAACCGGCGGGCGTTTGACGGCCCCGGCGCGCGGAATTTCGAAGTCCGAGAAATCAGGTGTGTCGCCCGGACGGCAGCCCGGTTCCGGCACGTTCAGCGATAGCGGCGGAAAGTCATCACTCATGCGGTACCTCTTTGTTCTGAGCGCCCCCAGGCGGCGCGCGGAAGAATGCGCGCGGCGCAGTGCCTGTCCCGACAGCTTAGCAAAACCGCATGGTTGAAAAATAACGAATATGGGGGTACTGGTGCGAAAATCAGAGGAAATTTACTCGGAAACGCAAAATTTATGGTGGTTTTCGCTACAGATTCAGTTGATCGGGAGATACTTCGCGCGCTGCGTGATGACGGGCGGATTCCCCTGGTGCAGCTGGCGGCCCGAGTCGGCCTGTCCCAGACGCCCTGCAAGCGGCGCCTGCAGCGGCTGGAGGAAAGCGGCCTGATTTCCGGCTACAACGCCCGCATCGACCGCAAGGCGGCGGGGTTTGGCATCACCGCCTTTGTGTCGGTGGAGCTGGAGCGCCAGGACGCGGACGAGATCGCCAGCTTCCAGAAGAAGATTGCTCAGTTCGAGGAAGTGGTGACCGGCACGCTGATGACCGGCGCGCAGGACTTTCTCTTGGAAATCGTGGTGGAAAGCCTGGAGGAATTCGAGACGTTCCTGCAGACCAAATTGCTGCGCATCTCCGGCATCCGCGTGGTGCGGTCGCGCTTTGCGCTGCGCAAATTCATCGACCGGGCGCGGATTCCGTGACCGCGGGGCGGTCAGCGGCCGTCAGCCGGCCTCGACCGCCAGAAGTTTCCGGTACATCTCCAGCAGGAACACCTCAGCCTCGGCATAGCGGTCCTGTGCCTTGGCGGGGGCGATTTCCTCGATCTGGACGTCGAAATCGGCGTAGTGCTGGGTGGTGGCCCAGATCGAATACAGCAGATGGTGCGGATCGACGGTTGCAATCCGGCCCTCGCGCATCCAGTCCTCCAGCACAGTGATCTTGGTGTTGTACAGCTCCTTCAGCGGGCCGAAGATCTCGCTGCGCGACTGCGGCAGGCCGCTCAGGATCTCATTGGCGAAGAACTTGCTTTCCTTTGGGAAATTCCGCGAGATTTCCAGCTTGCGGCGGATGTACTGGCAGATTTCGTCGATCGGGTCGCCATGCGGGCTCAGCATGTTCAGCGGCGCCATCCACAGCTGAAGGGTGCGGGCCAGAAGCTCCTTGCGGATCGCGTCCTTGCTTTCGAAATAATACAGCAGGTTCGGCGTGGTCAGCCCGGCGTTCTTGGCAATCAGGTTGATCGACGCGCCGGAAGATCCGTGCTGGGCAAAAACCTCCAGCGCGGAGGCCAGGATTTGTTCAGTCTTTTTCCGCTGAATCCGGGTCTTCGGCTTTTCAGCTGCCATGCGCGCCATGTAAATTCCGCCACCTATAAAAATGTCTATCTGGCGCCCTATTGGCACAAGTCAAAGGCTGTTGCCAGCGGTCGCGCGCAAAAGGCCGGTTCAAATCAACGTGCGGCTGCGGGCGGGCCGCCCCGTGGGGCAAATGAGCGGGCAGCCAGAGCCGCCCGCCAATAGGCACCGTCCGCGGGGAGATTTGTCCGGACGGTGCCGTTTCCGGGCCGGGGCCCGGTGCAGTTCAGCGGAAGGCCGGGATGATCTTCTCGCCATAGTCGGCGATGATTTTCTCTTCGTCGCCGCTGTCGAGATAGATGTTGAACTGGGTGGTGCCGGCATCCTGCAGATCGCGGATCTTGGCGATATGTTCGTCCGGGGTGCCCAGCACGCAGAAGCTCTTGACGATGTCTTCGGTGATGAAGTCCAGGTACGGGTTATCGCTCTGGCCGTGCTTGGAATAGTCGTAGCCCTTGCGGTTCTTGATGTAGTCGGTCAGGCTGGTGGGGACGTGATCGCCGTCGGTGCCGTATTTCTCAACGATGTCAGCGACATGGTTGCCGACCATGGCGGGGAACCACTTGGTCTTCTCGATGCCTTCCTCGATCGGGCCGGTATGCGCGGGCGCTGCCGCCATCACGCGGTAGTTCGACATGTCGCGGCCTTCGGCCTCGCCGCCGGCCTTGGCCTGATCGGCCAGCCATTTGATGATCTTGGGTTCGGCGATCTGCAGTACCACGCCGTCACCGACCTTGCCGGCCGAGGCCAGGGCCTTGGGACCATATGCGCCGATCCAGACCGGCAGTTCGTAGCCCTGGGCCCAGGGGAATTTCACCGGCTCGGGGCATTCGCCGTACTGCACTTCCTCGCCGCGGATCAGCGACTTCACGACGTGGGTGAATTCTTCCATCCGCTTGATGGTCGACGGCTTCTTGCCCATCACCCGCACGGCGCTGTCCCCGCGGCCCAGGCCGATGTCGAAACGTCCGCCGGACTGTTTCGCCAGCGAGCCGAACAGCGAGGCTGCCACCGACCACTCGCGCGAGTTCGGGTTGGTCACCAGCGGGCCGAAGCGCATCTTGGTGGTGTGCTCCATGCACATCGCCATCGCGACAAAGCTTTCGCGCCACAGGATGTGGCTGTCGTAGAACCAGCAGTAGGCAAAGCCTGCGTTTTCCGCCTGGCGGACCAGTGCGCGGGCGCGTTCGGGCTCAACGAAGCCCTTGAAGCAAATACCGAATTCCATGTGTGTTTTCTCCCTGTTGGAATCTTAGTGTTCGGGGGCCCAGATGCGGATGCCCGCATGGGTGAAGGGCACCGCCTTGGAAATGTTCTGGCGGATCAGGATCGGGGTGATCGCCTCGATGCAGCGGGCGGCCTCGGCGTCGCCGGCGTTGTAGGCCTGAACATCCAGCGCGCCGACCAGCTCAATCACCTTCTTGCGGGCAGGCAGGCTGTTGCCGCAGACCAGGATGTCGCAGTTGATCGGCCAGTCGAGGTTGTTGAGCGTGGTCGCCGACACGTTGTGCAGCGCGCCGATCACCGGAATGTCGTCACCCAGCAGCGCCTGCGCGGCCTCGGTGGCGGAGCCTTCTGGCGGCATTTCAACCTTCTTGGGGTCGCCTTCCTTCAGCGGCACCACGATGTCGACCAGGATCTTGCCTTCCAGCTGCGGCTTCAGCGCCTCCAGCGTGGCGTTGTGGGCAGAAAACGGCACCGCGAGGATGACCATTTCATCCGCCGCCGCGGTGGCGCCAGCATTGTCCAGCCCTTCGATCGGTGCGGCGCCTTCCGGCAGCTTTGCCATCAGGTCTGCCGCGATGCCGGCGCTGCGCTCGCCATCGCGCGAACCCAGTGCCACGGCGATCCCTGCGCGGGCAAAGCGCAGCGCCAGCCCCTGGCCCTGCGGCCCGGTGCCGCCAATGATTGCGATCTTCATCTGAACATATCCTCCTGTTTTTTTCTGAGTATGTCGGCGCCGCGGCTGTCGGCGGGCTGCCAGTCGAGCCCGCGCAGCAGCACCGCCGGTGTTTTTCCGTTCTTGCGCACCACCAGACCGGAGGCGGCGGAGATTTCATCGGCCAGCGCCGGTTCGGTCACCTGCAAGGGCCGCCCCCAGGCATCCAGGTTGCCCTGCTCCTGAATGGTGGCCGGGACCTTGCTCAGCCCGATGGCCACGTTGATCTGGCCCAGCCGCCAGGGGCGGCCGAAGGTGTCGGTCATCACCACGCCGATCTGCGCGCCGAAGCGGGCGGCCAGCGACGTGCGCAAACGCTCGCAGCTGGCGTCGGGGTCGCGCGGCAGCACCATCGCCGCGTCCTCCTCGCCGAAGTTCGACTCATCCACCGCGGCATTGGCGGAGATGAAACCCAGCCGGTGTTCGCAGATCATCGTGCCGGTGTTCTGATCCGGGCGGCGGAAGGCGCGCACCACCCGGGTGCTTTCGCGCAGGACGATCTCCACCTTGCGCGGGTCCTTGTTCAGCTCCTCGCCGTATTTGACGGCCTCGTCCGAGGGCGTGACCGAGGCCAGCGGGATGATGCAGTCCTCGGCCTTGGAGAACACCTTCTGCGCGATGCACAGGATATCGCCGTCCTGCAGGCCAAGCCCGGCCTGCTCCAGGCAATCACCCAGGATCGCGCCCAGATCGTCGCCGTTCCGGATATCCGGCACGCCGGGCACGGCGGTGAGGGAGACGGACAGACTCATCGCGCGCCCTCCCGCACCAGCGCCTGCGGGTCCTGCGCCAGCAGGCAGCTGAGATCCTCGGCGGTGTCGACATCAATACGCAGGCTGTCCAGCGGCAGCACCACCGGGCAAAGGCCCGCAATTTCTGCCGCACGCCGGTGGGCGATCAGCGACTTCTGCCCGTAGGCAAAGGCAAAGGGGCAGGGCAGCGGCACCAAAAGCGCGTTGGTGCCAAGGTCGGTCGCCGGGCACAGCACCGCGCGGGTGCCGTCCAGCGGATAGGCCAGAAGCTGGGCCAGATCGTCCGGCGACGGGTCCGCCAGATCGCCCGGCAGCACGCACAGTGCCTCATACCCTTTGGCCGTTGCCCAATCCGCTGCTGCCTCCACCGCCAGCGACAGGGTGCCGGGGTCGTTGTCGTCGATGCAGATCAGCCCGGCCTGGCGCGCGATCCGCGCAATCACCGGGCTGTTGGACACCACGGCAATGTCGGCGGCGCCTTCGGGCAGCATGGCAACCGCCTCCTGCAGCCGCGTGATGGTGGAGCGGAACAGCCCCCGGGCCAGCGCTTCGCGGTCCCGCGGCGCCAGCGCCATGCTCAACCGCGTCTTGGCCCTGGAGGGGTCCTTCATCGGGATCACCGCCAGCCGCTTGCTGCATTTCACCGCCGCGCTCATGCCGCCGTCTCCCGGTTTGTGCGGGCAAGGCCCAGATCCGCAACTTCGCGTGCAAGGCGGGCCTTATCGTCCTGGGTCTTCATCAGAATGTCGCTGCAGACCGGCGCCAGCCCCATCGCGCGGATTTCGCCCGCCAGCCCGGCGTCCGCGTGGTCGATCACCAGCGTATCGGCCAGCCCGCGGTACCGCGCAGCCACACCGGCCGCATCGGCCCGTTCCCCCAGCGCCGCCATCATGCGGTCGGCCGGGCCCTTGACCACCTTGCCGCCGATGAACGGGCTGACAGCAACCTTCTGCGCACGCGCCGCGCGCAGCGCCGCGGTGATGCCCGGCACGCCCAGAATGGGGGCAATGCTGACCAGCGGGTTGGAGGGCGCAATCACGATCAAATCCGCCTGCCGGATCGCCGCCAGCGCCTCTGGCGCGGGGCGGGCCTGCGCCAGCCCGTCAAAGGCCAGCTCCCGCACGTCCGGGGCGCAGCGTTCGCGCACGAAATACTCCTGGAAGCTCAGCCAGCCCGCATCGGTGCGCACCCGTGTCTGCACCTTATTATCTGTCGGCAGCAGGATCTCCGCCCGCACCCCAAAGGCGCGCGCCACGTCGCGGGCGATATCGCTGGGCCGGTCGCCCTGCAGGCGGCGCATGGTGCGGTAGATGTGCAGGCCAAAGTCGCGGTCGCCCAGCGACATCCAGGTGTCCGCGCCCAGCTTGTTCAGCGTCTCCAGCGCCCGGTGGCCCTCATCCGCCACGCCCCAGCCCTGGTTGCGGTCGATCACATCACCCAGGCTGTAAGTCAGCGTGTCGATATCGGGCGAGACCCAGAGGCCGTGAAACTCATCGTCATCCGCCACATTGCCGATCACCGACAGCGCCACATCCGGCAGCGCGGCCAGGCCCTCGGCCATCTTGGCACCGCCGACGCCACCCGCCAGCAGGGTGACCTTATGCTTCTGCGCGCTCATTCTGCCGCCTCCAGCTTGGGCCCGCGTTCGGGGAACATTTCCAGAAACGCCAGCGGGTCGCTGCCCTGACGGTCCACCAGTGGCGCGATCACCTCGGGATCGTGATCGACATAGACGTCGCGGATCTCGTAAATGGTGTTGCGGCGCACCGGCACCCGGCCCGCGGCGCGGATGATCTCTGTCAGTTCGCGCGCTGTGATCTCCTGCCCGTGGGCAGACCCGGCCGAGCGCGAGATGCTTTCGTTCATCAGCGTGCCGCCCAGGTCGTTGACCCCGCGTGACAGCATCTGCTGTGCCCGCGCCGCGCCCAGCTTGGTCCAGCTCACTTGGATATTGTCGATCCAGCCGTGCAGCATGATGCGCGACACCGCGTGCATCAGGTCCACCTCCAGCGCAGTCGGGCCGGGGCGCACTTTGTCCGGGTTCTGCGACCAAAGCGGCGATTCGGTATGCACAAAGGAGAGCGGCACCAGCTCGGTGAAGCCGCCGGTATCCTTCTGGATGTCGCGCAGTAGCCTGATGTGCGCGGCCCAGTGCTCAGGCCCGTCGATATGGCCGTACATGATGGTGGCGGTGGTGGGGATGCCGACCTCATGCGCGGCGCGGATGATCTCCACCCATTTTTCGGCGCTCAGCTTGTTCTTGGTCAGCTGCATCCGCACTTCGGTATCCAGGATCTCCGCCGCGGTGCCGGGCATCGAGCCGAGACCGGCGTCTTTCAGATCCGCCAGGAAGTCGTGATAGGACATCTTGGTCTTGGACGCGCCATACCAGATCTCAAACGGCGAGAAGGCATGGATATGCATGTCCGGCAGCGCTGCCTTGATGGCGCGGATAATGTCGCGGTAGTAGGTTCCCTCCATCTTGGGATGCAGGCCGCCCTGGATGCAGACCTCGGTCGCACCGCGGTCCCAGGCCTCCTGCGCGCGCTCGACGATCTGTTCGGGCTCCAGCCACTCGGCGTCCTTGTCCTCGCTGCGCTTGGCAAAACCGCAGAAGCGGCAGCCCATATAGCAGATGTTGGTGAAGTTGATGTTGCGGTTCACCACAAAGGAGACGCGGTCGCCATTGGCGCGGCGGCGCAGCTCGTCGGCCACGGCATAGACGGCCACGGCGTCAGCGCCGGTGGCGCGGAACAGCTCGACGCCTTCGGCTTCGGACACTTCGCCGCCCTCCAGCGCCATCTCCAGAATGGCGCGGACCGGGGCGGAGGCGGCGCCGACGGCAGCCGGGACCGCGGCAAAATTCTCGGCGGGGTGCTGGATGGTCATGCTGTCTCTCCGATGTGGCGCTGATCGCGGGCGAGGCCGTTTTCCTGGGCCATGCCGGCCGCACGGGCCAGCACGCCGGGGTTGATGAAGCCGCTGTCCCCGGTCAGGTAGCGGGGGTAAACGGTGAGCCGCTCGCGCAGGTCAAAACCGGCCCCGGTGCAGGAGCTTGCCAGCGCTCGGATCTCCGGCCATTCGTGCTGCGGGTTGATGAAGTCGATGGTCACGGGCGAAATGCCGCCCCAGTCGTTGATGCCTGCCTCCAGATAGGCGATGTGGCGGGCGCTGAGGTTCGGCGGCGCCTGCAGGCTGATCTCCGGTGCCAGGATGATGCGGGCGGCGGCGATGGTGCGCAGCATGTCCTCCAGCGCCGGTTCCGGGTGGTTCGCCATCTCGATATCCGGCTTGCGCTGGAAGTTCTGGATGATCACTTCCTGGATGTGGCCGTGGCGGGCGTGGGCGTTGTTGATGGCGTGCAGCGCCTCGATCCGCTCGGCAAATGTTTCGCCAATGCCGATCAGCAGGCCGGTGGTGAAGGGCACCTGTTTCTCGCCTGCGCGCTCCAGCGTGCGCAGCCGCTGCACCGGCACCTTGTCGGGGCAGGCATAATGCGGCTGGCCCTTGCGGGTCAGGCGGCGGCTCACGGTTTCCAGCATCATCCCCATCGAGGCGGAGACCGGGCGCAGCACGTCGATCTCGTCATCGGTGAGGGTGCCCGCGTTCACATGCGGCAGCAGGCTGGTTTCCGTCAGCACCAGCTCGCACATGTCGCGCAGGTAATCGGTCAGGCGGGAATAGCCGAGCTTTTCCAGCCCCTTGCGGGCCTTCTCATAACGCAGTTCCGGCTTTTCACCGAGGCTGAAGAGGAGTTCCTTGCAGCCCTCGCGCTCACCCTTCTGTGCGGTGGCCAGCACCTGCTCCGGCGTCATGATATTGGCCTCCGGAGACTCCGGATGCTTGACGAAGGTGCAGTAGCCGCAGGTGTCGCGGCACATGTTGGTCAAAGGCACAAAGGCCTTGCGCGAATAGGTGACCGTGCGGCCCCAGTGGGCGTCGCGGATCCCGGCTGCGCGCATCATCAGGGCGCGCAAATCCCCGGTCTCCGCCCAGGCTGTGCCTGTGCTGAGCGATTGGGTGTTCATGGTGTCCTCCCTGCCTCAAAGACTGTGGAGGAGGGCGCGGCATGTCAAATATTTTTTTAGCTGTAAGTCAAAAAAAATACCGTGAAGGTGTGTTGATTGCAGATAATAGGCTGTTTTTAAACTGCAAAAAATATGAGCTGACAAAAATATTGACTACTAAGTAAAACATCCAAATACTTCTTCCCAATCGCAGGCAGCCGGTTTGCCGGACGCTTCAGCGAAAAGGGAGGACATTGAAGTGCTTATTGGAACGCCAAGGGAGTTGGCGGCTGGAGAGTCGCGCGTTGCGATGACGCCGGACTCTGCGCGTCAGCTGCAGAAGCTGGGGTATGATTGCGCGATCGAGGCCGGGGCCGGGGCGGCGGCGGGGTTTTCCGATGCCGCTTACGAAGCCGCCGGGGTCGAGATCATCAAGACACCGGCCGCGCTGTGGAAAGCCGCCGATATTGTCGCCAAGGTGCGCCAGCCGGACGCCACCGAGCTGAAGCGGCTGACCAAGGGCAAGACGCTGATTTCCTTCTTCAACCCGGCTGGGAACGAAGAAGGCATGGCGCTGGCCAAGGCCAAGGGCGCCAATGTGATCGCCATGGAAATGGTGCCGCGGATCAGCCGCGCGCAGAAGATGGATGCGCTGTCGTCGATGGCCAATATCGCGGGCTACCGCGCGGTCATCGAGGCGGGCAACAACTTCGGCCGCTTCTTCACTGGCCAGATCACCGCGGCAGGCAAGGTGCCGCCCGCCAAGGTGCTGGTGGTCGGCGCAGGCGTCGCGGGGCTTGCCGCGATCGGCACCTCGACCTCGCTGGGCGCGGTGACCTATGCCTTTGACGTGCGCCCCGAAGTGGCCGAGCAGGTGGAATCGATGGGCGCCGAATTCGTCTATCTCGATTTCGAGGAGGAGCAGCAGGACGGCAGCGCCTCGGGCGGCTATGCCTCTGTTTCCTCGCCGGAATTCCGCGAAGCGCAGCTGGCGAAGTTCCGCGAGCTGGCGCCGGAGATGGACATCGTCATCACCACCGCGCTGATCCCCAACCGCGAGGCGCCGGAGCTGTGGACCGAGGATATGGTCGCGGCGATGAAGCCGGGCTCGGTCATCGTCGACCTGGCGGCGGAGAAGGGCGGCAACTGCAAGCTGACCGTGGCGGATGAGAAGATCGTGACCGACAACGGCGTCACCATCATCGGCTACACTGATTTCCCCAGCCGGATGGCGGCGCAGTCCTCGACGCTTTATGCCACCAACATCCGCCACATGATGGCCGACCTCACGCCGGACAAGGACGGCCAGGTCAACCACGACATGGAGGACGACGTGATCCGCGGCGCCACCGTGGCGTTTGAGGGCGAGATCACCTTCCCGCCGCCGCCGCCCAAGGTGCAGGCGATTGCCGCCAAGCCCAAGGAGACGGTGCCGGAGCTGACGCCGGAGGAAAAACGCGCCCAGGAGGTTGCGGCCTTCAAGGCGCAGACCAAGAGCCAGGTCACCCTGCTGGCGGGCGGCGGTGCGCTGCTCTTGCTGGTGGGCCTCTTTGCGCCGGTCAGCTTCATGCAGCATTTCATCGTCTTTGCGCTGGCCTGTTTCGTGGGCTTCCAGGTGATCTGGGGCGTGGCGCACAGCCTGCACACGCCGCTGATGGCGGTGACCAACGCGATCTCCTCGATCATCATCCTGGGCGCTTTGATGCAGATCGGCTCCGGCTCGTTCCTGGTGATCCTGCTGGCGGCGCTCAGCGTCTTCATGGCGGGTATCAACATCTTCGGCGGCTTCCTCGTCACCCGGCGCATGCTCGCCATGTTCCAGAAATCTTAAAGCGAGGCAGGTAAAATGGATTACGGTTTCACCACCGCCGCCTATGTCGTTGCGGCTGTTCTTTTCATCCTGTCGCTTGGCGGCCTCTCCAACCAGGAAAGCGCCAAGCGCGCGGTCTGGTACGGCATTGCCGGCATGGGGCTGGCGGTTTTTGCCACCCTGATCGGCCCCGGCTCCGGCCTGTGGCTCTTGTCGGTCCTGCTGATCGCGGGCGGCGGCCTCATCGGCACCTATGTCGCCAAGCGGGTGCAGATGACCGAGATGCCGCAGCTGGTCGCCGCGATGCACTCGCTGGTCGGCCTCGCCGCGGTGTTCGTCGGCTTCATCGCCCATTTCGAGATCGGCAATGTGGCGGCGGCCGTGGCTGCGGGCAGCACCGAGGACCTGGGCACCTTTGCCAAGCTGATCGCCAAGAAGACCCCGGCCGAGATCGCCTTCCTGCGCGTGGAACTCTTCCTCGGCATCTTCATCGGTGCGATCACCTTCACCGGCTCGGTCATCGCTTTCGGCAAGCTGGCGGGCAAGGTGACCTCGGCCGCGACCAAGCTGCCGGGCGGCCACATGCTGAACGCCAGCGCCGCGGGGCTCTCCTTTCTCTGCCTGATCTGGTACTTCAACTCGGGCGGCTTCCTGCCGCTCCTGCTGATGACGCTGGCGGCGCTGTTCATCGGCTACCACCTGATCATGGGCATCGGCGGCGCCGACATGCCGGTGGTGGTCTCGATGCTGAACAGCTACTCCGGCTGGGCCGCGGCGGCGATCGGCTTCTCGCTTGGCAATGACCTCTTGATCGTGGTCGGCGCGCTGGTCGGCTCCTCCGGTGCGATCCTCAGCTACATCATGTGCAAGGCGATGAACCGCTCCTTCATCAGCGTGATCCTGGGCGGCTTCGGCGGCACCACGGGGCCTGCGATGGAGATCGACGGCGAGCAGATCGCCATCGACGCCGACGGCGTGGCGGCGGCGCTGGAGGAGGCCGATTCTGTGGTGATCATCCCCGGCTACGGCATGGCGGTGGCGCAGGCGCAGCAGAACGTCGCCGAACTGACCCGGCGTTTGCGGGCAAAAGGGAAAGATGTGCGGTTTGCTATCCACCCGGTTGCAGGCCGCCTGCCGGGCCACATGAACGTCCTCTTGGCCGAGGCCAAGGTGCCTTACGACATCGTGCTGGAGATGGACGAGATCAACGAGGATTTCCCGGACACCGACGTGGCCATCGTCATCGGCTCCAACGACATCGTGAACCCTGCCGCGCAGGAGGACCCCAACTCCCCCATCGCCGGCATGCCGGTTCTGGAGTGCTGGAAGGCGAAACAGGTCTTCGTCTCCAAGCGCGGCCAGGGCACGGGCTACTCCGGCATCGAGAACCCCCTGTTCTTCAAGGAAAACACCCGCATGTTCTACGGCGATGCAAAGCAAAGCCTCGACACGCTGCTGAACCAGGTTGCGGCCTGACCACTCTCAAGAAAAGGATTCGGATATGACCACTGATCCAAAACGCGCAAACGCGATGGACGCCTATTGGATGCCGTTCACGGCCAACCGGCAGTTCAAGCAAAACCCGCGCATGGTCGCTGCGGCGGAGGGGATGTATTACACCACCACCGACGGGCGGAAGGTGATGGATGGCACCGCGGGCCTGTGGTGCGTCAATGCAGGCCACGCCGCGCCGCGCATCACCGAAGCGGTGCAGAAACAGGTCACCGAACTGGACTATGCGCCCGCCTTCCAGATGGGCCACCCCAAGGCGTTTGAGCTGGCCAACCGACTTGCCGAGCTGGCGCCGGGCGATCTGAACCACGTGTTCTTCACCAACTCCGGCTCTGAATCGGTGGAGACCGCGCTGAAGATCGCGCTGGCCTATCACAAGGCCAAGGGCGAGCAGGGCCGCACCCGGCTGATCGGCCGCGAGAAGGGCTATCACGGGGTCAATTTCGGCGGCATTTCGGTGGGCGGGATCGTCAACAACCGCCGCCATTTCGGCAGCCTGCTGACCGGCGTCGACCACCTGCGCCACACCCATGATCCGGAGCGCAACGCCTTTACCAAGGGCCAGCCGGAGCATGGCGCGGAGCTGGCCGAAGACCTGGTGCGGCTCATTGACCTGCACGGGGCCGAAACCATCGCCGCGGTGATCGTCGAGCCGATGGCGGGCTCCGCCGGGGTGATCCTGCCGCCCAAGGGCTATTTGCAGCGGCTGCGCGAGATCACCCGCGAGCATGGCATCCTGCTGATCTTTGACGAGGTGATCACCGCCTATGGCCGCCTGGGCCGGGCGTTTGGCGCCGATTACTACGGCGTCGAGCCGGACATAATCACCACCGCCAAGGGCCTTACCAACGGGGTGATCCCGATGGGTGCGGTGATGGTCAGCAGCGAAATCCACGACGCCTTCATGACCGGGCCGGAGCATATGATTGAGCTGTTCCACGGCTACACCTACTCCGGCAACCCGGTCGCCTGTGCGGCCGCCCTGGCGGCGCTGGACACCTACCGCGAGGAGGAGCTGTTCGAGCGCGCCGCGTCGCTGGAGGAATATTGGGCCGACGCGCTGTTCAGCCTCAAGGGGCTGCCGCATGTGAAGGACATCCGCTGCGCGGGCCTGGTCGGCGCGGTGGAGCTGGAGCCGGTGGCGGGCGTGCCGACCAAGCGCGCCTTCGACACCTACCTGCGCGCCTGGGACAAGGGGGCGCATCTGCGCACCACCGGCGACATCATCGCCATGTCGCCGCCGCTGATCATCGAAAAACGGGAAATCGACGAGCTGATCGGCATTCTGGCCGAGTCGCTCATCGCGTGAGGACCTGCCCCTGGCCTGCGGCCCAAGCGGCGCGCGGGGCAGGGGCGGCAAAGGGAGAGAGATATGAAAGACGTGCAAAGCAACGCCCGCATCAACGGCAGCCGCCTGTGGGACTCGCTGATGGAGATGGCAACCAAGGGCCCGGGGGTGCGCGGCGGCAACAACCGCCAGACGCTGACCGATGCCGACAAGGAAGGCCGCGACCTGTTCAAGCGCTGGTGCGAAGAGGCCGGCATGACGGTGGGCGTGGACAGCATGGGCAACATGTTTGCCCGCCTGGAAGGCACCGAGCCGGATCTGGATCCGGTGATGATGGGCAGCCATCTGGACACCCAGCCGACGGGCGGCAAATACGACGGCGTCCTTGGCGTGCTGGCGGGGCTTGAGGTGGTGCGCTCGATCCGCGATCTGGGCATCACCCCGCGCCGCCCTATCGTGGTGGTGAACTGGACCAACGAGGAGGGCACGCGGTTTGCCCCCGCCATGCTGTCCTCCGGCGTCTTTGCGGGCGTTCATACCCAGGACTGGGCCTATGCGCGTGAGGACGCGGAGGGCAAAAAGTTCGGCGAGGAGCTGTCCCGGATCGGCTACAAGGGCGATGAGCCGGTGGGCAACCGCAAGATGCACGCAATGTTCGAGCTGCATATCGAGCAAGGCCCCATTCTGGAGGCCGAGGGCAAGGACATCGGCGTCGTGACCCACGGTCAGGGCCTGAACTGGCTGCAGGTCACGCTGACCGGCCAGGAAGCGCATACCGGCTCCACCCCGATGCCGATGCGCCGCAATGCGGGCCTTGGCGCCGCGCGGATCACCGATCTGGTGCATGAGATCGCGATGAGCCACCAGCCCGATGCGGTTGGTGCTGTCGGCCACTGCGACTATTACCCCAACAGCCGCAACATCGTGCCGGGCAAGGTCGTGTTCACCATCGACTTCCGCTCGCCCAGCTTTGACACCCAGACCGACATGGAACAGCGCCTGCGCGAAGGTGCTGCCAGGATCGCAGGGGAGCTGGAACTGGGACTGGAGATCGAGCAGGTGGGCCATTTCGACCCGGTGACCTTTGACGAGGGCTGCGTGGAGGCGGTGCGCCGGGCGGCCGAAAAGCTGGGCTATTCGCACCGCAACATCATTTCTGGCGCGGGCCATGATGCCTGCTGGATCAACAAGGTGGCGCCGACCGCCATGGTGATGTGCCCCTGCGTTGACGGCCTCAGCCACAACGAGGACGAGGAAATCAGCCGCGAATGGGCGGCGGCGGGGACGGATGTGCTGCTGCACGCCGTTCTGGAAACCGCAGAGATTGTGGAGGAGCAGGCATGAGCCAGAGAACCGTAATCAAGGGCGGCACGATTGTTGCCGCTGACCGCAGCTATGCCGCCGATGTCGCCATCGAGGACGGCAAAATCGTCCAGATCGGCGCAAACCTCAGCGGCGACAAGGTGCTCGACGCCGAGGGCTGCTTTGTCATGCCCGGCGGCATCGACCCCCATGTGCATCTGGAAATGCCCTTCATGGGCACCCATTCGGCGGATGACTTTGAATCCGGCACCCGCGCGGGCCTTGCAGGCGGCACCACCATGGTGGTGGACTTCTGCCTGCCCAGCCCCGGCCAGTCGATGCTGGAGGCGCTGGAGGCCTGGCACGCCAAGTCGAAACGCGCCTGCGCCGACTATTCCTTCCACATGGCGGTGACCTGGTGGAGCGAGCAGGTGTTCAACGAGATGCAGCAGGTTGTGGAGCTGGGCATCAACTCCTTCAAGCACTTCATGGCCTATAAGGGCGCGCTGATGGTGGATGATGATGAGCTGTTCGACAGCTTCCGCCGCTGCGCCGCGCTGGGTGCGCTGCCGATGGTGCATGCGGAAAACGGCGACGTGGTGGCCACCATGCAGCAGAAGCTGCTGGCCGACGGCATCCGCGGCCCCGAAGGCCACGGGCTGTCGCGCCCGCCCGAGGTAGAGGGCGAAGCCACCAACCGCGCCATTATGATCGCCGACATGGCGGGCGTGCCGCTGTACGTCGTGCACACCTCCTGCGAGCAGGCGCATGAGGCGATCCGCCGGGCGCGCCAGAAAGGCATGCGCGTCTTCGGCGAGCCGCTGATCCAGCATCTGGTGCTGGACGAAAGCGAATACCGCAACCCCAACTGGGACCACGCCGCGCAGCGGGTGATGTCGCCGCCGTTCCGCGACAAGGCGCATCAGGACAGCCTCTGGGCCGGCCTTCAGGCAGGATCGCTGCAGGTGGTGGCGACCGACCACTGCGCCTTCACCGTGGATCAGAAACGCTTTGGCATCGACGATTTCACCAAGATCCCGAACGGCACCGGCGGCCTTGAGGACCGGATGCCTGTCCTGTGGAGCGAGGGCGTGAACACCGGGCGGCTGACACCGAACGAGTTTGTGGCCGTGACCTCGACCAATATCGCGCGTATCCTCAACATATACCCGCGCAAAGGGGCCATCCTGGAAGGCTCCGACGCCGATCTGGTGGTGTGGGACCCGAAGAAGTCCAAGGTGATCTCGCCCGAAACCCAGCAGTCGGTGGTGGAGTACAACGTCTTCTCCGGCCGCGAGGTGACCGGCCTGCCGCGCTATACCCTCAGCCGCGGCGAACTGGCGGTGGACGACGGCACCGTCTGCGCCACTCCGGGGCACGGGCGTTTTGTTGAACGGCCCGCGTTCCCGGAAGTCAACAAGGCGCTGTCCAAGTGGAAAGAGGTCACCGCGCCGCGCCAGGTGGTGCGCTCGGCTGAAAACATGCCGGCCTGCGTCTGATCATGATCCCCGGCGCAGGCCGGGGACTCTTGCATGTGCTGCCTGCCGCAGAAGCAGGCGGCAACAAAGCCAAATAACAGGGAGGAAACTCAAAATGGCTGATGTAACCAGCGGGTATTCCGCGTCCGGCGCCGAGGCGCCGCCGCAGGTGGATCTGACCGGGATCGACCCCGAACTATACAACGAGGACCAGCTGCCGACGACGGCTGCGGAACGCACCTGGGACTGGGTGGCGATTGCCGCGCTTTGGGTTGGCATGGTGGTCTGCATCCCGACCTATCTGCTGGCCTCCTACCTGATCGGCTCGGGCATGAGCTGGGATCAGGCGGTGATGACCATTCTGGTCGCCAACGCGATCGTGCTGATCCCGATGGTGCTGGTGGGCCATGCCGGCACCAAATACGGCATCCCCTTCCCGGTACTGCTGCGGTCTTCCTTCGGACCCACCGGCGCAAAGATCCCGGCGGTGGCCCGCGGCATCGTTGCCTGCGGCTGGTTCGGCATCCAGACCTGGGTTGGCGGCTCTGCGATCTTTGTGATCCTTAACACCCTGACCGGCGGTGCGCTGGCGGGCGAGGCGCTGCCGGTGCTGGGCATCAGCGCGGGCGAGTTCATCTGCTTCCTCGCCTTCTGGGCGCTGCATCTCTACTTCATAGCCAACGGTACCGAGTCGATCCGCTGGCTGGAGACCTATGCAGCCCCGTTCCTGCTGGCGATGGGCCTGGCGCTCCTGGCCTGGGCCTATGTCAACGCAGGCGGTTTCGGCGAGATGTTGTCGACCCCCAGCGCCTTTGATCCGGGCCAGCCGCAGGAAGGCCAGTTCTGGGTTGTCTTCTGGCCGAGCCTGACCGGCATGATCGGTTTCTGGGCGACGCTGGCGCTGAACATCCCCGACTTCACCCGCCACGCCAAAAGCCAGAAGGACCAGCTTTTGGGCCAGATGGTCGGCCTGCCGATCCCGATGGCGCTGTTTGCCTTCATCGCCTCCGCCGTGACCTCGGCCACTGTGGTGATCTATGGCGAGGCGATCTGGGATCCGATCCAGCTGTCTGAGAAGATGGGCGGGTTCTCGGTGATCATCGCGCTGTTTGCGCTGATCGTTGCGACGCTGACCACCAACCTGGCGGCAAACGTGGTGGCACCGGCGCACGGGTTCTCGAACCTGGCCCCCAGCAAGATCAACCTCAAGCGCGGCGGCTATATCACCGCGGGCATCGGCATTGCCATGTTCCCCTGGATCCTGGTGAATCACATCATCGGCTGGCTGATCGCCTATTCGGCGCTGCTGGGCCCGATTGCGGGCGTGATGCTGGCGGACTACTACCTGCTGCGCAAAACCAAGCTGGAAGTGGCGGATCTGTTCAAGATGAACGGCATCTATTCCGGCAGCAACGGCACCAACTGGGCCGGTGTCTGGGCACTTGTGATCGGCATCCTGCCGAACCTGCCGGGCTTCCTGGCCGGTGTCGGCATCACTGCGGGCACCTCGGACTTCTTTGCCACGATCTACACCTACGCCTGGTTCGTGGGACTGTTCGTGGCCGGCGCTGCCTATCTGGTGCTGGCGAAGATCCTGAATAAGTGACCTTTGGCCGGGGCGGCGCCTGCCGCCCCGGTTTCCTTTTCAGACCAGCGGAGTTCCCATGCCCAAAGCCTATTGGATTGCCCATGTCACCGTGACCAATCCCGACCCCTACAAGCTGTACGCTGAAGGCGCGACGGAGGCGTTCAAGACATTCGGCGCCCGCGTTCTGGCCCGCGGCGGCGCCTGCGAGCAGATGGAGGGCGACGGCCATCCGCGCAACGTGGTGATCGAGTTCGACTCGATGGAAGCCGCGCTTGGCTGCTACAACTCGCCGGAATACCAGGCCGCCAAAGCGCACCGCGAGGGCGCGGGGCTGGCCAATATCGTGATCGTCGAAGGCGCGCCTGGCTGACCGGGCCTGCATTTGCACCGGTTGCTTGCCGCCATGCGAGACGCGGGGGGGGGCAAGTTGCCGGTCAAGTCTTTGTTTTCCCAGTTAAACCCTGAATCCCGGTTGCGCGCTGCTATGATCGTCCTTCAAAATTGTCAGCTGACAACGACGTCAATCCGGTTTGCGCCATGGCGATGCTCAGCTCTTCGCTCAGCGCCTCCCACAGCTGTTGCAGCCCTGCCTCACCCCCTGCGGCAATGGCAAATTGCAGGATCCGCCCAAGGAAGGTGAAATCCGCCCCGGCTGACAGCGCCTTCAGCACGTCCTCGCCCGACCGGATGCCGCTGTCATAAAAAACCGGCACGTCCGGCCCGACCGCCGCCCGGATTTTCCTGAGCATCTCTATCGGCGCAGGCGCGGCCTCCAGCTGCCGGGCGCCGTGGCTGGAAACCTGGATCGCGTCCACGCCCGCCGGCACCAGAACGCGGGCGTCTTCAACGTCCAGCACACCCTTCACCACCAGCTTGCCGGGCCAGGCATCGCGCAGCCGGGCCAGCGTATCCCAGGTGGCGCGGGCCCGGCTTTCGGTGCGGTCGAAGTCATAGCCCTCCATCTCGAAATTCGCCATCACCGGCTTGCCCTTCAGCAGGGTGGTCAGCGACCAGCGCGGGTGCAGGGCAAAATCGAGGAACTGCCGCGGGCCGATGCGGAACGGCATCTTGAAGCCATGGCGCAATTCCCGCGGGCGGCGGCCCACCTCCGGCACATCGACCGTGAGAACCAGCGTCTGATAGCCAGCGGCGCGGGCGCGCTCGGCCAGCTTAAAGGTGCCGCTGCCGTCGCCGCTGAAATAGAGCTGGAACCAGGCATAGCCCTCTGCCGCTTCCAGAATGGTTTCCAAAGGGGTGGAGGCGACGGTGGAAACCCCGTGCGGCACCCGGTAGCGCGCCGCCAGCCGGGCCAGCATCAGGTCGGCGCCGGGGGCCGACAGGTTGCACATCCCCATGGGGGCAATGCCAAAGGGCCGGTCGGCCTCGGCGCCTAAAATCCGGGTGGCGAGCGAGCGCCGGCTGACATCGCGCAGGATGCGGGGCCGCAGGGTGAGGGCATCCAGGGCCGCGCGGTTGCGCGCCGCCCCGGTTTCCTGCCCGGCGGCCCCGTCGATATAGTCAAACACCATCCAAGGCAGCCGCCGCCGGGCCAGGCGGCGGGCGTCCTCAGCCGAATGGATGGCGCCAGCGGCCATCAGCCGGCCACGGCCTTCATAAAGCGGTCGCGGATCACCACCGGATCCATTGTGATCACCGGCATCTTGGCGTTGCCGCTGTCGCATTTGACCACCAGCACTGTGGCCTCGCCGCTGGCCAGCGCCTCCTCCAGCGCCGCGCCGGTGTCCTTGTCCTGCACCTCCACCACCCGGGCGCAGCCGGCGGCGCGGGCCATGCCGGCCAGATCGGTGCGCTGGCTGGTGTAGGTCGGCTGATCGCCGGTGGAGCCATAGGAGCCGTTGTCGATGATCATCAGGACATAGTTGCCGGGCGCGTTGTTGCCGATGGTGGGCAAGGTGCCGAGGTTGGTCAGGATCGAGCCGTCGCCGTCGATCACGATCACCGGTTTCGGCTGCGCCAGCGCCAGCCCCAGCCCGATGGAGGACGCCAGCCCCATGGTGCCCAGCATGTAGAAATTGCTGGGCTGGTCGTCGATCGCGTGCAGCTCTTGCGACGGAATGCCGATGTTGCAGACCACCAGTTCGTCGCGCAGGATGGGCGCGATCTCTTTCAGGATTTCGGAACGGATCATTGGTCGCCATAGCCTCCCCAGAAGTTGGCGTCGGTCAGAATGGCAACGGGCTTGTTGCACATGAAGGTGTATTTCAGGATGTTGTCGAATTCCTCGACGTCCCGCTGCCAGTGGAAGTGGTAGGTGGGAATGTTGAGCTGCGCCAGAAGCGCCTTGGTATGCACCGCCATTTCCACCTGGCAGGCCACCGGCTCGCGCAGCTCGCCGCGGTAGGAGATCAGCATCGGCAGCGGCATCCGGTAGTATTGGATCAGCGTTGCCAGCGTGTTGATGGTGACCCCGATGGCGGTGTTCTGCATGATGATGGCCGGGCGCTTGCCGCCCATCCAGGCGCCGGCGCACAGCCCCATGCCCTCATCCTCTTTGTTGGAGGGGATATGGAAGATGTCGTCGCGCTGGTCGATCTCCTCGATCACGCCGGCCAGCTGCTTACAGGGCACGGTCGTGACGAAGGAGACGCCGTTGGCCGCCAGATCGTCGGCGATCCTCTTGTCGATATTCATGGTCGGTTGCCTTTGCTTCGGGGGTCTTGTTTCGGGGTCACGAGGTGCGGCAGACATGCACCGCGCAGGGCGCGTGGCGGACCACGCGGGCGGCTGTCGAGCCGAGGAAAAAGTCGCTAAGCCCCGGTTTGTGGGAGCCGACGACGATGCAGTCCATGCCGTGCTGCTCGGCGTATTCGACGATGGCGCGGTAGGACCGGCCCTTGATGATCTCTGCCGTGACATCGCCGTAGCCTGCGGTTTTTTCGGCCAGCGCCTCGCGGGCCTTGTCAAAGCCCTCGCGCACGGTGTCTTCGTCCAAGTAGGCGGTGACCGAACTGTGCGGCGGCTCATAGACATGGAGCGCGGTGATCTGCCCGCCGGGGTTGCACAGGGTGGCGGCGGCCTTCAGCGTTGTTCCGGACACCCCGTGATCCAGGGCCATGGGAACCAGGATATTGTCATACATGGTTGCTCTCCGTTTGTTTGGGGCGCGCGGTCAGGCCCAGGGGTCGAGGATGATCTTGGGCGCCGCCACCGCGCCGCTGCGCAGGTCGCGAAAGGCAGCAGCGCCGTCTGACAGCGGCCGCGTTTCGGGCCAGTCCAGCAGCCCAAGGCGGCCGTCAAAGATCGCTTGCGCGGTGTCGCGGAAGTCCTGCGCGGTATAGGTGTAGGTGCCGATGAAGGTGATCTCCTGCAGGGTCATGCGGCGGATATCCAGGCCGCCGGTGTCCTCGCCCAGGCCGACATGGGCAATCACCCCGCCGGGCGCAGCAGCGGCTGAGGCGGCGGTGCGGGTGGCGGCATAGCCGACGGCGTCCACTACCAGCGGCACCATGCCCCGAAACTCCGCCACTGCCTGCTGGCCGCAGCGGTCTGTCAGGAAGGCCCGGCGCGCGGCGTTGGGTTCCTGGATCGTCACATCCTCCACCCCCATCGCCCTGAGCGCCAGTGCCGCCGCCAGCCCGATGGCACCGCCGCCGATCACCAGCGCGCGGCGTTCGGTGTCCGGATGCAGCGCCTCCAGCGCCAGCCGGGCGGCGTGCCAGCTGACTGCCAGCGGTTCGGCCAGCGCGGCCTTTGAAAGCGGCACATCGTCCGGCACGGTCACCAGGTTACGCTCCGGCAACGCCACAAACTGGGCAAAGGCGCCCGCGCGCGGGGGCATCGAGATGATCTGGCGGCTGGCGCAGAGGTTTTCGCGCCCCGATGCGCAGGCAGCGCAACTGCCGCAGGTCACCAGCGGATTGATCGTCACCCGGCGGCCCGCCTGCGGGCCGTCCTCGATCACGCCCGCGGCTTCGTGGCCGAGGATCAGCGGTGCGGGCCTGCGGGCGTCGTGGCCCAGATAGGCGTGCATGTCCGAGCCGCAGATGCCGGAGGCATGGACGCGGATCAGCTGCTCGTCCGGCTGGCCTGCGGCCATCGGCACATCACGGACCGCCAGCGTCTCAACCCCTTCATAAACCAAGGCTTTCATTTCGCGGTGAACCCCCCGTCAACCATCAGGATTTGCCCAGTGACATAGGCCGAGGCCTCGGAGCACAGGAACAGCAGCGGCCCGTCGAGATCCTCCAGCCGGCCGTTGCGGCCGATGCAGGTTTGCGCGGCGTTGCGGGCGGCGCGGGTGTCATCCCCGAACACCGCCTGGGTCAGCTCGGTCGGAAAAAACCCCGGCCCGATTGCGTTGGCGGTGATGCCATGGGACGACCAGGCCTCTGCCATGGCGCGGGTCAGCTGGCCGATCCCGCCCTTGCTGGCGCCATAGGCGATGCCGCCGGGAAAGGCGCGGGTGGTCTGCAGCGAGGCAAAGTTGACGATCCGCCCCCAGCCCTGCTTTTGCATCGCGGGCACAAACGCCTGGCTGAGGAAGAAGGGCGCCGACAGGTTCAGCGCCACAGTCTGATCCCAACCCTCTGCCGTCACTGCATCTGCGGGTTGCCGCGTGTTGACGCCGGCTGCGTGGATCAGGATGTCCGGCGCGCCGAAGGGGGCCGTGACGGTGTCCCGCAGCGCCTCCAGCGCGCTGCGGTCCGCCACATCCGCGACCGCATAAGCCGCAGCCGGGCCGATCTCGGCACAGAGGCTTTCCAGCGCCTCCGCCCGGCGGGCCACTGCGACCACCTGCGCCCCGGCGGCGGCCAGCGTGAGGGCCGCCCGCCGCCCCAGGCCGGAGCTGGCGCCGGTGATGCAGGCGGTCCGGCCTGTCAGATCGAACAGGGCGCGCGGGTCAGCCATTGGCGGTCAGGTCAAAGGTTTCGTCCGGGAAATACTTGGCCAGCCGCACGTCGGCGGCGCGGGCGTGGCCCTCCATCCCTTCCAGCCGGGCGATCCGCGCCGTGGCCTCGGCCACCGGTTTGGAGCCTTCGCGGGTGGCGCGCTGCCAGGTGACGATCTTCATGTATTTGTGCACCGACAGCCCGCCGGTATAGCTGGCCGCGCGCGAGGTCGGCAGCACGTGGTTGGTGCCCGCCGCCTTGTCGCCGTAAGAAACCGTGGTCTCCTCGCCCAGGAACAGCGAGCCGTAGCAGGTGAGCCGCTGCAGCCACCAGTCCAGATCCGCGGCTTGCACCGTCAGATGCTCCGGCGCGTATTCGTCGGAACAGGCCGCCATGTCCTCGCGGTCCGCGCACAGGATCACCTCGGCATAGTCGCGCCATGCGGCGGTGGCGTTCTCGCGGTTCACCTCCGGCAGGTCGTCGATGTAGCCGGGCACCAGCCGCATCACCTCTTCCGCAAGGGTGCGGTCATCGGTCACCAGCCAGACCGGCGAGTTGTAGCCATGCTCTGCCTGGCTCACCAGATCGGTGGCGACGATGTGCGCATCCGCCGTGCCGTCGGCCAGGATCAGGCTGTCGGTGGGGCCTGCGATCATGTCGATGCCGACACGGCCGAACAGGATGCGCTTGGCCTCGGCCACAAACTGGTTGCCGGGGCCGACCAGGATATTGGCCTTGGGCAGGCCAAAGAGGCCGAATGTCATGGCCGCCACACCCTGCACGCCGCCCATCGCCATGATCTGGTCCGCGCCGCAGATATGGGCGGCATAGACGATGGCGGGGGCCACGCCCACCCCGGGGCGCGGCGGCGAGCAGGCGGCGATGTGCTTGCAGCCCGCAACCTTGGCGGTGGTCACCGTCATGATGGCGCTGGCGATATGGCTGTAGCGCCCGCCGGGCACATAGCAGCCCGCCGCATCCACAGGGATCACCTTTTGCCCGGTGATGAAGCCGGGAGAGATTTCGGTTTCCACATTCTGCATCGTGCTTTTCTGCAGCTCCGCAAAGCGGCGCACATTGTCGTGGGCGAACCGGATGTCGGCCTTCAGTTTCTCCGGCACTTGCGCACAGGCGGCCTCGATCTCCTCTTCCGTCAGCAGCACATTGCCTTCGTACCGGTCGAACTTGGCGGCGTATTCCAGCGCCTTGGCGTCGCCGCCGGCTTCGATGTCGTCCAGGATGCCCTGCACGGTCTTATGGGTCTCGGAGGCATCCGACTTGGGGGTCAGGTCGGCCTTCTTGAGGTATTCTCGGGTCATTTCCAGGGGGTCCTATTTGAAGATATCAGGAAGCAGCGTGGTCGAGATCGGCGGAATGTAGGCGATCAGCAGCACCACGATCAGCATGGTCAGAACAAAGGGGATGGCGCGGGCGGCGATCTTGAGGATGGACTCGCCGGTGATGCCGGAGACAACGAACAGGTTCAGGCCCAGCGGCGGGGTGATGAAGCCCACCCCCAAGGCGGTGATCATCATGATGCAGAACTGGATTTCGTTCATGCCGATGTTGTCCGCGAGCGGCTTCAGGATCGGTGCCAGGATCACGATGTTGGGGGTCGTCTCCATTACGCAGCCCGCGGCGATCAGGATGCAGATCATCAGCAGGATCAGCACCGAGGGATCATCGGTCAGCCCGGTAACCGCGGTCACGAACCCCTGCGGCACGCCCATGATGGCCAGTGCCTCTGCCAGCGGGGCGGAAAAGGCGATGATCGGCAGGATCACCCCGTTCACCTTGGCGGAGCTGACCAGCATCGCCGGGAAGTCCGACAGTTTCAGGGTGCCGAGCAGGAAGCCCATCAGGATGGTGACGACCACGGCGGTGGCGCCGGCCTCGGTCGGGGTCAGGCGGCCGGAGAAGATGCCGTAGAAGATGATGCCCGGCACGATGAAGGCATACCACCCGGATTTCAGCGCATGGCCCAGGTTGCCCAGCCACTCGCCCAGCCCCATGTTGCCGCCGGTCTCATAGGTATAAAGCCGGTTCATGATGATGTTGGTGATCAGGATCGACACCAGGATCGCGAGGCCGGGGATCAGCGCCGCCAGAAACAGGGTGGAGGCGGAAATACCCAGCACCAGGCCGATGATGATATAGGCGATGGAGGGCGGGATCAGGATGCCGGTGCAGGCACCCGCGGCCACCAGGGCGCAGGCATAGGGGCGCGGATAGCCGCTTTCGACCAGCCGGGTGATGGTCATCCGCCCGACTGCCGCCGCACCCGCGGCGTCAGAGCCGGAGATTGCGGCAAACATGCCGCAGACCAGCACCGTGGCAGAGCCGAAGCCGCCCCGCGTCCAGCAGGTCAGCGCCTCGGCCACATCGAGGAACTTCTTGCTGAGCCCGGTGCGCACCAGCACGTCGCCGGTCAGGATGAACAGCGGCACCGCGGTCAGGGCAAAGGCGTCGATGCCGGTGAACAGGCTTTCGCCGATGGCGCTGAGCGGCAGGTCGCCCGACATCACCAGCATGGTGATCGCCGCCGCGCCGATAGCGGCCCAGACCGGCACCGCCAGCGCAATCAGCGCCACGAACATGATCACCGGCAGATAGAAGTCCCAGCCCAGTTCGACTGTTTGGTTGAGTGAATTCCACAGCATCGCTTAAGGCCCCTCAATCAAACAGCTTGTCGCCTTCAAAGACGGGGGTGCCGTCGCGAAGGCTGCGGTAGTCGCGCAGGAAGGATTGCAGCAGGCGCCAGACCATCAGGGTGAACCCCGCGGGCACCGCCATCAGGAACCAGACCATGGAGACCCGCAGCCCGTGGCTGACCGATCCGAACTTGGCCGAGACCAGCACCGTCTCAAACGACCAGTAGAGCGCCACCAGGGCGACGATGAACATCACCAGATCGCCGAAGATGTAGAGCAGCGCCTTGGGCCGGGGGCCGAGGTAGTGCATCAGCACGTCAATGCGGATATGGGCGCGTTCCTTGACCGCAGCCGCGGCGCCGATCCAGGCCAGGTAGATAAAGGAATAGCGGACGATCTCCTCGCCCCAGATCGAGGAATAGGCAAACAGCTCGCGCCGGATCACCTCGATCGCCATGGTGATGACCAGCATCACGTAGAAGGTCAGCAGCAGCCAGCGCTCTGCGTTCTTGTCTATCGTTTGCAGGATCTTCATCGCTATTCCCGGGGTTCAGGCACACCCCCGCAGCCAGCCGGCAGGCTGCTGCAGAAGCGGCGATTTCGAAAGCGGGCGGCCGCCGGTGTCCGGCGCGCGCCCCTGCAGCGCTCAGGCGTCGTGGACGTAGTATTTGCCCTGGGTGCCTGCGGCCTCTTCCAGCTTGGCGAAATTGTCCATCGACCCGGCAAGTTCGGTCTTGAAGGCATCCCACTCGCTGCGCTGATAGCCGCCGGCGTCCTTCCACTCGGCCAGCTGGTCATCGCTCAGCGTATGGAATTCGACGCCCGCCTTGGCCAGTTCCGCCATTGCATAGGCGCGGGCGGAGGGCACCTTGGACAGGTTCTGATGCGCGGTCATTTCCGAGCCCCACATCACACCGTCCTGCACGTCCGCCGGCAATGAGTTGAACCACTCAAGATTGCAGGAATAGACCTGGCTGTCCGGCACCGCCTGGGTAAAAGTCACGTGGCTGAGAATGTCCTTGAAGCCAAAGACATAAAGCGCCCCGACGGACGGATCGAGCGCATCCGCCACCCCCTGTTTGATCGCCGAGGGAGTCTCGCCCCAGGCCACCGGCGTGGGGTTGGCGCCGACCATGCGGTAATACTGCTGCAGCATCTTCGAGCCCGGCACCCGGAATTTCACGCCCGCCATGTCGCCCGGCGACATCACCGCGTTGCCGCCCTTGCGCACCGCGACCACACGGGGGTCGATGTTGACATAAAACAGCGCTTTGAAACCGGCGGCCTCGACCTTGGGATGCACCTCGGTCTTCCAGAAACCGGAGTTCACCAGATTGGTGAACCGCTGGTTGGAGCCGCAAAGATAGGGCATGTTGATCAGGTCAACGGTGGAGGCGAAGGGCGCGAAGTTCGACAGCGAATGCTGCGCGGCCTGGATGGTGCCGCCTTGAACCTTCTGCACCAGCGCGCCGCCCGCACCAAGCTGGCCGCCAGGGGCAAGCTTGACGTAGATCTTGCCGTTGGTGGCGTTCTGGATGTTCTCTTTTAAATCCAGCTGCATGATCGGATAGCTGCGGGAGGCGCCGAGCACATAAGCGGTCGCCACCGTCATGATATGCTCCGCTGCGCGCTCGCGCTCTTTCTCTTCCTTGGCAGTCTGCGCGGCGGCCTCCGATGACCACAGAATGCCGCCCGCACCCGCCACCAGCGCCGCGGTGAAGGAGCCGGTTGAGGCCAGTTTCAGAAAATTACGGCGCTCCGCAGATTTGGGGCCATCCTTGTCAGTCGTCATTGTCTTCCTCCCTTGGAAATCCGTCAGCTGCCGTTGTTTTTCTTGTGGTCAGCCTCGCGCTTGAGGATCGCGGCCACGAACAGGACCGAGGCCGCAAACAGGACCAGCATCTCTCCCACGTCGTTCAGAAAGCCGCCGCCGCCAAACGCGCCCAGGGCGACATTGGCAAAGAACACGGCAAAGACGGCAACGGCAGCGAGGAGAAACATCGTTTAATCCCGTTTTTTGATCCCAACACCATTTGTAAGCGCTTACATCATTAATGCAAGCGCTTACATGGGCGGATGGCAATGGCTGCGATTTGTGCTAAGACAGGGGCCAATGGAATGGCAGGCATGATATGGGAAAAACCCGCTCAGCTCCGACACTTACCGATGTTGCACGGGAGGCCGGCGTCTCGACCGCGACGGTGTCGCGCTGCCTCAACACGCCGGAACGGGTGATCGAATCGACCCGTCAGCGGGTCCTGCAGGCGGTCGAATCACTGGGCTACACCCCGAATTTTGCGGCCCGGGTGATGGCGGCCAAGCGCAGCTTTACCATCGGGGCGATCATTCCCACCATGGATAATGCGATCTTTGCCCGCGGCCTGCAGGCCTTCCAGGACGAGCTGCGGGAGCGCGGCTATACGCTGCTGGTGTCCAGCTCGGCCTATGATCCGGAGGCCGAACGCGAGCAGATCCGCACCCTGGTTGCGCGCGGCGCGGACGGGCTGCTGCTGATCGGGCACGCGCGCGACCCGCAGATTTACGAATACCTCGACCGGCATCAGGTGCCGTCGCTGGTCGCCTGGTCCTATGTGCCGGAGGCCAGGCGGCCCTCGGTCGGGTTCAGCAATGCCTGCGCCATGCGCGCGCTGGCGGAGAGCGTTCTGGCGGCGGGCCACCGGCGGATTGCGATGATTTCCGGCCTGACGGAGGGCAACGACCGGGCGCTGAGCCGGGTGGAGGGTGTCAGGCAGGCATTGCAGGCGGCCGGCCTGGGGGAGGGGGCGCTGACCCTGATCGAAACCCCGTATGAAATCGACAAGGGGGCAGAGGCGTTCCGCCAGCTGATGGCGCTGGAGCCGCGCCCGACGGTGGTGATGTGCGGCAACGACGTGCTGGCGGCGGGCGCCTTGCGCAAGGCGAAAGGGATGGGCATCGCGGTGCCGGAGCAGGTCTCTGTCACCGGGTTCGACGACATCGAATTGGCGGCAATTGTCAGCCCGGCGCTGACCACGGTGCATGTTCCGCACCGCGAAATGGGCCGCAAGGCCGCGCGGGAGCTGGTGGCGATGGTTGAAGGCACATCGGCGGGGCAGCCGGAGTGCATCAGCACGCATGTCGTGACGCGGCAGTCGCTGGCTGCGCCGCCTGACCCGTCGTGAAAACGGTCAAAATCAGCGGTTGAACACGAAAGCTGCGCGCAGCGGGCGCTGTCCGGGCACATGTGGACACCGGCAAGCGGGCCTGCCGGTGTCCTTTGCATGTCTGGGGCTTGCCGCCCGCGCTTACTCCGCCGCGATTGCGCGGTTGCCGCGGTCTTCCGGCTGGAACGGCGACCATTCAAGTTCGCCGTCATACCGCCAGGCCAGCTTGCCTTCGCTGTCCATCGCAATCAGCGACAGCCAGCGGTTGTCGAACAGCGCCCTGACATTGGCGTGCCGTTTCAAGACATCGGTCATCGCCTCGCGCGGGGCTTCGATGATGACGGTCAGGCGCAGCGGGTCATGCTGGAAGCCGTCGCCATCGTGCACCGACTGCCAGGGCAGCCCGGGGCGCAGGGCGCCGCCGTTGCCTTCCAGCACGCCGATGCCGCCCGCAACATTGTGCAGCAGCTTGTTGCCGCCGCCGAACAGCTCCGGCGCCACGGTGGAACCGTAGTACTGCAGGCTGATCCAGCTGGCGACCTGCACCGGGGCGGTCATGATCAGCTCCAGCACGCCAAAGCCCTCGTCGGTCTGCCAATCGTAGTTGTGCAGGAAGGTGTTGCCGGACAGGTCCGCGCCCTCCGTCCGCTGACGCGGGGCGGCGATCAGCGCCTGGCAGCCGGCCAGGCCCCATTCGGGGCGCAGCTCGGCCCAGTCGCTTGCCCGGCGGGCAATGTCCGCTTCCCCCTTGGCCCGCGGCAGCCGGATCGCGCGTTCGCTGCGGGCCAGCCGCCCGGCATCGTCCAGCCAGCGCTTCAGCCGGGCGACATCCGCCTTCCACTCCTGCCCCGGCAGATCCTGCTCATAGAGCGTGACCGCGTCGGTGGTGGTGTGGTGCAGCGCCGGCAGGAACAGCGTATCGGCGGGGATGCTGATGCCTTCGCCCCGCAGCCCCTCGCGCACCTGGGCGTCATTCAGCAGCCCGGCCAGCAGGCGCGCGTTCACATCGCCGGCATGGCCGCCGCAGGCGCCGCACTGCAGGGCGCTTTCATGCGGGTTGTTGGTGACATCGGCGCCGTGGCCCGTAAGCATCACGATCCGCGCGAAATTCTCTGTCAGGGACATCGCGGCCAGCACGGATTTGGCCATGCCGACGCGGGTTTCCAGACCGATCGCAGGGTCAAGCTGCGGGGCGGGGTCCGGCTTGGCGCCAGCGGGGCGGCCAAGCGAGTCCCGCAGCAGCTTGCTGACATACAGCGGGCCGGTGGCCTCGACAAAGGCAAAGGAGGAGACCGCCGCCAGTTTGAACCGGCCCCAGGCGCGCTTGGCCCGCGCCGCATAGCGCCGCTTCCGGTCAATGTCGTCCGCTTCGGCGGCCTGCGAGGTTACACCGGGCTGCAGCAGGACCGGGCCGCGGATCTCGGTCACGTCCGAACCGGCGGCGCGGTGCGCGCTGGCAAGGCCGAAGAAGCCCGCGAAGCCGATGGTTTCGATCCCGGCGTCCTGGGCTTCCAGCATCCGGCGGAACACCTCGGAGCGCACGTCGATGCAGAAGGCGGCCTGCACCGCAGGGCGTCCCTCAGTCCGGCGCGGCTGGCGGGAGGCCAGGACAGCGGAAAGCTTGCGCTGCTGCGCCCGCTCGGCGGCGTCCTGAAGCACCGCGTCGATGACCAGATCCCGGCTGGGGGTCACCGGCATTTCATGCTGTGCGGCAACCTCTGCCCAGCGGCTGGCAATCTGCTCCTTGTAGAGATGGAACAGCGCCTCGTCGAAGACCATCCGGACCGCCAGCAGCTCAGCCGCGGTGTTGTCGGCCTTGCCGTCCAGTTCCGCCTGCCACAGCAGATAGCGCGCATACTGCGCCCAGCCGCCCAGGGTGATCAGCCACCTGTGGTAGGCGGTGCCGGCGGCCCCGGCCGACACGCCGAGGGCCTCGGACGCACGGCCGATGGCCCGCCAGTGGGACCGGTTGGTGGCGGCAACGAAGGCGCCGAAGCCCTTGAGGCCGTGAATTTCCGGGGTCAGATCGCGGGAGGCGAATTCGCGCCAGGCGCTGAACGCGCCGCCGGTGCGGTTGGGCTGCCACAGCGCCTGTCCCTGATCGAAGTGGCTGGACGCCCAAACGCCGATCCGCTCCTCGATCAGGCCGGGCCAGTCGATGCCGGACACATCCGCCGCCAGTTCCGCCACCGTGGGCAGCGCGCTCAGCGGTGCGCTTTCGGTCCTGAGCGCCGCCTTGACGGTGTCCAGATCCGGCTGGCCAAAGCGGGTTTCGGCACTGGCAAGCGCATCGCGCAGATCCTCCACGCCGATCTCTCCGGCGTCGAATTTGGCCGCCCAATGCGCGCGCTCCGGCGTGATCCGTGCACCGGCGACCCGCGCCATGCGCGCGGCCGCCACTGCCAGGGGTTCACCGGTCTGGCCAAGGAAAGGGTTGACCGCAACGCTGGATGAGAGCGGGAACAGCGGCGGGATGGCTTTCACCGCCTTGTTCGCCTCAGCCACAAATTCCAGCAGGGCAGCGGGGTAGGTTTCGTGCTTGGTAAACATGTCTCGCTCCGTTTCAGGCGGTTTTCCGGTTCGACCAGCCGTCCAGCAGCCTGTCGAAGATCGCGTTTGCGTAAAGCCCGTTGGACAGATGCACGCGCAGGCCGGAGGCGGCCGGATGCGTGGCCCAGAGCGGGAAGGTTGCCTGCGCCACGGCAACCGCGCCGAAGCTGAGCAGCGCCAGAACGATCAGTGCCCATTCCAGCGGGCCCGGGGCGGGGGCCGGGGGCAGCGTGCCGGCCGTCATGTGCAGGGCTGCAGATTGCAGCAGGAAGTAGCCCACCGAGGTTGCGGAGGCATAGATCACGGTGCGGCGGGTCAGCGCGCCGGGGGCTGCATCGGCAAAACCTTGTGCCAGGATGTAGGCGACGCCGAAGATCAGGATCACACCCAGGGCGATGGCCTGAACCGACTTGCCGTCAAAGCCGAAGACCGCGCCGATCAGCCCGTACATCACAATGCCGATGGCAAAGGCCTGCAGCACGTTGCGGGCGCTTGGCACCGCGACCGGGCCAGGGCGGCGGATGGCGGCAACATTGCGGACCGCCTCGCCCGCGCTGAGGAAGGCGTGCGCCTTATACAGCGAATGCGCCACGATGTGCAGCAGGGCCAGCGGGAACAGTGCCAGGCCGCATTGCATGACCATAAAGCCCATCTGCGCGATCGTGGACCACGCCAGCGAGGTCTTGACCGCGGCTTGGGTCAGCATCACCAGCCCGCCGAACAGCGCGGTGAAGCCGCCCAGCATCACCAGCAGCGCCATAACACCCGGCGCGGCCAGCATCACATCGGCAAACCGGATCAGCAGGAAGCCGCCCGCGTTGATGACACCCGCATGCAGCAGCGCCGAAACCGGGGTCGGGGCCTCCATCACCTCGGTCAGCCAGCCGTGGGCCGGAAACTGCGCCGAGGCCAGCACCGCCGCCAGGGCAACCAGCAGCGCCGCGGCAACCGTCGCCGGGCCCGGCTGCGCGGCGGCCAGGATCGCGGAGATGTCGGACGTGCCGTAGCCCAGCACCAGCAGCAGCACCGCGCCTGCCAGCGCGAATTCGCTTGCCCGCGCAACAACGGCCTTTTTGCGTGCGGCGCGCCGGGCGGTGGTGCGCTCCGGATAAAACAGAAGCAGGCGGTTCAGCAGCAGGCTGGTTGCCACCCAGGCCGCCAGAAGCTGAATAAGGTTGCCCGACATCACCAGCAGCAGAACCGCGGCCAAGGTCGCCGACATCCAGCCGGTAAACGCGCCCTGGCGCGCTTCGCCGTCCATATAGGTGGCCGCGTAGCGCATGACGATCCAGCCGATGAAGCTTACCAGCACCAGCATGGTGGCACTGACCGCGTCCAGCCGGACGGAAATCCCCACGCCCCACAGGCCGATCAGCGCCGAGTTTCCCGGGCCGTGAAGCAGCAGCAGGACGGCTGAGAGGGCCGAGACGGCAAAGGCGGCAAGCGCGGACCATTCGGCCAAGCGGGGCAGCAGGGCGGGGCGGCGGCCAGGTGTCTGGCGCGCATAGACCGCGGCGGCCAGCAGGATAAGCGGGCTTAGAAGTGGCAGAAACAGGTGACTCATGGTTCAATTTCCTTGGTCTCAGCAGGCGGAATCGCGTTCCAGAAGGAGATAGGGCAAGTTTTTAGTTATAAAAAATTCATTGTTTGTTTGATTGTGTTCTAATAAATAGAACGATATGCCGCTGAACTATCACCACCTCCGCTATTTCTGGGCGGTTGCGCACGACGGGAACCTGACCCGGACCGCGCAGCAGCTGAACCTGTCGCAATCTGCCTTGTCCGTTCAGATCAAGCAGCTGGAGGAACGTCTGGGCCATGCCCTGTTCGAGCGCCGCGGGCGGCAATTGCATCTGACCGAGGCGGGCCGGATCGCCCTGGACCATGCGGATGCGATCTTTACCGCCGGGCAGGAACTGGTCGCCACATTGCAGGAGACAGGCCGCACCCGTCAGGCGCTGCGCGTGGGGGCGCTGGCCACCTTGTCCCGTAATTTCCAGATCGGTTTCCTGCGCCCGATCCTGGCGCGGACGGATGTTGAGGTGATCCTGCGCTCCGGCAGCCCGGCGGAACTGCTGGAGGGGCTGGGCACGCTCAACCTGGATCTGGTGCTGATGAACCGGGAGCCGCCGGACGACAGTCTGGCGCCCTATGAAACCCATCAGATCGCCGAACAGGCCGTCAGCATCGTTGGCTCCCCGGAACGGTTCGACCCGGACCGGCCTATCCGTGAACTGCTTGGCGAACACCCGTTTATTCTGCCCACCACCGACAACACCCTGCGCACAGCCTTCGATGCCATGGCCAGCCGGCTGTCGGTGCGCCCGCAAGTGGCGGCAGAGGTGGATGATATGGCGATGATGCGCCTGCTGGCGCGGGAAAACATCGGCCTGGCCCTGGTGGCGCCGATTGTGGTTCAGGATGAGTTGACCTCCGGGCGGCTGGTGGAAGCCCGGGAGCATCCGCGGATCAGGGAGACGTTTTACGCCATCACCCTGCGCCGCCGGTTTCCCAACCCGGTTGTGCAGGAGCTGCTGGCGAGCAGCTTTGATCCGGCACCGCTGCCCTGAGCCTCTGACCGGTCAGGGCCGCTGCGGGGATTCGTCACGTTTGAAAAAATGCTTCACTCTGGCAATCCGCTGCCGGATACGAGGCCGCGGGCCCGCAGCGCTGTGCCGGGGCAGGGCGCGTGGGTCAACTTGCCACTCACCGCCATATTGCCAAGCCGGATCTTTTCGTATACCGCGGCATACAAATAGCATCCGGGGTGTTGGCAGCGGCTGCCGGACCCGGGGTGCAAGCTTCTTATAACGCTTACTCGCCGGGACAGCCATGAGCCTTTACACAGACTACCTCAATGAGATCGAAACCCGCAAAGAGCAGGGTTTGAACCCCAAGCCCATCGACGATGGCGCGCTGGTTGAAGAGCTGATCGCGCAAATCAGGGACACCGGAAACGCGCACCGCGACGACTCCCTGAACTATCTGATCTACAACACCCTGCCCGGCACCACGAGCGCCGCAGGCGTCAAGGCGAAGTTCCTGAAAGAGATCATCCTGGGCCAGGCCGAGGTTCCGGAAATCTCCACCGGTTTCGCGTTCGAGCTGCTGTCCCACATGAAAGGCGGCCCGTCGGTTGAGGTGCTGCTGGATCTGGCGCTTGGCGAGGATGCCGCGGTGGCGGAACAGGCGGCTGAGGTGCTGAAGACGCAGGTCTTCCTGTATGAGGCAGACACCGACCGTCTGAAGCAGGCGTATGCAGCCGGGAACGGCATCGCCAAGGACATTCTGGAAAGCTATGCAAAGGCAGAGTTTTTCACCAAGCTTCCGGACATTGACGAAAAGATCGACGTCGTCACCTATGTCGCTGCCGAGGGCGATATCTCCACCGACCTGCTGTCGCCGGGCAATCAGGCGCACAGCCGTTCGGACCGGGAACTGCACGGCAAATGCCTGATTTCCGAGAAGGCCCAGCAGGAAATCGAGGCGCTGAAGCTGCAGCACCCGGGCAAGCGCGTGATGCTGGTTGCGGAGAAGGGCACGATGGGCGTCGGGTCCTCCCGCATGTCCGGGGTCAACAACGTCGCCCTGTGGACCGGCAAGAAGGCCAGCCCCTATGTGCCGTTCGTGAACATTGCGCCGGTTGTCGCAGGCACCAATGGCATCTCTCCCATTTTCCTGACCACCGTCGGCGTGACCGGCGGCATCGGGCTCGACCTGAAGAACTGGGTCAAGAAAACGGACTCCGACGGCAATCCGATTCTGAACAACGACGGCAACCCGATCCTGGAGCAGAAGTACTCTGTCGAAACGGGCACCGTTCTGTCGATCAACACCAAGACCAAGAAGCTCTGCCGCGCTGAGACCGGCGAAGAGCTGGCGGATGTCTCCTCTGCCTTCACCCCGCAGAAGGTCGAATTCATGAAGGCCGGCGGCTCCTATGCCATCGTGTTCGGCAAGAAGCTGCAAAGCTTTGCGGCCGAGACCCTGGGCGTTGAGCCGGCACAGGTCTTTGCGCCGTCCAAGGTGGTGTCGCATGAGGGCCAGGGCCTGACCGCGGTCGAGAAGATCTTTAACAAGAACGCTGTTGGCGTGGCTGGGGATACGGTCCTGCACGCAGGGTCTGACGCCCGCGTGAAGGTCAACATCGTCGGCTCCCAGGACACCACCGGCCTGATGACCGCGCAGGAGCTGGAGTCGATGGCCGCGACCGTCATCTCGCCGACCGTGGACGGGGCCTATCAGTCCGGCTGCCACACCGCCTCGGTCTGGGATCTGAAAGCGCAGGCCAACATTCCCAAGCTCATGAAATTCATGAACAAGTTCGGCCTGATCACGGCGCGGGACCCGAAGGGCGTCTATCACTCGATGACCGACGTGATCCACAAGGTGCTGAACGACATCACCGTGGATGACTGGGACATCACCATCGGCGGCGACAGCCACACCCGCATGTCCAAGGGCGTGGCCTTCGGTGCCGACTCCGGCACCGTGGCGCTGGCGCTGGCAACCGGCGAGGCCACCATGCCGATCCCCGAGTCCGTCAAGGTGACGTTCAAGGGCCGTATGAAGGACCACATGGACTTCCGCGACGTGGTGCACGCCACCCAGGCGCAGATGCTGCAGCAGCACGGCGACAACGTTTTTCAGGGCCGCGTGATCGAGGTGCACATCGGCACCCTGCTGGCTGACCAGGCGTTCACCTTTACCGACTGGACCGCAGAGATGAAGGCGAAGGCCTCCATCTGCATCTCCAACGACGACACGCTGGTGGGCTCGCTGGAACTGGCAAAGTCGCGCATCCAGGTGATGATCGACAAGGGCATGGACAACGAGGCCGGCACCCTGCAGGGCCTGATCGACAAGGCCGACAAGCGCATCGCCGAAATCAAGTCCGGCGAAAACCCGGCCCTGGCGCCGGACGGCAATGCCAAGTATTTCGCCGAAGTCGTCGTGGACCTGGACGCAATCGACGAGCCGATGATCGCGGACCCCGACGTGAACAACGCGGATGTCTCCAAGCGCTACACCCACGACACCATCCGCCCCGTGTCCTATTACGGCGGCGACAAGAAGGTCGACCTGGGCTTTGTCGGCTCCTGCATGGTGCACAAGGGCGACATGAAGATCGTCGCGCAAATGCTGAAGAACCTGGAGAAGAAATCCGGCAAGGTCGCATTCAACGCGCCGCTGGTTGTCGCGGCGCCGACCTACAACATCATTGATGAGCTGAAGGAAGAGGGCGACTGGGAAATCCTGCAGCGCTACTCGGGCTTTGAGTTCGACGACCTGATGCCGAAAAGCAAGGCGCGCACCGAATACGAGAACATCCTGTATCTGGAGCGTCCGGGCTGCAACCTCTGCATGGGCAACCAGGAGAAGGCCGCCAAGGGCGACACGGTTCTGGCCACGTCCACGCGCCTGTTCCAGGGCCGCGTCGTGGAAGACAGCGCAGACAAGAAGGGCGAGTCCCTGCTGGCCTCGACGCCGGTTGTTGTCCTGTCGGCGATCCTGGGCAGAACCCCGAGCATGGACGAGTACAAGTCCGCCGTGGAGGGGATCGACCTGACCAAGTTCGCACCGCCGCTGGAAAAACCCGCTGGCGCGCGCTCGGTTCATTTCTGACGCCGGCTGTTACCTTTGGGCTTCAGCCGCCGCGGTTCGCGGCGGCTGAAAACCCCCGCGCCGCCGGGCAGGTGCAAACCCTTGCCCTGCGGCGAGACTTTCAGGAACCGGCCGGGTTTGACCTCCACCCGCCGCGGCCTCGGGCGCCTGTAATCATGATTATGTTAATTGATGAGTGAAGACTGACTGGCGCGGCTTTGCCGGATTGCGGCAGGTGCCGGGCCCGACTCGCGCAAAGGTGTGCTGCTAAGTGTATGAAATAACATAGTTAGTTTGGTCGAGCGGCACTGGACTCTGCAGCAGGCCCGGGCGCTGGCCCCCGTGGAAGCAATACACGTTAAACGGTAATTGCTTTTTCATACTCCTTCTTTAAGGTGAAAAAGGTCCAACGAGGTACAGCTCATGAACCTTTCTCTCTCCAGATTCTTTGAACGGACCCCGGCGACCAATCTCGACACCTGCGACCGTGAACCGGTCCATATGATCGGAATGATCCAGAAGGGCACCGGCCTGCTGGTTCTGGACCATGCCGATGGCCGCATCGTTGGCGTGTCAGAAAACCTCCATGAAATCATTGGAATGCCAGCTGACGCCTTGCTTGGCGCGGGTATCGAGACCGTTTCGGAGGATATCTCCGGGCAGCTGGCCGAATTGACGGACAGCCCGCACATTTCCCACGAAATCCTTGATGCGCAGTTTGAGGCGGATGGCGCTGTCTATGATGTCGTCACCCACACGCACGCGGGCCGCCGCTTTGTCGAGTTCATCCGCAACGAAGCGCCGTCGGCGTCCCTGGTGCGGAAACGGATGCGGCGCTGCGGTTCGGCCTGTTCGCAGATCATGGGCGCTGTGACCTTCGAGGAGGCGATGCAGGTTGCCGCCAATGCGGTGCGCGATCTGACAGGCATGTCCCGGGTCAAGATCTACCGCTTCCTGCCCGACTGGTCAGGTTCAACAATCGCGGAATCGCGGGACGACCGGATGGAGTCGATGCTGGGAATGCACTTTCCCGATACCGATATCCCCAAGCAGGTCCGGGAACTGATGACCATCGTGCCCCACCGGTTCGTCGGGTCGGTCCAGGACGAAAACGTGCCGATCCGCGCGCTGGCCGGTCACGCCGGTGAGCTGGACATGACCTGGTCGATGGGGCGCGCAGTCTCTGCGATGCACACCGCCTATCTTCGCAACATCGGGGCGTTCTCGTCATTTTCCTGCAGTCTGATGGACAAGGGCAAGCTGTGGGGCCTGATTGCCTGCCACCACGTCGACGAGGCGATTGTGCCTTCGGACAGCTGGGCCCTGGCACAGGAAATCGGAACCGCGCTGATGCTGCGCTACGACCAGGCGCAGCGCACGGAAACCGCGGACATGATCTCGCAGCTGCGGCGGATCGAAAGCAACTTTGCGGCCGAACTGCGCCAGACCGGCGACGTCGAGGACGTGATCAAAACGCTGGTCCCGGTGCTGCAGAAATTCCTGCGCGCCGACGGGTTCGCCTTCCAGTACGGGCTTAACCTGCACACATCCGGTGAAACGCCGCCGCCGGAGTTTATCCGCAATCTGATCCGGTGGACCAAGGACAATCTGACCGGGGAGGATCAGTTTCAGACGATCTCGCTGCAGTCGATCTATCCGGACTCGGCGCCCTACAAGGACGTCGCCTGCGGGGTGCTGGTGCAGCCGATTGTGGTGCACCGGGTCTGCCAGCTCATTTGGTTCCGCGGGCCGATCACGCAAAAGGTGACCTGGGCCGGGCGCCCGGATGCCAAGATGGTGGCGGATGAAAAGACGGGTGTCACCCTGGGGCCGCGGACGTCGTTCGACAAATGGGTCGAAGAGCATAGCGACCAGAGCCTGCCCTGGGAGGAGGCTGAGCTGCAGGCCGCGCGCGAAATCTTCCAGGAGTTTCTGGACATCATCTCTTCCCAGTTGCTCCTGAAGGAGGAAAACTCATCGCTGCGCCGCTTTGCGCATATGGCGGCGCATGACCTCAAGGCGCCGCTGCGGGGCATAAGCTCGGCGCTGCAATGGATGGAAGAGGATGAGGCCGACCCCGCAAGCGTTGAAGAGCATCGCCACCTGGCCGCGCAGCAGGCGAAAAAGCTGCAGCGCCTGACCGAAAGCCTGCTGGAACTCGCCGTCCTGCAGGAGCAAAAGCCGAAAATGGTGACTGTGGACCTGGGCCTGCTGGCGCAGCAAGCGATTGAGTTGCTGGGGCATGACATCGCGGCGGCGGACGCCGAGGTCCGGATAGACGGCCTGCCGTCCTGCGTCGCCGCGCCGGACCTGCTGATCCGGGTGTTCCTGAACCTGATCGGAAATGCGCTTAAATACGGCCGCTCTGCGGATCGGCCGCTTCGGATTGCGGTCTCGTCAGAGGATGACGGCAGCTGGCACCGCATTGTGATTAAGGACAACGGCCCCGGCATCCCGCCGCAATACGCGGAGCGGATTTTCGAGCCGTCCCAGCGGCTGGTGACAGATGACAAGGCCGAAGGATCCGGCTTTGGCCTGTCGATCTGCGCCGAGATCGTCAAGTTGCACAACGGGCGCATCTTTGCCGACAAGACCTCCGAGACCGGCGCGCGGTTTGTCATGGAGTTGCCGAAAGCTCCGCTGCAATGACGCGCCCGAAGGACGCCGCCCGGCGGTCCGCGCGCGTGTGGCTTCGTGAGGCCACGCACCGTCTGCATCTGGACCTGCACAAGCATCCGCTCTACCGGCGCTTGCCGGAACCGGATCTGACCTGCCAGGAACTGAGGGCAACCGCGGCAATAACCTATTCAGCCGCGGCGGTGGTCGAGTCCAGCCGGGCCAGCCGGCAGATCTGGCCGGAGATTTCTTTGTCGGACCATCTTCAGGACCTGGCGAGGGATCTGGGTGATCAGGCGTGCCTGCCGCCGCCGCCGGGACAAGCGCATCTGACAACCGAAGCGGGCCTGCTTGGCGCGCTTTACGTCATTCATGGCTCCGCATTCGGGGCTGCCTCGCTCGCTAAGTCGGTCAGGCGCGCTGTGCCCTCGGCTCCCCGGTCCTTTCTTATGCCCCGCAACACGGAGGCCTGGCAGTACCTGTGCCGGCTGCTTGATGCGGTACCGGCGGCCGAGTTGCCGCTGCTTGCGCAGGGTGCCAAGGAAGTTTTCCGCAATTATAAACTGCTCGCCGATTTTCAGCTGGAGATTTGCCGGGCCGCCATTCCCTCCGGGGCTATCAAAATCCCGCCTGCCAGCCGCCAAGCCTGGCAATCGGCCTCAAGGTAGGCGTCGGCTGCGGCCGGCCTGCCGGAACGGGGCCAAGCGCAGCTGCGTCTTCAGTCTGTGAGCCGCCTGTCCGGATCCAGGTTGCGCGCCGGGACCCCGGACTGTGGCCCGAAGCGGCGGGCTTTTAATCCCGGCGGTGCAGGGCGGCCGCCGGACAAGCCCGCGGGGCTGCGGCCGGCTGCATCAGGCACTCAGACGCTGCGGGGCAGCGTGACGGGCTGCGGGGCCGACAGCGCCCAGTTCGAAGCTGCCGACAATCCCTGTCAGGCTGTGGGATTCGTTCTGCAGCAGCTGGCTGGCCGCCGCGGCTTCTTCTGACATGGCCGCGTTCTGCTGGGTCATGCTGTCAAGCTGATGCATGGCGCCATCAATCTTTTCCAGCCCGCGGGACTGGGCGCGCACGCCGTCAGCAATGTCGGTAACCAGGCCGGACACCGCCGACACCTGCTCGATGATGCTGGTCAGGGCATCACCGGCACGGCCGACCATCGAGACCCCATTGGCCACATGCTCCTCGCTGGCGCTGGTCAGCCCCTTGATCTGCCCGGCCGCATTGGAGGCTCGCTGCGCCAGGGCCCGCACTTCGGAGGCGACCACGGCAAACCCGGCTCCGGCCGGACCCGCCCGTGCGGCCTCTACCCCGGCGTTCAGCGCCAGCAGGTTGGTCTGGAAGGCAATGTCGTCGATCATGTTGATGATCTTGGAGATTTCCGACGAGGCTTCCTGAATCTGGTCCATCGCCTCCACAGCTGACGTCACCACCTCGGTGCTCTGTTCCGCCTCGCTGCGGGCGCCGCGCATGGTTTCATCCATCTTGCCCGCCCGTTCCGCGGTCGAGCGGATGCCTTCCGTCAGTTCGCGGATCGCGCCGGCGGTTTCCTCCAGCGTCGCCGCCTGGCTTTCGGTCCGGTGCGCCATTTCCGTGGCGGCGCCGCGCTGCTCTTCGGAGAAACGGCCGACATTCTCCGCAGCGCCGACAACCTGAGCCATTGAACTGCGCAGTTTCTCGAGGCTGCGGTTGAAGTTTTCCCGCAGCGCCTCGTACTGGCCCGCAAACGGGGCCTGGATGTCACAGGCCAGGTTGCCGCGCTGCAATTCGGACAGCGCCGCGCTCATGCTGTCGACCACCGCCGCGGTATGGCGCGCCGCCTCCACCTCGCGCGCGGCGGCCTCGTCCGCGTCTTTCAGCTTGCCGCGGAAGCTGTCGAGGCTTCGCGCCAGGTCGCCCAGTTCGTCGCCGCGGTCGCGGCCGCTGATTGCAGTCTCGTAATTGCTGTCCGCCAGCGCATTGGTGGCTTCGCGCAGCGCGTGGATCGGCCGGGTGACGCTGCGGGCCGCAAGCCAGGATACGCCAATGGCCGCCAGCAGCGCCGCGCCGATCAGCCCGGCGGCCGTCAGGCGGATCCGTTCGACCACGGCAAAGGCGGTATGCTCATCCGTTTCCAGCACCAGTGACCAGTCAAACCCCGGCAGATCCAGCGGCATCACCAAGGCTAAGGCGCGCTCGCCAAGCGAGGAGGCCACGCCTTCGAACTGGCCGGCTTCCCGTGCCCTGGCGGCCTGGATCTGCGGTGTGTCCGGCATTGCCTGCAGCACCGGGAACAGCCCTGCCGCGGACGACGGGCTGCGGGCCAGACCATCGCTGCTGACCACAAAGATATTCTGATGGCTGCCGCCCGACAGGTTGCTGGTCAGCGCGTTGACAACCCCCGCCGTTCCCAGCTGCACCGCGATCACCCCGACCACCTCCTTGCGTTTGGAGAACACCGGGGCGGCCATGAAGGCTGCGACGCCCTCTGCGCTGTGGCTGTAGGCGGCATAATCCGCTGCCACAACGGTGCCGGCCTCGGCCTGCAGGGCGGCCTGAAACACCTGGGCCAGCCCGCTGTCCGAACCAGGCTGAATATCCGTCAGGAAATCGCCCTGCTTTTTCACCGAATACACCACCTGCCCCTTGGCGCTGATCAGGTAGAGGTCCTGATAGCCGTTGAGGCGCAGGCTTTGCAGAAAGGTGGGGTGATAGGTGGTATGCGACTGGTTGTAATAGCTGCCGTCGCCTGCGTCCGTCAGTTCCTCCCGCTGGTCCGCGGGATGCGGGTTCGCCTCTGCGTAGGTCTGTTTCAGATAGGCGACGGGGTCGTCTTCCTCGACCATGCCGATCACCCGCTCGAAGTTGCCGATCGCCCGGAACACGGCCGGCTGTCCGGCCAGGCTCGACACATCTGACCGTGCGGCCTTGATCAGGAACTCCAGCGCCTGGGCGCCGGACTTGGCCTCAATCTCCTGCGCGGCAAAGGCGTTTTCCCGGATGCTGCGCTCTGCCATTGAATAGACCAGCAGGGACACGGTGACGAGAAACGCGCCCGTCAGCGCCACCATGATCATCGGCAGTTTCAGTTTCAGCGGCAGTTTCGTGGTCCGGGGCATTGGCGAAAGTCTCCTGCAATCGGCGTCGCGCCCTGGTCTGAGAGGGGCGCATACAGGAGTGTTAATCAGCAAAGTCCTGAAAAAGTGTGTACCGCAATGGCACCATAAATGAAGTTTTCCGGAAATGAGTGGAAATTTATGCCGCAAATTTGAAGTGCGGCAGAATGCGCAGAACAGGAGGTGATACCCTATATTATTATCGGCATTCCGTTTGCATCTTTTCGAAACGTCCGGAGGATGGTGACGCAAAACGGCTAGTCTGGTCATATTCAGATTTGATGATCTTGCAAAAGCAGTCCGCGGAGACTGGGGGCCGGCGGATAGGCTGCGGCTGCGCAAGGGGTAACCTTCTGGCGGATGCTTGTTTGCAGTCGGCATCGTTAAGGGGGCGAACATTGCCGCGGGTCTGGCCAAGAGTGGCCGCCGGGCGCAGGCCTGCGTCACTGATGCCTGCGCCCAAGCGCGGGCCGTTTGATTGTCCGGGCTGGTGCAGCGCGGAGGTGACCGCTGGCAGCAGCAGGCGGGGCTGGGCTGCGGTTTAAAAATCCTGCCAGAGATTGCGGGCGGCGGCTGCCGCCGCTGCAGGGGCCGGGCTGGCCTGGACCTCCCAGGTGTCCTCCCCGTGCGCCGTTGGCGGAGGCGGAGCGGCGGGTGCGGCGGCAGGGGCCGCCTGGCCGTCTGCGGCCTGGAAGCCCGCCACCAGTTCTGCCAGCTTGGCGGCATCGGAGTTCAGCATGTGGCCGGCCGCGGTGGCCTGTTCCACCATCGCGGCATTCTGCTGGGTCACCTGATCAAGCTGGGTGACGCCGGCGTTGATCTCACTCAGCCCGGTCGATTGTTCCGCCGCGCCCTGGGCAATGCCGGAGACCAGCTGGGAAATCTGGGTCACCCGCTCGACAATGCTTTGCAGCGCGCCGCCGGCCTTGCCGACCAGATCGACCCCCTGCTGCACATGGCTGGAGCTGTCGCCGATCAATGTCTTGATCTCGGTGGCGGCATCGGCAGAGCGCTGTGCCAGCGCCCGCACTTCGGCGGCGACCACGGCAAAGCCCTTGCCCGCCTCGCCTGCGCGGGCCGCCTCGACGCCTGCGTTGAGCGCAAGCAGGCTGGTCTGAAAGGCGATGTCGTCGATCACGCCGAGGATCTTGGAAATCCGGTTCGAGCTCTGCTCGATCTCTGCCATTGCGGCCACGGCGTCCTGCACAACCTCGTGGTTGCCCTCGGCTTCGGTGCGGGCCTCTTCCATCGTGGCCTCGACACTGCGGGCGCCTTCGGCGGCGGATTTGACCGATGCCGTCAGCTGATCCAGCGCCGCGGCGGTCTGCTCCAGCGTCGCGGCCTGGCTTTCGGTGCGGTGCGACAGGTCGTCGGAGGCCTGGCTGATTTCAGCGGCGCCGCTGCGGATGCTTCTGGACGCTTCGACAACCTGGGCCACGGTGGAGCTCAACGTGCTGGCGGTCAGGTTGAAGTCCGTGCGCAGCCCGTCATGCTCTGCCGGGAAGGGGTCTGTGATCTGATAGCTGAAATCCCCCCTGGACAGGCGGGACAGCCCGGTGCGCAGGGCATCGACCACTTCCTGCTGCTGCGCCTGCTGCACCTTCGCCCCGCGCCGGTCCTCTTGTGCAGAGCGGGCGGCCTTCAGGCTCTCTTGCATCTCCGCGATGGCGCGCCCGATGGCGCCGATCTCGTCCTTGCGGCCTGTCTGCCCGATGTCCCGGTCCAGATCGCCCGCGTTGACGGCTTGGAGGCCCGCGCCGATCTGCCGGAGAGGGAGGATGGCCGAGCGCGCCGCAACGGCGAGCGCTGCCAGCAGGACCGCGCCTGCGAGTGTCAGAGCGGCGAGGATCTGATGCGCAAGGCTTGCGGCGGCCGCCAGCGGGCCGGTGATGGTTTGCCGGAGTTCGATAACGACGGGCGCACTGCTGCCCTCTGCCGCGATCCGGCCGGCCGCCGCAGCCCGCAACAAGGTTTCCCCGTCCCGCGCCTTGGTGCGGACGTAGGTACCGCCGGGATTGCTGCTCAGGTAATCCCGGGCTGCCTGCATGAACTCATCCGTGTTCGGGCCGGAACTGGCGCTGTAGACGAACAGGGTGCGCGGATCGCCGCCGGTTACGGCGCCTGAGACGATTGCGTCCGGGCTGTCAAAACGGGGGGCATTCCCCAAAAGCGGTTTGATCTGGTCGAGCGCTTGGACCGCAGCCGTTGATGCGGCCGCAACAGCGTTGCGTTCAACCGCCCGCGGAATAACCAGCCAGCCGGCCGCGAGGCACAGCGTCAGAACCGCGGCGACCGGGATGGTCAGCCTGAACAGGAGGGACTTGGAACCGGTACCCATAAAACACTCCGCAACAACCGCTAACCACTGTTTGCGCCGCACAGGACCGGCACCCGGCCCGCGCCGGAAAGCCGGGCACCTGCCCGTTGACGGGACAAGTGTTCCGCGGATGCCCTAAGGATCCGGTAACAAAGACCGGACCGGGGTGCCGGATCGCGTTAAAAGAGCAGAAAATCCGGCCTTGCGAACGACGGTTCAGGTCATCTCCGTCGCTGCACGGTTCCGGCGCCGCCTGGCGTGCGCCCGCACGGGGGTGGCGGCACAATTGCAAGGAAATTTGACGAAACAAGTTGTCAAATCCGCCGCGCCGGTCAAAAACTCGGCCATGGATGATAAAGACCACGACATTCTGCGGCTGATACAGTCCAACGCGCAGCTGACTGCTGAGGCGATCAGTCAAGAGGTGGGGCTGTCCGCGCCCGCGGTTCAGAAACGGCTGAAAAAGCTGCGGGACTCCGGGGTGATCGAGAAGGAAATCGCCATCCTCTCCCCGGCCCGGCTGGGGCGGGAGATGACCGTGATTGTCCAGGTAGTGCTGGAGCGGGAAAGCCGGATGCATCTGGATGCCTTCAAGCGCAAGATGTGCAAGGCGCCGCAGGTGCAGCAGTGCTATTACACCACCGGTGAGGCCGATTTCATCCTGATGGTCATCGTCAAGGACATCAAGGAATACGAGGCCTTCACCCAGGAGCATTTCTTTGATGAATCCAACGTCAGCCGCTTTACTTCCTCGGTGGTGATGGACCGGGTCAAGGTGTCCTTGGACATTATCTGACCGCCCGCTTCAGCGTTACTCCTTGGGGGGCGGGCCTGAGTGGGCCGCAACCAAAGTGTCCAGGAACAGCTTGGTGATCCGGTTCATCGCCGGGCGCTTGCGGGTGACGGCGGCAAATTGGGATCTGTAGGAAATGGACTCCGGAAGCACTTTCCTCATCATGCCGCTGCGGACAAATTCGTCGGCCAGATGGTCCGGCAGGAACCCCAGGTAGCTGCCGGACATAACGAGGATCGCCAGCGCCTGTTCGTTCTGCACTTTGGCGGCGCGGCGGAAGCCGAGAGTCTGGCCGACAAACAGGTTGGGGGAGTTCACCCGGATGCCGGCGTAATTCGCCGCCTGCACATCCGCAAGACTGAGGCTGGAGTGGTCGCAATCCATGAACGGATGCCCCTTGCCGCAGTACAGGAACATGTCCTCGCCATAAAGCGGCGCGTAGTCCAGACTGGGGGAAGGCCGGTGCAGCGCCAGGATGCCGACATCAATCTTGCCGCCGATTACATTGGTTTCGATCACATTGGGCGGCTCCAGCGACAGGTCGATCTCAACCGCGGGGGCGGCCTTGTTAAAGGCGCGGATGGCTCCGGCGACATAGGCCTCGGGGTTGGAAGCGCATTGATCGAACAGCGCAATGCGCAGCGTGCCGGCCAGCTGCTGCTTGATTTCATTCACTTCCGCCCGGAAGTCGGCAACCGACACCAGAAGGGCCTCTGATGATTTCAGCACTTTGCTGCCCTCATCGGTCAGTGAAAACCCGGCCGGGCCGCGGTTGCACAGCTTCAGATCCAGCCGCAGCTCCAGATCCGCGATGTATTTGGAAATCGTGGATTTGCCGATGTTCAGCTCAGTTTCCGCCGCCGCCAGGCCGCCGCTTTCGGCCACGGCCTTGAACACGCGGAGCAATTTCAGATCGGCATCGGCAACATGCTGGAGGTGGGACTTGCGGTTCATCTATAGGTTCGTGATATGTGAAACTTTGCTTTCAAAAGTTTACATTCAAGAAACAAAGAACGCAATGTAGCTTCCCGCAGACCAAGGACGGATCGGACTGGCAATGACGCTGTGGAGGGCGGGCCAGCGCGCGCCTTGGACCCCAGAATGACAATACGGGAGGATATTATGTCATTTCTCAAGAAGGTCTGCACGCTGACCGCAGCCGTTTCTGCCGCCGCGATGCTGACGACCGGTGCGGTATCCGCCAAAAACTTCAAGATCGCCGTGGGCGACAGCGCGGGCAGCTCGCAGGAAGGCACCGGCAAATTCTTTATCGAAGCACTGGAGGAAAAATCCGGCGGCAAGCACACTGGCACCATGTTCCTGAACGGCCAGCTTGGCTCCGAGCAGGACACCGTGAACGAGGCTGCAATCGGCACCCTGGACATGTCGCTGCTGGCAATCAATAACGTCACCCCGTTCTCGCCGACCGTTGGCGTATTTACCTTGCCCTATGTCATCCTGAGCCTGGAAGACGCCGAGAAACTGACCCAGGGCCCGATTGGCCAGGAGCTGACCGAAAACACCATCCGGGACGCAGGCGTGCGCATCCTGGCGTGGACCTATACCGGCTTCCGCCGTCTGACCAACTCCAAGAAGCCGGTTACCACAGTTGCCGACCTGCAGGATCTGATCATCCGTGTTCCCAAGAACGAGATCATGATCGAAACCTACAAGTCCTGGGGCATCAACCCGACCCCGATGGCCTGGTCCGAGACCTTTACCGGCCTGCAGACCAAGGTGGTCGACGGTCAGGACAACCCTTACACCACCATCAACTCCATGAAGTTCTACGAAGTGCAGGAATATGTGACCAACCTGCGCTACATCTTCTCGATCGAGCCGCTGATTGTCTCTGAGGCGGTGTTCCAGGACCTGTCCGAAGAAGACCAGCAGATCCTGATCGAAGCGGGCAAGGAGGCCACCCTGAAATCGGCCCAGTACCTGCGCGACATCGAAGCCGAGATCAAGGATGAACTGGTCGCCAAGGGCATGCAGATCGACGATCCGGAAAATGACGAGGCGGAGTTCATCAAGCTGGCAACCGAAGCCGTTTGGCCGAAGTTCTATGACTCCATCGGCGGCGTTGAGAAAATGAATGCGGTGCTGACCGCCATCGGCCGCGACCCGGTTCAGTAAGCCTCTGGCAAACCTATAAAAAAAACGAAGCAGCGCTGCGGCGCTGCTTCGCACAGGGGAGGAGTGCATCATGTTCTGGAAATTTCTGGACAATATAGAAAGCTACATCTGCCGCCTATTGCTGTCCGGCTTTGTCATTCTGCTGTTTGTGCAGATCGTCTCACGCGAGGTGTTCGGCCATTCATTCTCGTGGATCGAGGAGCTGTCGGTCTACATGTTCGTCTGGTTCGTCTACTTCGGGGCCTCTTATGCGGCGCTGAAGGGGGCGCACAACCGGGTCACTTTCCAGTTCAAATTCCTGCCCTCGGGGTGGATCAAGTACATTGAGGCCTTTGCCGACCTCTTCTGGCTGTTCTTCAACTGTTACTTCCTGTGGCTGGCCACCGATTTTGTCTTCAACAAGATGAACAAGTTCTGGAAGTCGCAGACCTTGGGCATCGAGATGAAGTACATCTACATGGTGCTGCCCATCGCCTTTGCCCTGATGACGATCCGCATTCTGCAGGTGAATTACCGCAAGCTGATCCGCGGCGAAGACATCCACGATCCCGACCAGATCGACCTTGATGAAATCAAGGCCGCCGCTGGCGCGGACAACCGCACGTAACCGGGAGGGACAGGACTATGGAAACCGAAATCGTCACGATCCTGTTTGGATCCTTTTTGCTGCTGCTGCTTTTGGGCGCGCCGATCACCGTTGCGCTGGGGGTGTCGTCGCTGATCTCGTTCCTCTATCTGGACGAAAACCCGATCAAATTCGTGCAGATCGCCTTTACCTCTGTCGGGTCGTTCCCGCTGATGGCGCTGCCTGCCTTTATCCTGGCCGGTGCGCTGATGGAGGCCGCGGGGATCTCCAAGCGCCTGATCAACGTGGCCGAAAGCCTGGCGGGACCGTTCACCGGCGGGATTTCCGCCGCAACCGTGATGGCCTGCCTGTTCTTTGGCGCCATCTCCGGCTCCGGCCCGGCCACCACCGCGGCCGTCGGCATGCTGATGATCCCGGCCATGATCAACCGCGGTTACGAAAAGGGTTATGCTTCTGCTATCACGGCGTCCTCCGGCGGCCTGGGTATCATCATTCCCCCGTCGATCCCGATGGTGATCTTCGGCATCGCGGCGCTTGGCTTTACGGCACCGCCCGAAGCGGTCGAGAAGTTCGGCACCTTCCAGTCGGTTTCGATCTCGAAACTCTTCATTGCCGGCTTCGTGCCTGCCTTCCTGATCGCCACCAGCCTGCTGATCCTGAACTTCTTCATGTCGAAGAAACGCGGGTACAAAGGATCTGCCGATGGCTGGTCAATCCGCAATGTCGGCTGCGAGATGTACCGCGGGTTCTGGTCGCTGATGGCACCACTGGTCATCCTGGGCGGTATCTACACCGGGTTCTTCACCCCGACTGAGGCGGCCATCGTGGCGATCTTCTATACCCTGGTGGTTGGCGTCTTTATCTACCGCGAACTGACCTGGTCGTCGCTGTTCCAGTCGCTGGAAGCCACGACCTGGCTGACGGGCCGCGTGCTCTTGATCCTGTTCACCGCGACCGTGTTCGGCCGCCTGCTGGTGGAAAACCAGATCCCGGCGCTGATTGCGGACAGCATGCTGAGCTTTACCCAGAATCTCTATGTGATCTGGGCGCTGATCATCTTCTTCCTGCTGTTTGTCGGCATGTTCATGGAGACGCTGGCGACGATCCTGATCCTGGTGCCAGTGATGCTGCCGGTGGCTTACTCGGTGGGTATCGACCCGATCCATTTCGGCGTGGTGATGGTCTGCACCCTGGGCATCGGCTTCCAGACGCCGCCCTTGGGGGAGAACCTGTTCATCGCTTCGGGCATCTCCAACATCTCGATCGAGACGATCTCGCTGCGCGCCCTGCCCTTTGCGGCGGTGAACACGATTGCGATCTTCATCATCGCCTTCTTCCCGGAACTCTCGCTGTGGCTGCCGCGGCTGTTCGGCTATTGATCAGAAAGGATCCGATATGAAACCGATGATCACCAGCATCCTGTTTGCCACCGATCTGTCGCATAACTCCACCCTGGCGCTGCGGCATGCCGCCAGCCTGGCCCATGCGACCGGGGCGGAAATCCATGTGCTGCATGTGAATGAGCCGATTTCCGAGGATGCCCGCATCACCTTTGAGATGTTTGTGCTGAACGAAGAGACCCGCAAGTCCGCGGCCCGGCGGCGGCATGAGATGGTCAAGCAGATCCTGGCCGAGCGGCAGGCGCGGTTCTGGGCGTCTTTTGAAGGCGACGAGGCCAAGATCCGCGATCAGGTCACCTCTGTCGAGGTGACCGACGGCCACCCGGCAGAGGTGATCCTGCGCCGCTCGGTCGAACTGGGCTGCGATCTGATCGTGCTGGGCGCCCATGACCACGGGTTTTCCCACACCTTCCTGGGCACCGTGGCCAAGCGCGTCCTGCGCCGGTCGCAGATCCCGACGCTGGTAGTGCCCTACCAGAACGGCGAAGACGAGGACTGATCCTCCCCGCGGGCGGCAGCCCCCTGGCCGCCTGCGAAAGGCCATCCCTGCAGAAGGTCTCAACCCTTTGCAGGGATGGTTCTGACGTCCGGGTGCAGGTTTTCGTAGGGGAAGGTTCCCAGATCGCAGGGAAACACACCGGGAGCGGCAACCGGATAGACCGCGCTGGCAACGGGCTCGAAGTCGGCGCGGAAATGGGCGGTGCTTTTCACGCAGACCGTGCGGTATGCGGCGGGGTCCAGTCCGATATGGGTGAAATGCGCCAGATCCAGGCATTGGTTGCGGATACTGGTGACGACAAGGGTGATACCCGCCTGTGTCCCGTGCAGTTTCAACACCGCCGTGAGGCCCAGCGTCGCGGTCCCGCCGCCGTACATTTCCCCGGTGTAACGGCAGCTGCCGCCGCCTAGCGCAACCACCTGAAATTCAGCGTCAAACGGCTGGTCTCCCGCCGCGCCGGAACGCCCGCCAAGGGCGATGCGGAAGACGCTGCCCTGTCCCGCCTCATGCGCCGCTGCGGCGGCCTGGGGATCATGGAACAGGCCCATCAGCACGTCTTGCGCTCCGGCGTTTGCCAGCGCCGCCAGCAGCCCGGTGGTGTCAGAGGTGCCGCCCGCGCCGGGGTTGTCCTGCACGTCGGCCAGCACCACCGGCTTGCGCGTGCGCGGCTGGCAGGCGGTCTCTGCCGCTTGTCCGGGCGTCAGCATCGGGTGGTCCGAGTGCGCTTCCATCCTTTCGAACAGTCCGGCGATATGGTCCGCCGCCCGCGCTGCGGCGGCGGCAGCCCGGGCATAGGCGACGCAGGAGGGCCGGGTGTCCGGGAAATCCGCCGCGGTGAACCCCAGCGCGATGTCCGCCAGAACACCCGCCTGTTCCAGCGGCGGCAGCGCGTCATAGAGCTCCCGCCCCGGTGTGGCGCCGGTATACTGCGCGTGCAGCGGGATCAGGTAGTCCATCTGCCGGAATGCCTTGTGCAGCGTCCCGCCCGCCAGCAGGTGCCGCAGCACCGGCACGCAGCGGGCACCGGTTTCGGCCATATCCAGATGCGGATAGGTGCGGTAGATCGCGATGTAGTCTGCCAGCTCCACCGAGGCGGCTGAAATATTGGCGTGCAGGTCGAGACTGACCGCGATGGGCAGCCCCGGCCCGGCCCAGGCGCGCAGCCGCCGCAGGATTTCGCCTTCGCCGTCCGGGTGGCTTTCGGTCACCATCGCCCCGTGCAGATCAAGAAAGATGCCATTGAGCGGCCCGGCAGCGTGCAGCCCGTCCAGGATCTTGGCGCAGATGGTGTCAAATGCGTGATCGGTCACATGCGCCGAAGGTTCCGCCGCGCACCACAGGATGGGGGCCAGCTCCATCCCGGCTTCCTCCGCCGCCTTGGCAAATCCCGCGATGGGCAGGTTCATGCCGCGGGTTTCGCGGATCACCGCGTCCCCGTCCAGCATGGCGGGCCAGGAATCCGCCATCTCGAACTCTGCCAGCCCGGCCTTGGTGGTGCCGAAGCAGTTGGTTTCATGCTGAAAGCCTGCAATGGCGATCCGCGGTTTGGCCTGCATCAATTCTGCTCCTGCGCCCAGACGGTCCGCCCGCGGCGGATGGTGCGGGTGACTTTGGTGGTGTCGATCAGGTCCGGATCGTCAAGCGGATTGCGGTTCAGCACCGCAAAATCCGCCAGTTTGCCGGGTTCGATGGAACCGCGGGTGTCTTCCTGAAACACCTGCCAGGCGGCCTCGATGGTCTGGGCGCGCAAGGCTGACAGGGTGCTGATCCGCTGCGCCTCGCCCAGCCGCCGTCCGCTGGCGGTCAGCCGGTTCACCGCGCAATGGGCCAGGTGGATCGGCCGCGTCGGCGTGACGGATGCGTCGTTGTGGATGGTGTAGCGCACGCCGTAACGCTCAGCCGAGGCGCAGGGGGAAATCCGTTCCGCCCGCTCCGGCCCCAGGAAGGTATCGTAATGGCGGTCGCCCCAGAAATGCACATGTGCCGGGAAGAAACTTACGGTGATGCCGAGCTTCGCCATCTGCTGCAATTGGTCGTCGCGCAAGGCTTGCCCGTGGATGATGGTGTGGCGGTGATCGGCGCGCGGGTTGTCCTTTAGCGCCGCCGCCACCGCGTCGATGAACATCTGCGCACCTGCGTCGCCGTTGCAGTGGCAGTGGATCTGAACGCCCAGATCATGCAGTTTTTTCACCTCGCGCCGGTGTTCGGCAGCATCCGCATAAGGCATCCCGCAGGGGTGCGCCGGATCCACCGGCTTGTGGTAAGGCGCGCTGAGCAAGGCGGTCTGCAATTGGAACGCCCCGTCGGTGAACAGCTTGCGCGGCCCAAGAGTGAAATGCGGGTTGCCAGGCCACTTCAGCGCATCCGGGCCGCGGCTCAGCTCAGGCTCCAGTTCCCCGATTGGCAGCAGCATCAGGTCATAGCCGGGGTCCTGATCGGCTGGCAGCGAGGCGAAATGCTCCAGCATCGCCCGCGTGGCCCAGGCGTTCTGGGCGTAAGTGACGCCATGCGCCAGGTATTCATCGCGGCAGCTGTCGAACCCGGCCCAGAACCGTTCGCGGTCAATCAGGAAATCGGTATCGCCCATCTCTCCCATCGCTGACAGGCCTTCGATCAGCCCGGTCAGCGCGCCGGTCTCCGGGTTGCGTCCAAATCGCCCGCCCAGAGGGTCCGGCGTGTCGCGGTTCACGCCGTGGCGCTTCAGCGCCAGCGAGTTTGCAGATCCGTTGTGGCCTGAGGCATGGATCACCCAGATGGGATGTTCGTTTGAGACATTGTCCAACTCGGCGCGTGTGGGCATCCTGCCCTCGGCAATGGCGGTATTGTCGAACAGCACCCCCATCACCCATTCCCCCGCAGGGGTTTCCGCTGCTTTGGCCCGCAGCCGGTCCAGCGCGGTGGGGATGTCAGGGCAGTCGCCACTGGGGGCAGAGGCGAGGTTGACCCGGAACAACCGGATGAAGCCGGGATCGGGGAAATGCCCGTGCGGGTCGATGAAGGCGGGGATCAGGGACTGGCCTTGCAAATCCACCTCATGAGTGCCCGCAGGCATCTGCGCGCGCAGTTCACCCTCGGCGCCAACAGCGCGGATAGCTTCACCTTCGGTCAGCACCGCCTGGGCGCAGGAATTGGCCGCGTCCATCGTCAGGACAGCGCCGTTGAAATACAATGTGCTGGTCATGGTCTTTCAGATTTTGAGGGGTTTCGAACGGGGCCGTCAGTTTAGCGGTGCCAAGCAGCGCAGGCCGTGGCCGTTTTCGGTCTCCCACCGCGGGGTTTGCATGCAGATGTCCTGGGCAAACGGGCAGCGCTCGCGGAACTCGCAACCCTTGGGGCGGCGCAGCAGGCTGGGCGGCTCGCCCTTCAGGGCAATGCGTTCCAGCCGGGCGTCGGGGTCGGGTTCCGGGTTCGCCGACAGCAGGCAGCGGGTATAGGGATGGCGGGGTTCCTTGAAGATCGCCTCGGTGGTGCCTTCCTCGACCAGCCGGCCCAGGTACATGATGCCCATCCGGTCGGCCACGTGGCGCACGACGTTCAGGTTGTGGGTGATGATCACCATTGCCAGCCCCAGCCGTTCACGCAGGTCGTTCATCAGATTCAGAAGCTCCCCCTGCACCGACACGTCCAGGCCCGCGGTGGGCTCATCCGCCAGGATCAGCTTGGGCTCCAGCGCCAGCGCGCGGGCGACGCCCACCCGCCGCGCCTGCCCGCCCGACAGCTGATAGGGATAGCGGTCGGCGAAATGCGCAGGCAGGTTCACCATCTCCAAGAGGCGCTTGGCCTCGGCGGCCAGATCGCGGTCCTTCATGCCTTGGATGCGGTAGGGCTCGGTGATCAGGCTGCGGATCGTGAGGCGCGGCGACAGCGAGCCGACCGGGTCCTGGAACATCATCGCGATGTCCTTGCGCAGGGGGCGCAGTTCCCGTTCCGAGGCGCCGCGGATCTCCCGGCCCTCGAATTTCACAGATCCCTCCTGCGCCGGCGCCAGCCCGGCAATCGCGCGGATCACCGTGGTCTTGCCGGAGCCGCTCTCGCCCACCAGCGCATAGGTTTCGCCGGGTTCGACGGTGAAGCTGACACCGGCCAGCACGTTGACCGGTCCATAGCTGGTCTTGAGGTTGTTTACATCCAGCAGGCTCATTCCGCGGCCTCCTTGTGGTTCAGCCAGCAGGCGGCGTGGTGGCCGTCCTTCAGCTGTGTCAGCGGTGGGACTTCTGCCGCGCAGCGCGGCATGGCCTGGTCGCAACGGTCGCGGAAGATGCAGCCGCCGGGCAGGTTGGCCAGATCCGGCACCTCGCCCGGGATGGTGGGCAGCACGCGGGCACGCTCCTTGATGTGGCCCGGGTCGCAGTCGATCAGGCGGCGGGTGTAGGGGTGCTTGGGATCGTGGAAGATCTCGCGCACCTCGCCGCTTTCGACCACGGCCCCCGCATACATCACCACCACCCGGTCGCAGAGTTCTGCAATCACCCCCAGATGATGCGAGATGAACAGGATGGCGCAGTCGAATTCCTGCTGCAGCTCTTGCAGGCGCTCGATGATCTGCACCTCCAGCGTGGCATCCAGCGCCGTGGTCGGCTCATCCGCGATCAGCAGGTCCGGTTCCGACATCAGCGCCATGGCGATGGCAATCCGCTGCCGCATGCCGCCGGAGAACTCATGCGGGAACTGGTCCAGCCGCGCCTCCGGGTCCGGGATGCCGACGGCACCCAGCATCTGCGCGGCGCGCGCCCGTTTCTCGGCCTTGGACGCCTTGGAGCGGTGCTGGATATCCAGCATCTGCTGGCCGATGGACAGCACCGGGTTGTGGGTCTGCATCGGGTCCTGGAACACGATGGAAATATCGGCGCCGCGCAAGGCCCGCATCCTGCGCTCCGGCAGTTGCAGCAGATCGTCCCCCTTGAACCGCACCTCGCCCTGCCGGAACCGGGTGTTCGGGGCGGTCAGCCGCAGGATCGAGGAGATCAGGGTGGACTTGCCGCATCCCGACTCGCCGACGATGCCGACAATCTCGCCCTTGCGGACGTCGAAGGAGATATCGCGCAAGGCTTTCAAGTCGCCGCGGGCGGTCTCGTAGTCGACGCTGAGGCGGTCGATTTCCAGAAGCGTATCACTCATCTCTGTTTCCTCAGTTTCGGGTCAACCACGTCACGCAGGGACTCGCCCAGGAAGGTGAAGCCCAGCGTTGCCAGGATGATCGGCAGCCCGCCGCCCACCACCAGCCAAGGGGTCTGGCGGATCAGCGAATAGCCGTCTTTCAGCAGCGCGCCCCAGCTTGGCGTCGGCGGTTTCACCCCGAGGCCGAGGAAGGACAGTCCCGCCTCCAGCGCGATCACCGTGGGAATATCCATCGCCGCCAGCACCGCCAGCACGCCAACGATGTTGGGCAGCATGTGCACGCCCAGGATGCGTTTCATGCTGGCGCCCATGGAGCGTTCGGCCAGGATAAACTCTGAATTGCGCAAGGTGAGCGTCTGGGTCCGTGCCACCCGGCCATAGGTCGGGATCGAGGTTGCCATCACCACAAACACCACGGTTTGCAGGCTCGGCCCTACCAGCGCCACCACCGCCAGGGCAAACATCACCGTCGGGAAGGAGCGGATGGTGTCGAAGAACAGCATCAGCAGGTTGTCGAGCCACTTCGGCCCGTAGCCGGCGATCATGCCCAGCGTGAGGCCGATGGCCATGGCGCCGAAGACCGCGGGCAGCGCGACTTTCAGCGCAACCTGACCGCCCATCACGACGCGCGAAAACGTGTCGCGGCCCAGCTGGTCGGTGCCCAGAAGATGCGCGGCGGAGGGGCCTTGCAGGCGGTCCTTGATGTTCATCGCGACCGGATCGTAAGGAACGATCCAGACAGCAAAGATGGCACAGAAAACGATGGTGCCGACGATGATCAGCCCCATCAGCCCCAACGGGTCGCGGGCGACGCCGTGGAGGATCTGGCCCAGCTCGGACCGGGATTTGTGGGTGCGGCCGGGCGCAGCGGCCGGCTGTGTTCCGGATTGAACCTCAGACATTACAGTCTCCTCAAGCCGCCGTGCGGGCGCGGGGATCGAGCCAGGCGTTGATCAGGTCAGCCAGCGCGGTGGACACCACGAACAGGCCGGTCGAAATCAGCACCGATCCCATCACGATCGGGTAGTTGCGGGTGGTGATGCTGTCGATCACCAGCTTGCCCAGGCCGGGGCGGGCAAAGACGATCTCGGCAAAGACGGCGGAGCTGAGCAGAAAGCCCATGCCGACGCCGATTACCGTGACCACCGGCAGGATGGCGATGCGGAGCGCATAAACCATCACAACGCGGCGTTCATGAATGCCGAAGGCGCGGGCGGTGCGGATGTGGCTCTCGCCCATCACCTCCAGCATCGAGGCGCGCACCAGCCGGGCGATATAGCCCACCCAGCTGAGACCGATGGCAAAGGCGGGCAGCACCAGGTGATTGAGGCGGTCCCAGAAACCTTCGCCTGCGCCGATGGCCGGGAACCATTGCAGGTGCACCGCAAAGATCAGCAGCGACAGCAGCGCGACGACAAAGGCGGGCGCGGCGACGAAACTGACGGAAATGGCGGCTGTGATCCGGTCGATCACCGTATTGGGATGCGCAGCCGCATATGCGCCAAGCGCAATGCCAAGCGTGGCGGACCAGGTGATCGACCCCAGGATCAGCCACAGTGTGTGAGGCAGCTGCTGGAATACAATCTCGGTCACCGACCGGCCCGAGAACACATCAATCCCCAGATCGCCCTGCATCAGGTTGCCATAGAAGATCAGCAGCTGTTTCCAGATCGGCTGATCCAGCGCCAGCTCTGCCGTCAGCCGCGCCTGCAGCTCTGGCGTGGCGCGCGGGCCCAGCATGATCTGGACCGGATCGCCGGGGACGGCGCGGATCATCAGGAACATGACGGTGACCGCCACGATCAGGATCAGCAGTGCCAGCCCGAACCGCCGGGTTGCATAAAGTAACATGGCCGCATGGCCCCCTTGTCTTCGCTGTGCGGATGAAAACGGCACGGCTGCGCCGCATTATGCAGCCGTGCCAAGTCAGGCCCGGCGGGAGGACCGGGCCTGAGGGGAGTGTCAGGCCTTGCCGAAGTAGCGCAAGAGCGCCAGCCCGTCGGGCCTCAATGCAGGCACTACTCCGGCGGAATGCACCACTGGCGTCGCCTCATGGGTCAGGAAACGGTAGGCCCCGCTTTCCTCCATCAGGTCCTGCGCCCGCCGGTACATCTCGTCCCGCTTGGCCTGGTCGGTCAGCTGCGCGGCCTCGGCATGGATCTTGTCGAACTCGTCGTTGCTGAACTGTTCCCAATTCCAGTGGCCGACCTGTTCGGTGGTGAACCAGGAAGTCGCGTAATACGGGTCCGGGGTCATCGAGTAGCGGTTCAGCACCAGCTGCAGATCCTCGTTATCCGCGCTGGCCCAGAAGGCGCCGGATTCCAGCACGTTCACCTCTACCGTGATGCCGATCTGCGCCAGTGTCGCCTGGATCACCTGCGCCGCGGTGGTGAAGGTGGTTTTGTTCAGCGTGTCGAGCTTCAGCGTGACGTTGGTTTCACCGGATTCCGCCAACAGGTCCGCGGCCTTGGCAAAATCCGCTTGCGGCGGCACCAGCGATTGCGGTCGGTTCCCGACCAGACCCGGTGCGATGATGCCGGTGGAGGGTTCCACGGCGCCGAAATAGGCCGCTTCCAGGACCGAGGGCACGTCGATGGCATGCTGAATCGCCTGGCGCAGTTTTTTGTTCTGCAGTTTGGGGTGATCCAGGTTCATGCCCAGCCAGGCGTAATAGAGTGACGGGTACTCCAGCAGCGTGCCGCCGTTCGGCACCCCGTCCCGGTAGCGCGCGACCGAGCCGAGTGAGACGCGGGTAAAGTCCAGTTCTCCGGCCTCGAATGCGATCTCGGCGGTGTTCTCGTCGTCGATCGGCAGGATCTCGATCGTGTCCCAGGCGGGGGCTTCGCCCTTCCAGTCCGGGTTGCGCTTCAGCACGGTCTTTTCCTTGGGCGACCAGCTGTCGCGCAAGTAAGGGCCGGATTCTGCCAGCGGATCGGTTGTTGCCTTGCCGCCTGCGGCCTCCCAGGCCTTTTTGGACACGATATTGCCGGTGATATAGGGCAGCGCGATGCTCCACAGCGGGGCAAACGGCTCTTTCAGCACGATGGTGCCTTCACGCTCGCTGGTCACCTCGACATGGCTTAGCGGGCCCATGTCAGGTTTGTTCGGGCTTTCGGTCTCTTCCGCAACGATCCGCTCAAAGCTGAATTTCACGTCTTCGGCGGTCATTGCGCCGAAGCCGTTTGTGAACCCGATGTCATCGCGCAGTGCGAATTTGATGTGGGTTTCGTCGCCTTGCTCGATCATCGCGGCAGCGTCCATCTGCCAGTCCCATTCGCGGCCCGGCTTATACTGGATCAGCTTGTTGTAGATCGAGGCATGGATCTCCTCGTCGATCACACCCTTGGAAAAGGCCGGGTCGATGCTTTGCAGGTCGCCATAGGAGCGCACCCGCAGGGTACCGTCCGCGGTTGCCATCGCGCGGCTGCCCAGGCCCATCGGCAAGACGGCGGCCGCCCCCAGCGCGGTGGCGCCCTTCAGAAAATTGCGCCGTCCCACCGGCGCCTTGGTCCATTCGATCCTCATAGTGTCCTCCCTTGGATCAGATCCACTGAGCCCGCGAACCGGGGCCCTCTCCTGCTGCCGCTCGGTTTGCCGCCTCCACTCTCCAGCCCTCCCGGCCGGACCGCGGCTTGCCATACTCACGCGGCTTGGCTCCAGAAACGCCGGTTTCGCCGGATTCAAAACTGTGCAAACATGCGCGAACTGACACGGGATGATCCACACTCGCGTCAGAACGCGAAGGATATTGACGCTTGTCTGGGAATTTTTCAGAAAATCTGCGCTCGCTCTGCGCTGAGCATGGCAGCATTGCGCAGATCTGCCGCGAGATCGGCCTCAACCGCCAGCAGTTCAACCGCTACCTCAATGGCAGCAGCCTGCCCTCCGCGCACAACCTGCGCCGGATTGCCCGGTATTTCGCGATCCCGGAATCGCAGCTGTTTGCCGCGCAGTCAGAGTTTGAAGCCCGCCTCGCCGAGGCAGCCGGTCCCGCCACGCACAGCCCGGGCGAGGAATTCCTGGCGCCCTTCCGCGGACAGCAGCGCAATCTGAAACGCTACCTCGGCTTCTACCACGCCTATTTCCACACCCCCTCCTGGGGCGACGGCATCTTCTGCGCGCTGACCCGGTTCATAGAACAGGACGGGCTGATTCTGTCCCGCAACCTGGAAATTGCCCATGACCCGGAGCAGAGCATCCGGCAGATCTCGCGCTATCGGGGGCTGGTGGCGATGCGGGGCAACCGGCTGTTCATCACCGAGCACGAGCGTGCCCGTGAAGGCAGCGTGGCGCAGACCATCCTATTTTCGGCCCACCGGCAGCAGCTGAAATACCTGCGCGGCATGACCATGGGGCTGGCCTGGCGGCCGTTCCCCCGCCCCTATGCTGCGCGGACGATCTGGAAACGGCTGGATGAGCGGGTCACAGCGCGCGAGGCGATTGCCGCCTGCGGCGTTCACCCGGTGCGCAGCCCGCGGATTGACCCGACAGTCAGGAAATATCTGGAAACCCCGGCCAAGGAAGATCTGCCGGACATCAACGGCAGCTACCTGCTTTAAGGCTGCAACCCCGGTGAGAAAGGCGGCCCTTCGGCCGCCTTTTCTGTTTTATTTCCGGTTTCAGTTGCCTGAGCTGCTGTCATCGCTGCCGCCG